>CAMEKR010000007.1 GCA_945921515.1 uncultured Clostridia bacterium | reverse complement strand
GAGCTTGATAAGTATATCATCAAGTAATATGTAAAAGAATGAGCCGCTGTGCAACTCACAGCGGCTTTTCTGTACCCTTCATATACAACAAAAAGGTCGGCAAATGCCGACCTTTAATAATATCCGTATTATTCAGCAGATTCCGTTGACTCGGTTGCTTCTGAGCTTGCCGCCTCGTCCGATGAAGCAGTTTCTGAAGATTCTGCAACCGATGAAGTATCCGAAGCTGTGCTTTCATCTGATGTTGTGCTTGAAGCATCGGAAGCTGTGCTTTCATTAGAAGTTGTGCTTGAAGTCTCCGAAGTTGTGCTTGTAACAGATGAAGTAGTGCCCGATGTTGTGGAGTTCTGCTTGAAGTTACCGCTGTACATAACGATGATGTTAACGATAAGAGCAACTATGAAGAAGATAAAAGCGGCGATCTTTGTCATTTTGTTGAGCTTTGCTTCATTTGATCTGCCGGAGTTCTTCTGATAGTAGTTATCTGCACTGCCGCCTGCAATTGTCTGTGACATACCTTGCTTTGTATCCTGCATAAGTACGACCATTACGATGAAAACACAGGCTATTATCAGAACAATAGCACTGATTATTTCAATTATTCCCATTTATATGTCCTCCTTATAGGAATAGGATAAGTAGAATTTTTCGTACATACCCAAATTTATTCTAACACGCAAATGCTATTATAACATATATGAAATTAAATTGCAAGGGCTTTTTTACATTTATTTGTCGGCAGAGAGTGCTTTTTTGCCTATATCGTGACGGAAGTGCGCTTTTTCAAATGTAATACCGTCTACAGCCTTATACGCGCTGTCAAGAGCTTCTTTCAGAGTATCGCCGTAAGCGGTTACACCGAGAACTCTTCCGCCGGCTGTAAGGAACTTGCCGTCTTCAAGCTTTGTGCCTGCATGGTATACAAATGCGCCGTCGCACTGACCGTTTTCGTTAAGGCCGCTAATTTCTTTTCCCGTCTCGTATTTTTCAGGATATCCGCCGCTTGCTATAACAACGCAGGCGCAGGATCTGTCAGCCCATTTTATATCAAGCTCGTCAAGCTTTTCTTCCCAGATTGCTTCGATTATGTCCATAATATCGGTTTCAAGCAGAGGGAGAACTACCTGAGTTTCGGGATCGCCGAAACGACAGTTATATTCAATAACCTTAGCACCGTTTGGCGTAAGCATAAGTCCGAAGTACAGACAGCCTTTGAAAGGTCTGCCTTCCGCCGCCATCGCCTTTATTGTAGGAAGGAATATCTTTTCCATACATTCCTGCTGTTTGTCGGCTGTGTAAAGAGGATTGGGCGCTATTGTGCCCATACCGCCGGTATTCAGACCTTCGTCATTGTCATAAGCACGCTTGTGATCCATTGAGCTTACCATAGGCTTTACTGTCTTGCCGTCGGTAAATGCAAGAACGGTAACTTCGGGGCCTGTCATAAACTCTTCAATAACTATCTCACTGCCGGACTTGCCGAACTTGCCGTCAAGCAGCATTGATTTAACCGCCGCCTCAGCCTCTTGCTCGTCTTTTGCAATGATTACGCCCTTGCCCAAAGCGAGTCCGTCGCATTTGATAACAGCAGGGTAGCTGTTTTGCTTCTTCAGATATTCAATTGCCGAGTCGGCGTCGGTGAAGGTCTCATATGCGGCTGTAGGTATGCCGTATTTCTTCATCAGAGCTTTTGAAAAAACCTTGCTTCCTTCAAGAATAGCGGCATTTGCACGAGGCCCAAAGGTCTTGAAGCCTTCTTCGTTGAGCCTGTCTACCATGCCCATTACAAGCGGATCATCTGGTGCTACGAAAACATAATCGGGCTTAAGCTTTTTGGCAAGCTCAACACATCCCTCTATATCGGTTGCTTTGACATTGAAGCATTCGGCATATTTTGATATACCACCGTTGCCGGGTGCGGCATACAGCTTATCTACCTTTTTGGATTTTGAAAGAGCCATTATTATTGCGTGCTCTCTTCCGCCTCCGCCTATTACAAGTACATTCATTTTTTATCTGCCTTTCTTTAAATTATTATTCTACGATGAGTCCGAGCAGCTTTGCGAACATCGCCGCCTGCCAAACATCGACCTTTGCACCTTTCAGTTCTGCTCCTGTGTCGGACACCGTAAGTCCTTCTATGTTACAGGAGGTGAAATCCAGTCCTGCAAGCTTTGTGCCGAAAAACACAGCCTTTGCGAAACCGACATTTTGAAGTTCCGTCTGCTTTATCTCACAGGAGGAGAAAAGAGCAGAGGAAAAGTCGGTATCTGTAATACGGACATTACTCAGCTTTGAACGCTGAAAATCCGACAGTTCAAAACTGCCTCCGTCAAAGAAGACATTCTTTTGATACGAGCCTTTGAAAGCTGCTCCTACTGCTTTGCAGGAGGAAAAACTGCACTGCTTGAAACAGCTGTCGGAAAAGTCGCTGTTCGATAGGTCACAGCCTTTAAATACACAGTTTATGAAAGCGCACTTTGTAAAATCGCAATCAGTGAATCTGCTTGTCATAAACATACAATCCCTGAAATACAGCGATGAAAAATTTGTATTTTCACAGAACTGCTTTTCAAATCTGTCTGTGCAAAAGTCCGTTTCTTCTTCTCTTGCACGCTCAAGCTCACTTGTTATATCGGTTATCGTTATAAGCGAGTCGGGCAACAGGGGTTCACTTACCTTTATGCTCATTAGTTCAGCGAGAAGCCTTTGAGAGCATCAGCTGCTATCTCCTGCGCATTGCCGTTGGGATCATCCCCACAGCCTATCGTAATAATGAAAATGTTTTCTCCGCTTTCAAATATGTATACGTGCTGATCGTACACAATAGAGAAAACTATATGATATGCGTCAACGCCGTTTACCTTTTCTACACCTGATGAAGTAATAGTAAAACCGATCTCCTCATATTCGTCTGTCAGCGTATCACCCATTTCTTTTAGGCTGAGGCTTTCATAGTCTTCACCAAGCTCTGCCTTTGTTGATTTCATCATATTGATTGCAAGGATGGTAGTATCGCCCTCATCGTAAACGGCGTCCACATCATAATCGGTATCACCGGTTTTCTTCCAAATCGACGCGTCAAGCTTAAATGTGTATGTACCGTCGCTGAAAGTAATGAATTTTGTAGGTGCGGGAGAATCCTGCTTTTCTGTAGTTGTTGCTTTGGTTGTAGCGTCGGGCTTTGGCTCTTTTACGGTAGTTGTGACAGCCGACGGTTTGGTTTCGGGTGCTTTTGTTGTGGTGGTTTCGGGTGCTTTTGTTGTAGTGGTTTCAGGTGCTGTTGTGTTGGTAGTTGTAGTTTCTGCCTGCGATGAATTTACATCACTTGTTTCAGGCACAGAGCTTTCCGAGCCGTCAGTGGTGGCTGACGGGCGTGATGTATCCACATTCGGAAGCGTTATTGCCTTACCCGAGCAACCGGCAAGCATTATTGCCGCCGCCGCAAGACATATTATGGCTATTGCCTTTTTCATATCTGTTCTCCCTTTCTGTAATTAATTGTTTTTTTAAAACGGCTGTATGCCTATACTATACTTCTGTCAAAAACGGTCGTTTTTATCCTGCGTTTTCGATTTCGCTTTTTCAAGGATATGAAAAGGGGTGGACATTGTGTTTTGAAACTCGGCGCTGTTCGGCATAATGTAGCGAAACGACGCTTTACAGTTTTTCGCCGTTATTTTTACGGTATATCCTTTTTGCTTGCAAAAGAGTTTTAAAGGTTCGTATATGACGCTTTGTACATCCTCATAGCGAAAAATGTATGTGTGCCGCTTGCTTGCAATACGCATCACATGGTTATCCGCAGAATATTTGTACTGTTCTTCACCGCCTGCAACTATAGCCATATACCATAGCGGAAGAATAGGGAGAATAACACTCAGGGCGATTCGAATTACTACAATCGAACTGTTGTATGACAGTGCGCCTCCGAAAAGAATAACCGAAATGGTATAGTAAGCGGCAAAAAACTCTGCAACAATAGCAATTATCACTTTGATACTTGCATATTCGGAAAGCACTTTGAATGTTCCGCTTTGCCTGAACTCGAATCTGCCGTCGAGAAGATCGTTATCTACTGCATTAAAGTGCATAATATTCCTCTTTGGATAGTGCCCTATTAATCGGAAAAGGTAAACGAAGCCAGCAGCTCTTCAAGATCGGCTTTTGCCGAGTCGCTTATATCGGGGTCGTAAGCTGACTGGAACACATATATTTTACCGTTATGCATCTGTAAACGCTGATCCAGAATTACCGTTATATTGTTGGTTGCCTTATATTCTGTGAGTAAAAGATATGCGTCATTGCCGTTTATCTTGATTTGCTCCGAGCTTTTGAAATTATAGCCGTCAATCGACTTTAAACTATTTATAGTTTGCTCGGCAACCTGTTTTAATGTAAGTGATTCGCCGCCTAACGATAAAACCTGTATGCCTGTGCTGATTGTTGTAACTGCGTCACTACCAAGATAATTGTATGAAACATCCATTCCCGCTGTAGTAACTGTTTTCCACTTTGAGCTGTCGGCTTTTATCGTATAACCCTCGCCGTTGTAAACTGAATATTCTGATTCTACTGAGGAGCTTACATCAGAAGAAGTCTCAATAGCAGGCTCAGACGAGGAGCTTTCTTCCTTGCTCGTTTCATCAACGGAAGATTCTTCCGAAGTAACCGAAGATTCTTCGGATGTGTCCGAACTCTTGGTGTCCGAACTTTCCTCATGCGTAGCGGAGCTGTTGCTATCCGACATACTTATGGTATTTCCCGAGCATCCTACTGCGGCTATGAGCAGAGCAGACAGACATAATGCTGAAAGAATTTTTTTCATATTTATCCTCCTTAATGGCAGGAAGAAAGCGGTCGAAAAACGCCTTTGTCCGTGCCGTAATATCAGTGGTGGAACAGTCTTATACCGGTGAACGCCATTGCTATACCGTACTTGTTGCAGGTGTCGATAACATTGTCGTCACGGATAGAGCCGCCGGGCTGTGCGATATACTCAACACCGCTTCTGTGCGCTCTTTCGATATTGTCGCCGAAGGGGAAGAATGCGTCAGAGCCGAGCGAAACACCCTTCATCGTTGCAAGCCAAGCCTTCTTTTCTTCTGTCGTGAATACTTCGGGCTTAACCTTGAAAATGCGCTCCCATGCACCGTCTGCAAGAACATCCATATAATCCTCGCCGATGTAAAGGTCGATTGCGTTATCCCTGTCGGCACGCTTGATGTTGTCAACGAACTGTAAGCCCATTACCTTAGGAGACTGTCTTAAATACCAGTTATCAGCCTTTGTGCCTGCAAGGCGTGTGCAGTGGATTCTTGACTGCTGACCTGCGCCGATACCTATAGCCTGACCGCCGCAAGCGTAAGCTACGGAGTTTGACTGAGTGTACTTAAGGGTTATCATTGCAATAGCAAGGTCTATCTTAGCACTCTCGGGTATATTCTTATTATCGGTAACAATGTTTGAGAACAGGTTATCGTCGATTACAAGCTCGTTTCTGCCCTGTTCAAAGGTTATGCCGTAAACCTGCTTGCGTTCGATAGGCTCGGGGATATATGCGGGGTCTATCTTTATAATGTTGTAGTTGCCCTTTTTCTTTGACTTGAGTATTTCGAGAGCTTCGGGTTCGTAGTCGGGGGCGATTACGCCGTCGGATACTTCACGCTGGATGATCTTTGCGGTAGAAACATCGCACTTATCGGACAGAGCGATGAAATCGCCGTAAGATGACATTCTGTCAGCGCCTCTTGCTCTTGCATAAGCGCAGGCAAGAGCAGAAAGCTCGCCGAGATCGTCTACCCAGTATATCTTTTTTAGAGTGTCGGTAAGCGGAAGGCCTACTGCTGCGCCTGCGGGGGATACGTGCTTGAAGGAAGTTGCGGAGGGAAGTCCTGTAGCCTTTTTAAGCTCGCTTACAAGCTGCCAGCCGTTGAATGCGTCCATAAAGTTTATGTAGCCGGGCTTTCCGTTTAGTACCTCAATGGGAAGCGAGTTGCCGTTTGCCATAAATATTCTTGACGGCTTCTGATTGGGGTTGCAGCCGTATTTTAACTGAAGTTCGTTCATTTTAAAAGTCCTTTCGCTTAACAGTTCTTGTTTACTATGCGTGATTCGTATTCGCCGGTAGCAATATCAATGTAGCGTGTAAACAGAGATACCTTGTTGTCGGCATTAAGATTTTCCCATACATACGCTGTGAAAGCGTCTATATCCATATCGGGAATGACTACTGTCTTGGGTTCGCCCTCAAAGCTCGGCAGGGGATTGCCGTCGCCCTTGTAGGTATGTATAAACTTGCCCTTTCCGTTTAACGGATCGCTGTATGCGTAGGTGTATCTCTGGCAGGAAGAGCCATCTCCGTCTGCACTCTTGAGAATAGACATGGCGTAGTTCATCTCGCCGTTGTCCAGATGCACTATACCCGATATTCTCGGTGTGTAGTTGGGCTTGTCGTCTTCAAACTCTCTTGTTCTCAGTGCCTGCTCAAATGTCATCTGTTTGTCCATAAGCTCATAGATAGTATCGGTTTGGTCGCCGTTTGTTACTATCGTCTTATTGCCGAGCACTCTTACCGGAGCGTAGATGATAAGGTGGGGATCGGACATTTTTGACTCGTCAAATGCCTGTGTTCTGATTCCCTCGCCGTCTTCAACAAAAACTCTGTTGCGGCTGTTTTCGCTTCTGCCCATAATGAAATAAGCGATAACCGCTTTTTTGCCGTCGGGAGATTTTCCGATTACGATGCCTCTGCCGTGATAAGCAAGCGAGTTAAGCTCTTTTTCAAGTGTTACAACTTCCATATAGCCTCCTGTTTATTACAGTGTGCCGAGATAGCACACCGTCTGATATAACACGGTCACCCGACCGTCCGTTACAAATTCGTCAAAAGCTTTTTCAAGCTCCGATAAAAAATCTTTATAATTTCCGTCACTGCTTTGCGGTGCATAAGAACGCGACAGCGTATCGCCGATAAACTGTTCTTTTGTCATAAGAAACGGGTTATCGTATGTGAAAACCTTGCAGTCGTCAAAATATACTTCTTTGAAAAATCTGTCGCCCTCTTTGTCTTCATCAACACCGTTATGTCCGATAAAGACGTGTCCCGTGTGGAATGTTCCGCAGTATTTCGTACAGACCTCATCACGTCTTGCCGAAAAATCATTCCTTACACGTCTGTTCCATACAACGGCAAGCTTACCGCCGGGTTTTAAAAGACGTGCACATTCATTTCTGAACCTGTCCTTGTCAAACCAGTGGAATGCCTGCGCGGTGGTGATAAGGTCAAACGAATGTGATGGCAACCCGGTGTTTTCGGCACTGCTCTGTACAGCAGTAATTTCCGGCAGATTTGCTTTCAGCACCGAATACATATCGCCGTTCGGTTCAACAGCTGTGACGTTGCGGAATTTTCCGAGAAGTGCTTTTGTAAAAATACCCGTTCCTGCGCCGATATCGGCAACACGTCTGTTTTCATCGCCGTGTATTTCTTTATATAGAATGTCAATCAGTGCGGCAGGGTAGGTAGGGCGGTACTTATCGTATATTTCGGCTTTACCGCTGAATTTTTCTTCGTTCATTATTCTTCAATTACAGTTATGCCGTCTTTTACGGTTATCTTTCCCTCGCAGAAAAGACGTGCGGCACGGGGGAGTATCTTCCACTCTGCCTGCTCCATTACTCGCTTCTGGAGCGTTTCGGGGGTATCGCCGTTTTCTACTTCTACCGCCTTTTGCAGTATAATAGGACCTGCGTCGCACTCTGCAGTAACAAAGTGAACGGTAGCTCCCGTCACCTTGACACCCTTTTTAAGCGCTTCTTCGTGAACGTGAAGTCCGTAGTAGCCCTTTCCGCAAAAAGAGGGGATAAGTGCAGGATGCACATTTATCATCTTGTATCTGAAAGCGTCACAGACCTGCTCGTCAAGTATCGTCATAAAGCCTGCGTAGATTACGAGATCGGCGTTCTCCTCAATAAGAGCGTCACGCATTGCCTTGCTGTAAGCGGCAACATCGGAGTAGTCCTTTCGTGCAAGGACTCTTGTTTTTATTCCGTTATCAGAGGCTCTTGTAAGAGCGTAAGCGTCGGGCTTTGATGAAATAACACAGGTTATCTTGCCTCCGCCGGGTCCTTCGGACTTCTCGGCGTCGATAAGCGCCTGTAAATTAGTTCCGCCGCCCGAAACCAAAACAACGATATTCTTCATATTATTCTATTACGATGCCCTCGTCACCTTTGATTATCGTGCCTATGCAGAAGCTTTCAACACCGGCAGAACGAAGGATGCTTACAGCTTCGTCAGCGTCGTCCTTATCTACAACAACGGTCATACCTATACCCATATTGAATGTATTGTACATATCATGCTCGGATATTCCGCCGACTTCCTGCAGGTGCTTGAATATGTAGGGAACTTCATAGCTGTGCTTTGTAATCTTGGCTGTAAATCCGTCGGGGAGAGAACGGGGAATATTCTCATTGAATCCTCCGCCTGTGATATGAGAGATAGCCTTGACATTTATCTTTGAGATAAGCTCTAAGATAGGCTTTACATATATCTTTGTGGGAGTAAGAAGCGTCTCGCCGAGAGTTTTGCCGGTCGGGAGCATTTCATCAAGAACTTCCTTGCTGTTGATATCAAATACTTTTCTGACAAGCGAGAAACCGTTTGAATGAACACCCGTAGAAGCAAGACCTATGATTATATCTCCTTCTTTTACGGTGCTGTTGTCGATGATCTTGCTCTTGTCAACTATGCCGGTGCTGTAGCCTGCGATATCGTATTCATCTTCGGGCATCATACCGGGATGCTCGGCTGTCTCGCCGCCTACAAGGGCACAGCCTGCCTGCACACAGCCGTCTGCAACACCCTTGACGATAGCGGCAACCTTTTCGGGAACATTTTTGCCGATTGCAATATAGTCAAGGAAGTAGAGGGGCTTTGCACCACAGCAGATAATGTCGTTTACGCACATCGCAACTGCGTCTATACCGATAGTATCATGCTTGTCCATTAAAAATGCTAATTTCAGCTTGGTGCCTACGCCGTCTGTACCGGATACGAGCACCGGCTCCTTGATGTCGGTAAGATCGGGCTGAAAGAGTCCGCCGAAGCCGCCGATACCGGTCAGTACGCCCGGAATATTTGTGCGCTCTACATCCTTTTTCATCAGACGAACGCCTTCATAGCCTGCGGTAACATCTACGCCTGCTGCCTTATAGCTTTCTGAAAAACTGTTCTTCATAAAATTAATTCCTTCCGTTTGGGGACTTAGTCCTTATTTGGTGGTTTCTGTCTTACTTTCGCTTATTTTTCTGTCAAATTTGTCCTTGTACATTTCTGTAGGTACATCTGTCGGATACTCTCCGCTGAAGCAAGCGGTACAATATCCGCAGTCACTGCAGCCTCCTGTGTGAACTGCGAGCTTCTTTGCATTGTCAACGCTAAGATATCCCAGAGAGTCCGCACCTATAATTTTGCTTATCTCTTCTACCGTATGATGACAAGCAATAAGATGGTCTCTTGAATCAATATCCGTGCCGTAATAGCAGGGGTTTAAGAAAGGCGGAGCAGATACTCTCATGTGTACCTCTGTAGCGCCTGCCTCACGAAGCAGCTTTACTATTCTGCCGCTTGTCGTGCCTCTTACGATAGAGTCGTCGATAAGCACAACACGTTTGCCTTTAACCATGCTTGCTACTGCGTTCAGCTTTATGCGTACCTTATCCTCACGGGACGACTGCCCCGGAGAAATAAAGGTTCTGCCGATATATTTGTTTTTGATAAATCCAATGCCGTATGGAATGCCTGACTGGTGCGAGTAGCCTATCGCCGCGTCGATTCCCGAATCGGGAACGCCTACTACGATATCTGCCTGCACCGGATGCTCAAGCGCAAGGAAAGCTCCTGCTCTCAGCCTTGCCTCATGTACGGATGCGCCTTCAATAACAGAGTCGGGGCGTGCAAAATAGATGTATTCAAATACGCACATTGTATGCGGACGCTTGCCGCAATGGTCGGTGATAGAACGGACGCCGTCCTCATCGAATACTACTATTTCGCCGGGAAGAATATCTCTTACAAATTTTGCTCCTACCGAGTCAAGAGCGCAGCTCTCTGAAGCTACTATATAGGTTCCTTCTTCGGTAACACCGTAACACAGCGGTCTGAAGCCGTTTTCGTCACGGGCGGCAATAAGCTTTGCCGGAGACATGATAACAAGTGAATATGCACCGTTTATCCTGTTCATCGCACGGTTGACGGCTTCTTCAATAGAAGGGGCATCAAGCCGTTCTTTTGTTATCAGATAGCTGATAACTTCGGTGTCGCTTGTTGTATGGAATATCGAGCCTTGCTTTTCAAGCTCATGGCGAAGCTCATAGGTGTTTACAAGGTTGCCGTTATGAGCAAGCGCCATTCTTCCTTTATAATGATTAACGAGAATTGGCTGTGCGTTGAGTCTGGCGTTTGCGCCCGTTGTACCGTAGCGCACATGGCCGACCGCCATATTTCCGAGCCCCAGCCCTTCAAGCTTCTCGGGAGTGAAAACATCGTTTACAAGTCCCGTGTCCTTGTATGAGTTGAAAACTCCGTCATCATTCACAACAATGCCGCAGCTTTCCTGTCCTCTGTGCTGTAAAGCAAATAATCCGTAATAAGTGGTTGCGGCAACATTTGTCTTTTCTTTTGCAAAAACACCGAATACGCCGCATTCTTCATGCAAACCGTTGGTCAATGGAGTCATTCCTTTCCGTTCCAGCAATAAGTGCAAAGTCCGCATTCGGGCTTGCCTATTGCCCGTACAGTGCCTTCCAATGACTGAAATTCAAGCGATGTCAGCTTGAGTCTGCGGCAAATCTCTTCTCTGAGCTTTTTGCCTCTTTCGGTATTGGTGTCACTATACTCGTCGATAAATCTGATACCGTCTGCACCCTCGGCTTCATCAATGATCTGTCTGGCGATAAGTTCCATCTCCGATGTACTGCGTGAGAAGTTGAGATACTTACAGCCGTACATTATCGGAGGACAGGCGCTTCTCATGTGTACTTCCTTAGCGCCGTTTTCATAAAGGAACTCTACTGTCTCTCTCATCTGAGTTCCTCTTACTATGCTGTCGTCAACGAACAGCAATCTTTTACCCTCTATAAGCTCATGAACCGGAATCAGCTTCATCTTTGCGACCTGATTTCTCATTGTCTGGTTGGTCGGCATAAAGCTTCTTGGCCATGTGGGAGTATATTTTATAAACGGACGGGCAAACGGTATTCCGCTTCGGTTGGCGTAACCTATTGCATGAGGAACGCCCGAATCGGGTATTCCGCAGATATAGTCTACATCGGGAAGCTTGCCGTTCTTAATATCGTTCTCCGCCATTATCTCACCGTTGCGGGTACGCATTGTTTCAACCGTTACGCCCTCATATACCGCATTGGGATAACCGTAATATGTCCATAAAAACGAACATATCCGCATATTGTCATCGCTGCCCTCGCTCAGTACCTCGCATCCGTCGGAGGTTATCATATCTATCTCTCCGGGGCGAAGCTCCTTGTATGTGGAGTAGCCGAGCTTCTGGAATGCGAAGGATTCAAGTGAAACGCAGTATCCGTCGCTTCTTCTGCCTACTATAATAGGCAGTCTGCCGTTTTTATCCCTTGCGGCGATAATTCCGTCCTTAGTCAGAATGATAAGGGACATTGTGCCCTCAATTTTGCTCTGAGCGTATCTTATTCCGTCGGTGAAGTTATCCTTCTGTGCAATGAGCGCACCTATGAGCGAGCCTGAGTTAATGCTTCCGCTGCTCATCGTCTCAAAGTTTGCACATCCGCTTTCAAGCAGTTCATCCGACAGCGCTTCGGCATTTCTGATTATACCGACGCTGCACACGGAGTAAATACCGAGCTTTGAACGAACCAGCAAGGGCTGGGGATCGGTATCGCTGATACAGCCGATACACAGCTTGCCTCTCATAGCCGTTGCGTCCTGCTCAAACTTTGTTCTGAACGGTGAGTTCTCAATGCTGTGGATAGCACGCTGGAAGCCGTACTCGGGGCTGTATGCCGTCATACCGCCTCTGCGTGTACCGAGATGGGAGTGATAGTCAGTTCCGAAAAAAACATCGGTAACGCAATCGTTCTTTGACGCTGCGCCGAAAAATCCGCCCATATTTATTCCTGCCTTTTCTATTAAATTTGTATTATTCGCCCATCAGACGCTTCATAATCTCTGCGTAAGCGTCCTCAACGCCGCCCATATCACGACGGAAGCGATCCTTGTCGAGCTTCTCGTGTGTTGTGCTGTCCCAGAAGCGGCAGGTATCGGGAGAAATCTCGTCAGCAAGAATGATAGTGCCGTCTGAAGTCTTACCGAATTCGATCTTGAAGTCGATAAGGTCGATATTCAGCTTCTTGAAGAAGTCAACCATAAATGCGTTTACCTTGAAGGCGTAATCGGATATAAGGTCGATCTCTTCCTTTGTAGCAAGTCCGAGAGCCAGCGCATAATAATCGTTGATAAAGGGATCGCCGAGATCGTCGTTCTTGTAGCTGAACTCAAGAGTAGGGCAGAGAAGCTTTGTGCCTTCCTCTACGCCGAGCTTCTTTGAGAAGCTGCCGGCGGCAACATTTCTTACGATAACCTCAAGAGGTACTATAGAAACCTTCTTAACGAGTGTTTCTCTGTCGTTAAGTTCCTTTACAAGATGGGTGGGAACGCCGGCTTTTTCAAGAAGACCGAACATATAGTTAGTCATTCTGTTGTTTATAACACCCTTGCCTGCGATCGTACCTTTCTTAAGGCCGTTGAATGCTGTTGCGTCATCCTTGTAAGATACGATTACGAGATCGGGGTCGTCTGTAGCGTAAACCTTCTTTGCTTTTCCTTCATAAAGCTGTTCTTTCTTTTCCATTGTTTTTATCCTTTCTTGAAACGGCTGTGCCGCATTTTTTATGATATTATATTATATATTAAAATAGTACACAGATTACAGTTCGGCAAGAACCTGCTCCATCTTCTTATCAGCCTCAAGAACCTTTGCTGTCTGAGAAGCACGGTAAGCCTTAAGCTTATCCATGAGGGCATCATCGGATACGGCGAGTATCTGAACCGCAAGATAAGCCGCATTTGCGGCGCCGTCGATAGCGACAGTTGCTACGGGCACGCCGGCAGGCATCTGTACTGTAGATAAAAGTGCGTCGATTCCTTCAAGTGCGCTTGCTTTTATCGGTATGCCGATAACCGGTAGGGGAGTCTGACCTGCAATTGCTCCTGCAAGGTGAGCCGCTTTTCCTGCTGCGGCGATTATTACGCCGATTCCGTTATCCTCTGCATTTACGGCAAAGTCAGAAACCTGAGCCGCACAGCGGTGCGCTGAGAGAACTCTCATCTCGGTCGGAATACCAAAATCTTTAAGAACCTGGGCAGCCTTCTTCACTACAGGAAGGTCGGAATCACTGCCCATTACTATTGCAACTTTTTTCATAGGTGAATGTCCTTTCCAAAAAAAATAAATTAAGCTGTGTTAAACAATCACAGCTTAAAATACACTTATACTACTTTTGAATACAGAGATTTGCAAAATGAAAATGAGTGATGTATCGAAGCTGTCTTAAGCTGTTTTAAAAGATTCATACTCATAGTTGCTTTCCTCCGTTTTTACTACTCTATTATTCTACATTATTTTAATAGCAAATTCAAGTGCAAAAACAGAAAAACTCTCAAATTGTGCTTTTTTAACAAATTGCTACGTTGTTTTTTGTGACATATATACATTTGTTACTTTATAAATTTTTTGTGAACTTAGTTAGCGTAAAATCGTTTACACGGCGTTACAATTCTAATTTTTATGATAACAAAGCGGAAAAACGAAAAAATCAGTAATCGTATTACTAATCTTTTATTACAAATGTGTAACGATTTTTTGTGCATTTTAACGAAAAAAACGCAAAAAATCATTTTTTGTAATCGTTTACGGTAAAAAAACAAAATTTCGAGCTTAAAACTATTGCAAATTTGTGAAATCTGTGATATCATTATGGCAACGAGGAGAAATGTGAACAAATCTTTTGATAGGCATTAAACCTTTTTGGTGAATTGTGATAGCCGGCAGTAACTCATAAGGTTGTTGCAGTGCAGAGCGATAAGCCGGATGGGCGATGAGCTATCGGAGAGAGTTCGATAATCCTCAAAAAAACGAGACCGAAAGGTCAGGCAGTGTATATAGCTTCTATATTACACTAAATGAATAATTCTGGAGGAATTACCAATGAAGAAAAGAATTTTAGCAGCTGTTTTAGCATCTGCATCAATTCTCGGCGCAGTTGCAGGCTGCTCAAGCAACGCTACAAGCTCTACAGCAAGCGGTGCAAACTCTACAGCAAGCGGTGATGCTTCATCTACAACATCAACAGATGCATCATCAACAGGTGGCGATGAGTCAAAGGTTGAAACTCCCGCAGTTGAACTCAAGGATGATGATGACACACTTTCAATCCTTGCTTGGGAGAGTAACTCAGACATCAGAAACATGGTTAAGCTGTTCTGCGAAGAAAAGGGCTATTCAGAGGACAAGATCAAGGTTGTTGCTCAGGGCTCCAACGGTGAAGGCGGACGTGACCAGTATCCTCAGTACCTCGAAGGTGACGGCGATGCTGACCTTATGTGTCTCGAAGCTGACTGGATTCTTCAGTACATCAACGATGACAAACTGACTGCTCCTCTTTCTGCTGTAGGTATTACAGAAGATCAGTACAAGGATGCTTATGGCTACACAGTTGCTATCGGTACAAACGAAGCAGGCGTACTTAAGGGTGCTTCATTCCAGGCTGCTCCCGGTGGTTTCCTTTACAATGCAGATCTTGCTAAGGAATACCTTGGCGTTGAGAATCCTGATCAGATGCAGGAACTCGTTAAGGACTGGGATACATTCCAGAAGACAGCCGCTACAGTATATGAGAAGTCCGGCGGCAAGACCTCTTTAACAGCTACTGAAGGTGGTCTGTGGCAGGTTTACCAGGCTAACAGAACAAAGGCTTGGGTTGTAGACGGCAAGCTCGAAATGGATACAGCTACTGATTTCTATGACATAGCTAAGAGCTTCAAGGACAACAAGTACATGGCAGGCGTTCCTCAGTGGGATGGCGCTTGGTATGCAGCTATGAACGATGGCACAGCAATGGGCGAGTTCGCTTCTACATGGGGTCTTACAAGTGGTAAGGGTTCAATGCTTTCTAACTTCACAGCCGGTTCTGACGGTGGTGACACAGCTGGTTTAGACGCTAAGTTCGCTCTCTGCGCAGGTCCTACAAGCTACTTCTGGGGCGGCACATGGCTCGGCGTTTCTACAAAGTGCAACAGCAAGACACTTGCTAAGGAATTCATCGAATTCTTCACAGTTAACGCTGATACAATGAAGAAGTACTCTGAAAAAACAGGTGACTTCTGCGATAACAAGACAGTTATGAAGGGTCTTGTTGATGCTAAGACAAACAAGAACGCTCTCCTTAAGGATGGTCAGGATCAGTTCCAGATTCTTTACAGCCAGGCTGACGGCATCAAGATGGATGGTATCATCACTAAGTATGACTCCAAGATCAAGGGCTTCTTCAATGACTCTGTAAATGGTTACCTCGATGGTACATTTGCTACTAAGGACGATGCAATCGTTGACTTCAAGCAGAAGGTTAAGGCTGCGTTCCCTGAGATCACAGTTGAATAATCATCAAGTTTCTTGAACACAAATTAATTTATTGATTAACACTACAATATATTGCTTATGGGCGTTTTGCCCATAAGCGTATATTGTAAATTTTTTAGCTAAAATCAGTAGAAAGGTGTGTATTTTATGCAGAACACTGCCAGAAAACCTCACAAAATGGTTAGTTATTCGAAATACGGATATTTCTTTATACTACCGTTTTTTCTGGTATACTCATTCTTTATGATTTATCCTCTGATAAATACTTTTGTTTTGAGTTTTAAAGGCAACGGTATTACAAGTGATCAGTTTGTAGGATTACAGAATTACCAGTTTCTTTTATTCGGTGAGGAAGGTCAATTCAGTGCCGGGGCTGCCATACAAAAAGAATTTTTAAATTGTCTCGGTAATACATTTATCCTTTGGGTTGGAAACTTCGTAATACAGCTTCTGCTTTCACTTCTTCTTGCTGTATGGTTCTCTGATGTACGAGTAAAGATTAAAGGTACAGGCTTCTTTAAAGTAGTTATGTATCTGCCTAACATTATAACTGCCGCTTCTGTTGCCGCTATATTCCTTATGATATTCGGTAACACTAAGTATGGTGCAGTAAACTCTATGCTTTTGAATTTCGGTTGGATCAAAGATGCCTTCCCCTTCATTAATGATGCATGGGCTTCAAGAATTCTCGTTATGATAATTCAGTCGTGGATGTGGTTCGGTAACACAATGCTGTTACTTATGTCCGGTATTTTCGGAATCGACAATTCAATTTATGAAGCTGCTTCAATAGATGGTTCAAGTGGCTTACATACTTTCTTTAGGATCACAATGCCTATCTTAAAGCCTATATTCATTTATGTTGTTATAACTTCGTTAATAGGCGGACTTCAGATGTTTGATATTCCGTATCTGCTACACGAAGGCAGAACGATCAGACCTACACTGAAGACAGCTGCAGTGTTTATCTATGATAACTTCCATACTGCTCAGCCTAACTACGGATATTCAGCTACAGCATCTGTAATTCTGTTTATCATTACAGCGGCTCTCGGTGTATTCATTTATAAGTTCAACACCGATTCTACTGCCCCTAAAAAGGCTAAAAAGTAAGGAGAGGTAAATCTATGGAATATATGTCAAAACCTGCAAAGGATAAGGATTATGCTCCTTCTGCTGCTGAAAAGAGATACAAAAGAAGCATATTAATCCAAAGTTCGATAAGATTTGTAGTTTGCCTTATCTTATCTATTATCTGTTTGTTACCTCTTTATATCATTCTGATAAACTCTACAAGAGCCAATTCGGACATAATTGTTAACGGTTTATCAGTTTTACCCAGCGACTATTTCATTGAAAACCTTAAGGAACTTAATAACCCTGAGGCTGCAAATGGTATGTACACCAGTGCATACAACATCTTCTACGGCTATTTGAACAGCTTGATAGTTTCACTTGGTGCAACAGCTTGTGCGGTATTCTTCTCAGGACTTACAGCTTATGGTCTTACTGTTTACGACTTCAAACTCAAGAAAGCAGCCACTACTTTCATACTCTGCGTTATGATGGTACCTATGCAGGTTGTATCAACCGGTTTCCTTGAATTTATGATCCAGATTAAATTACAGGATTCTTACATACCGCTTATCATTCCTGCAATAGCTGCTCCTGCAGTAGTATTCTTTATGCTACAGTACATGAAGTCATCATTCCCACTTGAGATAGTAGAAGCTGCTCGTATTGACGGCAGCGGAGAGTTTATGACATTCTTACGCATAGCTCTTCCGATTTTAAAACCGGCATTCGCGGTTCAGGCTATATTCCAGTTTGTTGCTAACTGGAACAACTACTATACTCAGTCGATGATACTTCTTTCTAACGACATTCGTATGAAGACCATGCCTATGATGGTATCGGCTATTATGTCAATAGATACGGTAGTTGACTACGGTGTAAAGTATATGGCGGTTCTCCTTTCTATACTTCCTATAATAGTTATTTACCTTTGCTTATCAAAGTTTATTGTTAAGGGAGTTGCTCTCGGAGCTGTCAAGGGCTAATCAAATTTGGGTTAATATATTAAATAAAGCAGACGGCGTCGGATTTATCCGGCGCCGTTTTGTTATGCTACTGTTAGTTTTGAATACTCCAATATAAAAAAACCCCCGTCACATTATGACGGGGGATACAGCTTGTCGAAAAAGTATTTTTCGACAAGCTGTTAGACTGTGAGAAACACACGCAGACGAGGAAAAAGCCTCCGTCGGCGTACAAAGGTACGGTAGGAGGCTTTTGACGAAGTAAGCAAAAATGCTTTTGTGGAGCCGTTTTCGGCTCCACAAAACTATGTTGCAAATTATCCAAAAAAATTAACACATACACATAAGTAAGTCTTGCATTTTTGCGGTGCGTGGGTTTATCGACAGTCTGAATCCCCCGTCAGCATTCTGACGGGGGATAGGAGCATTACGGTTATTTATTAGCCAAGTCTTGCTTCAAGATCAGCGAGTTCCTGCTTTAAGCCGTCGGGGAGCTTGTCACCGAACTGCTTGTAGAACTCCTTCATCTCTTCAACTTCCTTCTTCCAGAGGTCTCTGTCTACTGCGAGCAGCTTATCTTCAACTTCTGATGTAACTTCATCCTCAATACCCTTGAGGTTGATGTCACCCTTCTTAGGAAGGTAGCCGATAGGAGTTGTGTCAGCGTCTATAGTGCCTTCGCATCTCTTGATGATCCAGTCGAGAACTCTCATGTTGTCGCCGAAACCGGGCCACATATAGTTGCCGTTCTCATCCTGCTTGAACCAGTTAACATTGAAAATCTTAGGAGCCTTGTCACCGAGCTTCTTGCCCATTTCGAGCCAGTGTGCCCAGTAATCAGCCATGTGGTAGCCGCAGAAGGGCTTCATAGCCATAGGATCGTGACGGAGTACGCCTACTGCACCTGTAGCAGCTGCTGTAGTCTCTGAAGAAACTGCAGAACCTACATAAGTGCCGTGCTGCCAGCTGAATGACTGATATACAAGGGGAGTTGTAGCTGCGCGTCTGCCACCGAAGATGATTGCCGAAATCGGCACGCCCTGAGGATTGTTGAACTCAGGTGAGATGCAGGGGCAGTTCTGGGCGGGAGCTGTGAAACGAGAGTTGGGATGAGCGAGCTTATTTCCTGCTGCTGTGTATTCCTTACCGTTTACCTTAGCGCCCTTCCACTCGGTTGCATTCTCGGGAGGATTCTTGTCAAGACCTTCCCACCATACTGTCATATCGTCATTGTTGATAGCAACATTTGTGAAGATGGTGTTCTTCATTGTAGATGCAAGCGCATTGTAGTTTGACTTTGCGTTTGTACCGGGAGCAACGCCGAAGAAGCCGTTCTCGGGGTTGATAGCATAAAGTCTGCCGTCGGGACCCTGCTTCATCCAAGCAATATCGTCTCCTACTGTGAATACTTCATAGCCTGCCTTCTTGTATCCCTCGGGAGGAATAAGCATAGCAAGGTTTGTTTTACCGCAAGCTGAGGGGAATGCGGCTGTGATGTACTTGATGTCGCCATCGGGCTTCTTAACGCCGAGGATAAGCATATGCTCAGCCATCCAGCCTTCCTTCCAGCCCTGGTAAGAAGCGATACGGAGTGCGAAGCACTTCTTGCCGAGAAGAACGTTTCCGCCGTATGCAGAGTTGATAGACCAGATCGTGTTGTCCTCGGGGAACTGAACGATGTATCTCTGCTCGGGATCAACATTTGCCTTTGAGTGCAGGCATCTTACAAAGTCGTTTGAGTCATCGGGAAGGTTCTTGAAAGCCTGTGCGCCCATTCTTGTCATAATGTCCATGTTAAGAACAACATAGATAGAGTCTGTGATTTCTACGCCGACCTTAGCGATAGGTGAGCCGATAGGACCCATTGAGTAAGGGATAACGTACATTGTACGACCCTTCATAACTCCGTCGTAGAGCTTAGAAAGCTTTGCGTACATCTCTTTGGGATCGCACCAGTTGTTAGTGGGACCTGCGTTTTCTTTCTCTCTTGAGCAGATGAAAGTTCTGTCTTCAACACGGGCAACATCGTTCTCAGCTGTTCTGTGATATAAACAGCCGGGGAGCTTCTCCTGGTTGAGCTCGATCATCTCGCCTGTAGCGATAGCCTCGTCACGAAGAGCCTTGAGCTGTTCCTCGCTGCCATCGATCCATACAACCTTGTCGGGCTGTGTGAGGGCTTTCATTTCTTCAACCCACTTTAAAACATTCTGATTCTTTGTCATAACCGATTGTTCTCCTTTTCTTTATTTTATCAGCTTCTGCTGATGAAAGTCATTCGGTAGGGAATTATCGATACAAGCTAAGCGTACCTTGTTCCCCATTTACTATTATAAACTATTTTTTGCAATAGGTCAATAGCATAATTGCAAAATAAACAAAAAAAGCGCAAAGTAAACGATAATCTTCAAAGCCTTGCCTTATGCTGTTTAATACAGCCGCTAAAAAGCGCTTCGGCTTATAATAAATGATTATTCTTGTTTACTTTGTGCTTATTTTAACAAATTAAAATTTACTGATTATAAAGGAATTAAATGTCAGCTTTGACCTCTTTTCGCAGCAGTATGATCGCTACTAAGTTAGGTATCGCCATAAGACCGTTGAATAGATCGGAAACATCCCACACGACTTGTGCCTGAATAACCGCACCCACAAAAGCGGTAATAACAAAAACCGCAAGATATACGCCTACCCACTTTTTCGAGAAAAGGTACACAAAACAGCTCCTGCCGTATATCCACCATCCCGTGACGGTGGTCAGGGCAAATATGAAGGTGGCTATGCTTAAAAATGCACCTGCAAAACCGCCCAGACCGTCTTCAAACGCAATAAGCGCCATATCAAAGCCTGTGCTTGACATTTTGTCTGCACCGCTTGTAAGTATGCATAAAGCGGTCATAGTGCATATGATTATCGTGTCAATGAACACCGACAGCATTGCCCACATACCTTGCGTATGATGATGCTCTGCGCTTGAGTTGGCGTTTATCATTACCGATGAACCGAGACCTGCCTCATTTGAGAATACGCCTCGTTTTACGCCCCATTTCATCGCTTCCAGCATAACGATACCGACCGTACCGCCGCCGATAGAGCTTAGAGAAAATGCTTCAGAGAATATTCTTACAAACACGTCGGGTACTTTATCATAGTTCATAATAATAACTGCAGTACAGCCAAGCAGATATCCTGCCGAAGCTATAGGAATAAGCCAGGCGGTTATCTTGCTGAGTCTGTGGATTCCGCCCGGAGCAATCAAAGCTATAACTACAGCACATATTATTCCGGTTACCCATAATGGCACATTGAGGCATCTTTCAAGCGCCATAGACGCTGAATTTATCTGTGCCATATTGCCTATGCCAAAGCTTGCGCCTATACAGCATACCGCAAACATTGCGGCAAAGAATGCGCCTAACTTCTTTCCTCCGAAGGCTTTCTTTATGTATGCAAACGGCACGCCGCCCGTCAGTCCGTCGGGCTGAATCGTTCTGTATTTCGCACCGAGAAAATTTTCGGCAAAGCTGGTAGCCATACCGAGCAGTGCAGATATCCACATCCAGAATATAGCTCCTGCGCCTCCGATAGCTATAGCACTGCCTATGGCGATAATGTTGCCTGTACCGACAGTCGCACCCAGTGCGGCGGTAAGAGTTTTGAACGGGGAAACCTTTTTGCCGTCCGATTCGGGTTGTTTAGTAAGAAGCGTCTTTTTTATTATAGTAGGGAATTTCAGTACCTGCATTCCTCTTGTGCGTATAGTGAATATTATTCCTGAGCCGGCAAACAATAACAGTGCCGGTATACCCCATATAATATTCTCATTTATCCACTGTAAAATTTCCATACGATCTCGTTCCTTTTCTTCGGCGTAAATGTGGGCTGTACGCCGCATATATTAAATATATTTAGGGAGGACAGCCAATATGCAGTCGAAAGCCGATAAAAAACTGTTGCTCTATCTGCTCGTTTTGACAGCGATTGTTATGCTGTCGGTAATAACTGCATTGATATTGGTTGCTCCCCCTTATGCAGTATGGTTTGTCTGCATAGGAGCGGGGTTATATATCATGCTTAGTGCCTATTTCATCTTATACTGGAATAAGTCGGAATACTTGCTCGATAAGCGTCTTCTAACAGTATATTCAGGCGTTTTCATAAAGAAGACTGCATATCTGTATCTTGATAAGTCAACCGCTGTATATCGCTTTGAACTGCCGTTTTCGGCGTACTTCTCCGTTGTATTTGTACAGGGAGGAGGAGCAGTGATACTAAGCGGTATCAAAATACCTTCTAACTGAGCGCAGAAGCCGTCTTAAAAAATAACCCCTCCGGTTTTACCGGAGGGGCGTAAAAACCTATTCTATTCCGATTATTCAAAATTTTTGGGCTTTTTATTGAAATGCGATAAATTTACCGATTAAACTTCGGGCTTGTAGTAATCAACCAGACCGAGTAAATCTTCATAACGCTTCTTGGAGTTAGCAACTGCCTTGTCAAAGAGTGCGTTAGCTCTGTCAGGGTTAGCACGCATAAGAGAGTTGTAACGAACTTCTCTCATCATGAATTCCTTGTAATCGCCTGTAGGCTCCTTGCTGTCGAGTGTGAAGGGGTTTGTACCCTCGGGAGCAGCAGGGTTGAATCTGAACAGATGCCAGTAACCTGCCTGTACAGCTTCCTTCTCAACCTTCTGAGCGATAGTCAGACCGCCCTTGATACCGTGGTTGATACAAGGAGCGTATGCAATGATCAGTGAAGGACCGTCATAAGCTTCAGCCTCTGCGATTGCCTTTAAGCACTGGTTCATATCTGCGCCCATAGAGATCTGAGCAACATATACATAACCGTACTTCATAGCAATACCGGAGAGATCCTTCTTCTTAACATCCTTACCGCCTGCAGCGAACTGTGCAACGGCACCGATGTTTGTAGACTTGGAAGCCTGTCCGCCTGTGTTGGAGTAAACCTCTGTATCGAATACGAATACATTTACATTCTTGCCGGAAGCGAGAACATGGTCAACACCGCCGTAACCGATATCATATGCCCAGCCGTCGCCACCGAATATCCAGTTGGACTTCTTAGCGAGGTAATTCTTAGCCTTGAGAACAGCTGTCTTTTCAGCGCAGTCACAGTCAAGTGCCTCAAGAGCTGCAACCAGCTCCTTAGTAGCTGCTGCGTTAGCCTTACCGTCGTTTGCTGTTTCAAAGTAAGCGGCGATCTTAGCCTTAACATCAGCATTTTCTGTCTTTTCAGCGATAGCCTTTAACTGACCCTGTGCTCTTGTTCTCAGAGTATCCTGAGCGATGAACATACCGAGACCGTACTCAGCGTTATCTTCAAAGAGTGAGTTGCCCCAAGCAGGACCCTTGCCTTCCTTATTTACTGTATAAGGAGTTGAGGGAGCAGAGCCGCCCCAGATAGAAGAACAGCCTGTAGCGTTGGCGATATACATTCTGTCGCCGAACAGCTGAGTGATGAGCTTAGCATAAGGTGTCTCACCGCAGCCTGCGCAAGCGCCCGAGAATTCGAGCAGGGGCTGCTTGAACTGTGAACCCTTAACTGTTGTTTCCTTGAACTTCTCGTGAACTTCGGGCTTGTCAGCTACATCCTTTACAGCGTAGTCGAACATAGCCTGTGCTTCCATCTGAGAGTCAAGAGACTTCATTTCGAGTGCCTTGTTCTTAGCAGGGCAAACCTGTGCGCAAACGCCGCAGCCTGTGCAGTCGAGAACAGAAGTTACCATAGCGAACTTCATTCCGGGAAGACCCATAGCGTCCTTCATCTTAGCGCCTGCAGGAGCCTTTGCAGCCTCTTCTTCAGACAGGATTACGGGACGGATAACTGCGTGAGGACATACGAATGAACACTGGTTACACTGGATACAGTTCTCGGGGATCCAAGAGGGAACATCAACAGCGATACCACGCTTCTCATAAGCGGCAGAACCCTGAGGGAATGTACCGTCAGCCATATCAACGAATGTAGATACGGGGAGCTTGTCGCCTCTCTGAGCGTTAACGGGGATAAGGATATTGTTAACGAAGTCAACGAGATCCTTTCTGTCGCCTGTTGCTACATGAGTAGGAAGTGTGCCTTCAGCGTCAGCCCAAGATGCAGGAACGTCAACCTTGATAACTTCGCCTGCGCCTCTTTCGATAGCGGCGTAGTTCATGTTAACGATATCTTCACCCTTCTTAGCGAATGACTTGTAAGCAGCCTTCTTCATGTATTCGATAGCATCTTCAGCAGGGATGATGTTAGCGATTGAGAAGAATGCAGACTGCAGAACGGTATTTGTCTTGTTGCCCAGACCGATTTCCTTAGCAACCTTAATAGCGTTGATGATATAGAAGTTGATGTTGTTCTTTGCTATGTATGCCTTAACGGGAGCAGGGAGCTTTTCGTCAAGCTCGTCTACTGTCCACTGGCAGTTGAGCAGGAACGAACCGCCGGGGATAACATCCTCAACCATATCGTACTTGTCAATGTATGAGGGGTTGTGGCAAGCAACGAAGTTTGCCTTGTTTACAAAGTAAGTTGACTTGATAGGCGACTTACCGAAACGAAGGTGAGAGATCGTAACGCCGCCTGACTTCTTTGAGTCGTATGCAAAGTAAGCCTGAGCGTACATATCTGTGTGGTCACCGATGATCTTGATGGAGTTCTTGTTTGCGCCGACTGTACCGTCAGAACCAAGACCCCAGAACTTGCAGCAGGTTGTACCTTCGGGAGTTGTGTTGGGGTTCTCGCCGATAGGAAGTGAAAGACCTGTTACATCGTCTTCGATACCGATTGTGAACTTGGGCTTTTCAGTGTTGTTGTAAACAGCGATGATCTGTGCAGGGTTGCAGTCCTTAGAACCGAGACCGTAACGACCTGTGTAAACGGGAACATCCTGGAACTTGCCTGCCTGCTTGAGAGCTGCAACTACATCGAGGTAGAGAGGCTCGCCGAGTGCGCCGGGTTCCTTTGTTCTGTCAAGAACAGTGATCTTCTTTACTGTTTCGGGGATAGCGTCAACAAAAGCGTCTACAGAGAAAGGTCTGTAAAGTCTTACCTTAACAAGACCAACCTTCTTGCCCTGAGCTAACATATAGTCGATAGTCTCTTCGATAGTATCGCAAACAGAGCCCATAGCTATGATAACCTGTTCAGCGTCGGGAGCGCCGTAGTAGTTGAACAGCTTGTAATCTGTACCGATCTCAGCGTTTACCTTATCCATGTACTTCTGTACAATAGCAGGTGTAGCGTCATAGTACTTGTTGCTTGCTTCTTTAGCCTGGAAGAAGATGTCGGGGTTCTGAGCTGTACCGTGAAGAACGGGCTTCTCGGGGTTGAGCGCTCTGTTGCGGAACTCCTCAACAGCTTCGTGGTTGAGCATCTTGTCAAGAGTATCATAGTCCCATACTTCGATCTTCTGGATCTCGTGTGATGTTCTGAAACCGTCGAAGAAGTGCAGGAAAGGAACTCTTGCTTCATATGTTGCAAGGTGAGCTACAGCGCCTAAGTCCATAACTTCCTGAGGGTTAGTGGAGCAGAGCATAGCATAACCGGTCTGACGGCAAGCGTAGATATCGCTGTGATCACCGAAGATAGAAAGTGCGTGTGTTGCGAGAGCACGAGCGGAAACGTGAATAACGCTGGGCAGTAATTCGCCTGCGATCTTATACATATTGGGGATCATAAGCAGTAAGCCCTGTGATGCCGTATAAGTCGTAGTGCAAGCACCTGCTGCAAGCGAGCCGTGTACTGCACCTGCGGCACCTGCCTCTGACTGCATCTCTACTACCTTTACTTCCTGTCCGAAAATATTCTTTCTTCCGGCTGTTGACCAGGAATCAGTTACTTCAGCCATAACTGAAGATGGTGTAATGGGGTAAATCGCTGCAACGTCAGTAAACGCATAGGACACGTGACCTGCGGCGTTGTTACCGTCCATAGTAAGTTTTTGTCTTCCCATGGGAATCGTCCTCCTTTTTTTTGCAAAGGGCCTCGTTTAATGACCCAAGCTTTCAACTTAGTATTATATCATATCTTGAACGGATTGTAAATATCTATTTTTTCCATTTTTCAGTTTTTTTTGATATGACCGCTATATTATGGTTATTGAGCAACGAAAGCAAAAAGCGGCTGTCAGAAAACAGCCGCCCTTTGCGTGTCATTACTGCTGCATACCAAGCTCAATAGCCTTGATATTTGCTTCGATAAGATGTGCCTTTTTCGGAGGAATTACCTTTTCCATAGCCTTTTTTACAGTTTCCATAGAGGTAATATTTGTTTCCTTGAGCAGCTTACCGAGAAGGATAATGTTTGCCATACCCTTCATGTCGTTCTCATTTGCAAGTGCTGTGGCAGGTACATAATATACGTTGATATCCGTTCTGTCCGTCTTTGCTTCGACAAGCGAGCTGTCGATAAGTACGGTGCCGCCCGGCACTACAGTATTGATGAATTTATCGTAGCTGGGCGTATTCATAACTATCAGAGTGTTAGGAGCGTCAACCAGCGGAGAGCCTATAGGATCGTCGCTTATGCACACCGAGCAGTTACAGGTACCGCCACGCATCTCGGGACCGTATGACGGGAGCCAGGATACTTCCTTATTCTCGTAAAGTCCGAAGTAAGCAAGCATCTTTCCCATGAACAGTATACCCTGTCCGCCGAAGCCTGCAAGAAGAATTTCATTCGTCATCTTATTGCTCCCTCCTTAAATACACCGAGAGGATAGTAGGGGATCATTTCCGTGCGTACTCTGTCAAGAGCCTCTATCGGAGTCTTGCCCCAGTTGGTAGGACAGGTAGAGAGTACCTCGATGATGGAGAATCCCTGCTTGTTCTTCTGGAACTCAAAGCCTTTTCTTATTGCTTTCTTTGCGATATTTATATTCTTGGGATCGATAACGGTTACACGCTGAGCAAGCGCAACGCCGCTAAGTGTTGACAGCATCTCGCATACTCTTACAGGGAAGCCTTCAACATCGGGATTTCTTCCGTAAGGAGTAGTCTGAGTTATCTGTCCGGGGAGCGTGGTAGGAGCCATCTGTCCGCCGGTCATGCCGTATGTTGTGTTATTGATGAATATTACCGTTATGTTCTCGCCTCTTGTTGCGGCATGAACTATCTCGGCTGTTCCGATTGCGGCAAGGTCGCCGTCGCCCTGATATGTAAATACGAATTTGTCGGGATTTGCTCTCTTTATGCCGGTAGCTACAGCAGGCGCTCTGCCGTGTGAAGCCTCAAGCATATCGCATTCAAAATAATCATAAGCCATAACCGAGCAGCCTACGGGGCAAACGCCTATCGTGTCACCCTCGATACCCATCTCGTCTATTACTTCGGCTACCAGTCTGTGTACTATACCGTGAGTACAACCGGGACAGTAGTGGGTGGTCACATCAGCCAGCGCATGAGGTCTTTTAAATTCGGGCATTAGTTTTTACCTCCCATTTCTCTGATTTTTGCAAGTATTTCTGCAGGCTTAGGAATAATACCGCCTGTTCTGCCGTAGAATTCAACGGGTTTAGAGCAGTTTATCGCTATCTTGACATCGTCTACCATCTGACCCATTGACATTTCTACGCAAAGAACATTCTTTGCGTTCTTGCAGGCTTCTGCAATCTCCTTTGCAGGATACGGCCAAAGAGTAACAGGTCTTACTATACCAACCTTGATACCTTCTTTTCTTGCGGCTTCTACGGCAGATTTTGCAAGTCTTGCGGTAGAGCCGTATGCAACAACAACTGTATCTGCGTCCTCGCAGTAGTCGCTAATTGCTTCGGTATGCTTTGCCTTTATTTCTTCATATCTTTCAAAACGGGCTCTTACATTGTCTTCAAGCTGGTCGGGTTTTAAATAAAGAGAGTTTATTATGTTGTGCTTTCTCTTGTTGCCGTGACCGCAAGCCGCCCAGGGCTTGTTTGAAGCGTCGGACATCTTTATTTCTGTATCCTCAAAGGTTACGGGCTCCATCATCTGACCGAGCAGGCCGTCAGCAAGGATAACTGCCGGCATTCTGTACTCATCGGCAAGGTCAAATGCCTTAGTAACGGTGTCTACCATCTCCTGAACTGATGCGGGAGCAAATACTATCGCATGGAAGTCTCCGTGTCCAAGAGCGTGAGTCACCTGCCAGTAGTCAGCCTGAGAAGGCTGAATGCCGCCAAGACCGGGACCGCCTCTTTGTACATTTATAATAACACAGGGAAGATCCGAGCCTGCAATGTAGCTTATTCCTTCTGTTTTCAGCGAAATTCCGGGAGAAGATGAAGAAGTCATACATCTGATGCCCGAGCCGGCACATCCGTATACCATATTAATAGCCGCAACTTCCGACTCTGCCTGTAAGAATACGCCGCCTACCTTGGGCATTCTCTTTGACAGATATGCAGATATCTCTGTCTGAGGTGTGATAGGGTATCCGAAAAAGCACTTGCAGCCTGCTCTGATAGCGGCTTCAGCCAGCGCCTCGTTACCTTTCATAAGAGTTTTCTCAGCCATTGTCGTCACCTCCTACAGTGATAGCACAATCGGGACACATCATAGCGCACAGAGCACAGGCGATGCAAGCGTCATCGTCAGTACATACTGCGGTGTAATAGCCCTTTTTGTTCAGCTTTTCCGTCTGTAAGGCAACTATCTTTTTCGGACAAGCGGTAGTGCATAGTCCACATCCTTTACAGCGGTCAAAATCCACTTTCATTTTTGCCATATTTAATGACCTTTCCTTTCGTGAATGTCTTTATTCGGCTTACCTTAAGGTAAGGAAAAAGCGTTTATGCCTGTTCGTCTCCGAACTGTTCCCATAACTTTTTTACATATATCTTTACAGGGAATGCATTGTCGGTATCACCAAGATACTCTTTTTGTGAAGTGACGGCAACAAGCGGCAGATTTGCGGCTTCGCAGACAGCTTTTGCATATTCCGCCGAATCGGAAATGATATTACTGTCCGTTTCGCTGCCGAGATTGGTGTTGTTGATTATACCGTCGCATTTGAGTCCCGAAGCATTTTCAATATCATACATCAGCTGAAGTGCCTCTTCGGGCTCTTTTGTCAGATATCTGCACTTATTAATTACATACAGCATCTGCGTGTCATATTTTTTGAATACGGGAAGATATCTGCCGAGCGCCTTCGCACCCTCGTCATCGCCGCCGACATCTATTATAATATATCCCTCACGGTCGGCAATGCCGTTCATATCAAAGCCGAGAGCAGGAATATCAAGGTTTGAGTTGGCGTAAGTCGGTACGGTGAGTTGTATATTGTGTTCGCCGAAAAGCGCTTCAAAATCTGCAGTTCTGAAATAAGGATTAACTATATCAAGGTCAACTACCGTGACTTTTTCGCCTCTCCCTGCAAGCTCGAGAGCCATATTTACCGATATATTGGTTTTACCGCTGCCGTAATGGCCGGTGATTATATTGATTTTTTTGTATTCCATCTTTTGTCCTTTTCTTCGTAAAGGTAATGATAACACACTTTAGTTTATTATTATACCACTTAGTTTTCCGTTTGTAAATAGCATATGTTTTCTTTCACAGAAAAATCAATTTAGTTAAATTCAGCGGTTAAACAAAGCTGCTAACGATTGACATAACCTTACCTCAATGCTATACTGAAATTAACCTGATAAAAAATAAAGGATTTTTAGCATATGAAATTACACTTTCTGAAAACAAAATGGAGCGATATCATAATACTTCAAAGCGGCGATGGAGTAGCTGTTGTGGATACCGGCTTTGACGAGCAGTATGAGCAGGTACGGGATTATCTATGCGAGCTTGGCGTCAAAAGGATATCCTTCATACTTCTTACCCATTTCCACAGGGATCATTACGGCAATATCCCGAATCTGATTACGGATTATCAGGTGGATACGGTATACCTGAAACGCTACAGCGGTCTTGATTGCACAACTGCATGGGGAACCGAAGCTGATGATACATACCGACAATCCGAGACGGACAAATTTAGCGAGATGGTCGAATCTGTACAAAAGAAAAGCAGGCTTGTCTTTGCGGAAGATATTTCCGTGATACCTTTCACCAGATATGAGCTGAAACTGTTTTCTTCCGAAAACTCAATCAAAGAGATATACGAGGACAAGTCCTGTACCGAAACTTATCACCGCATCGCTCTCAGCGAAAATCAGAACAGCCTTGCCGTATTTATCAAGGCGGACGGAAAGAACATTTTTCTCGGAGGGGATGTTATGGATTATCCCTCGCCTCACCCGAAAGCCAATCATGTATGCTGCAGGATCGCCCACAGCATAAACGAACAAATAGACATATACAAAGCTCCTCATCACGGAACTGTTCACACAGCCTGCGAAGAGGCTCTCAGCATATTCAGGCCCCGTACTGCGGTAATTACCAATGAGGATGCGTATTTAAAAGAGAATAGCGATATTTACGATAATCTCAGAAAAGCAAATCCGGATGTAAAGATACTGCTTACGGAAAAAGAAAATGTGATAATTGATACAGAGTAATTAAAAAAACAGCCTTTGACTAATGCTTTATGTCATTTCGTGCCGTTTTGATGTCAATTCGTGCCAAAAGTATTGACTTTAACTTTTTGTTGTGTTACAATATTTAAAATTTGGAAACAGAGGAAGGACTGATGTGGCAATGATACATTTTAAGAAAACTGTCGGAATTATTTCGGCGGCAGTTCTCGCTTTAGCTTTAGTTCCTGTAACTGCGCTTGTAGTCAATGCGGATACTCCGGTCAATTACTACGGTAAATCGGCTGACGGAAGTGTTGACAGCGGAACAGTTACCGAATATTCGCTGATTACTTCTGCGGATACTCAGTGGGGCACTGACGGCACAACTACATGGTATGTTGCGGATTCCGATTTAACAATCGACGAAAAGGTCGAAGTAATGGGAAATGTCAACATAATAGTAAAAGACGGCGTTAACTTCATTATTAACGGCGGTATCGAGGGCAGTACGGCGCAAGTCACCGTATACTCCGAAACAGAAGCAGGAACAGGAACAGGCATAATCGCTGTTACCGGTGCAGACGGTTATACCGGAGATGACGGTATGGTCTGGAGCGGAGCCGATAATGTAAACGGTGGAACCGGCAGAGATGGTCTGGTTGCAGTGAACTGCGGTAAGTTCATTGTAAGCGGCGGTATTGTAACTGTAGTCGGCGGAAAAGGCGGAAACGGCGGCGAAGCAGGATATAACTATGATTATGAAACGGGTAGCTATGCGTATGGCGTTGGCGGCAGCGGCGGTAACGGCGCAGACGCTTTTACCAACACTACAGAGATATATCTTTACGGCGGTACGCTGAATGTCCGTGGCGGTAAGGGCGGCAGTCCTGCAAATGACTATAACTCAAATACATCCAGCGGTACTCCCGGCGAGTCAGGCCGTGCGCTTCATGGCATTTATGCTGTAAACGGCACGCTTAACGCACTTAGTAACAGTGAAAACGGTACTGACGATAAAGCTGATTATTTCCTGCTTCCCGTTGAGATTCCCGAAGGCTCTGAGCTTACATTGAAGGGCGACGGTATCGCAAAGGTAGATAACGGCACGGAAATCACATCTTACGGCGACCTGACGCTTGATACCGTTCTTGATGTAAAAGACGGCGGTGCAATATATACTAACGGAAATATAACTGCTTCGATTGCCGATGCGGTAGTCAAGAATAATACCGGCATAGTACGCAGAATTACTCCCAATCCCGGCGAGGGCTGGTCTGTAGATCAGACAAACAAGTGCCTTAATGTAGAAGCAAACTACAAGATGGTGTCTTCGGACGGCACAAACACTTACACATCGAGAGTAAGCGGTTCAGCGGTGGTACTGGAGAACAACGTTCTCGATGTGATTCGTCTTGGTGACGGCGCAAATATTGATGACAGCGCATCTTGCCCGAATGAGCTTCCTTACTATATAGATGTTGACTGCGGTTCTTATGCCGAGCTTTTAAGCGGCGACTGCTTTGTTGATGACAGCGAGTCGGAGACTTATACTTTCAATAATCTTGCTATGGGTACTATGAGATTTGCCGATAACGCATTGATCACAGACAGCAACGGCACGGCAATTTCTGCCGATAAATACACCTACGATTCTTCAAACGGCACTATCGGTCTTATTTCGGTAACGGAAAATATAAAGATAGTTGCTAATCTCGAATCATGTGACTTTGATATTGCCGTAACCGATAATGAAGGCACGGCGGTTTCATCCGTAAGCTTCAACGATGATTATGATACCGGTTCTTCTATCCAGACAAAAACTCTCAAGATTAAGGTTACGGGTGACGGAACAGTAACAAATTGCCGTGTAGTAAAAGAATCAGACTTTGACAAGAATACAGGCACGGTCGGCACAGATACTTCTGTATTTACAATATCATATATCGTAAATCAAAATAATGCTGACGGCTTTGAAGTAACCGACAGATGCATTGAAAAGATTCTTTCGGGCGAAAGCGGTTCATTTATAATTGCTCCCAAGGATAATCTTGCGGCAGGCACTTATGAGGAAACATTCCTTGTTTACAGCGATAATTCCGATTTTGCAAACGATAAATATGTTGCACGCTTTACTGTAAAGTATAATGTAGTGCATGACAGCGACGGTGAGTATTATTACGATAACAACACAGAGCATTACTCCAAGTGCGTAAACTGTTTCGCTCATGTAGATATTGAGGCGCATACTTTCAATATTGAAACGGTTAATAATGATACTTTCGCAAAAGCGGCAGATTGTACAAATCCTGCAAAGTACTATTATTCATGCGTCTGCGGAGCACATTCCGACAAGATGGCAGAAACATTTGAAGACGGCGAGCCTAACGGTCACAGCTACGGCGCTTGGACAGAATCAATAGCAGCTACCTGTACCGAAGGCGGACAGGAGAAGAGAACCTGTTCTGTTTGTAAGAATGTAGAATATCGTGATACAAATCCTAAGGGTCATGCTTGGGACAACGACTACACAGTTGATTTACAGCCGACTTGTACCGAGAAGGGTTCAAAGTCGATACATTGTTCAAGATGCTCAGCTACAAAGGATGTAACCGAAATAGACGCAAACGGTCACAGCTACGGCGCTTGGACAGAATCAATAGCAGCTACCTGTACCGAAGGCGGACAGGAGAAGAGAATCTGTTCTGTTTGTGAGAATGTAGATTATCGTGATACAAATCCTAAGGGTCATGCTTGGGACAACGACTACACGGTTGATTTACAGCCTACTTGTACCGAGAAGGGTTCAAAGTCGATACATTGCTCAAGATGTTCAGCTAAAAAGGATGCAACCGAAATAGACGCTAACGGTCACAGCTACGGCGAATGGACATTATATTCGACAGCAGGATGCTCCGATAAAGGACAGGAAAAGAGAAGCTGTAGTGTATGCGGTTATGAAGAATACCGTGATACCGATTTTGATCCCGACAATCATACATGGGAAGATCATTACGCCGTAGACAAAGAGCCGACTTGTACAACAGAAGGTTCAGAGTCTATTCATTGTTCGAAGTGCGGTGCAACAAAGGATTCAAGAGTTATTCCTGTTATAGACCATATCAGAGGCGAATGGGAAACCGATACAGAGCCGACTTGTACAACCGAAGGCTCAGAGTCTATACATTGCACTATGTGTGGTTTACTTTTAGATACAAGAGCAATACCTACCACAGAGCATGAAATGGGTGAGTGGGAAACTGTTTTAGATCCTACTTGCACAGAAGATGGAAAAGAAAAGCGTATCTGTAAGTATTGTGGTGCTGAAGAATACCGCACCATAGACCACGAACACCTTTGGGAAGATGACTACACCATTGATAAAGAGCCGGACTGCGAAAACGACGGAAGCAAGTCGATACATTGCAGTGTATGCGATACTGTAAAGGATGAAGAGGTTATTCCTGCTATTGGTCACGATTGGGGCGAATGGAATATCGTTAAAGAACCGACCGAGACCGTAGATGGCGAAGAACAGCGCACCTGCAATACTTGCAAAAAGACAGAGTCACGCAGTATCAAGTACAAGGGATTCTGGACTCATGATGATAAGGGTCATTGGCACGAGGATGAGGATGGTAACAGATATTTTTATTCCGACCATGAGTTCATCTGGGTTGAAGATGAGTCTGGAAGAGGCCATTATCAATGCATCTCATGTGCATTTATCAAGTATGAGGATGATAAGTCTAACCCTGATACGAGCGTACCTTCAGTAGCGGTTTTCGTTGCGACAGCATTAATTGCCGGAGGCGCAATACCGGTTGTAAGAAGAGTTAAAACAA
>CAMEKR010000006.1 GCA_945921515.1 uncultured Clostridia bacterium | reverse complement strand
ATAAAATATCTCTCCCCACTTGAAAAAAAGTGTATTTAGTGTTATACTGTATTGGATTATCACAGCGGAATATGCTGAAAGAAAGGTTGACATAATAATGAAGTTAGGTATGGTAGGTCTGCCGAATGTCGGCAAAAGCACCTTATTCAATGCACTTACAAACGCAGGAGCAGAGTCTGCAAACTATCCCTTCTGCACAATAGAGCCAAATGTCGGCATAGTTTCTGTGCCCGATGAGCGTCTTGACGAGCTTGCAAAGATGTATAACCCCGAAAAATTCACTCCGGCAACTCTTGAGTTCGTTGATATTGCCGGACTTGTCAAGGGCGCTTCAAAAGGCGAGGGACTCGGCAACAAGTTCTTGTCAAATATCCGTGAGGTTGACGCAATTGTCCATGTTGTCCGCTGTTTTGAAGATGATAACATCATTCATGTAGACGGAAAGATAGGCGCCGCAAGAGATATCGAAACGATAAATCTGGAGCTTGTTTTCTCGGATATAGAGATAGTACAGAGAAGAATAGACAGAGAGAAAAAGCAGATGAAGGGCGACAAGAGTCTTGCGGCGGAAGTTGAATTTCTGGAAAAGCTGCTCGCTCATCTTGAGGAAGGAAAGTCGGCAAGATCGTATCCTTACACCGAGAGCGAGCTTGAAATGGTAAAAGCTTCTCCCCTGCTGTCAAATAAGCCTGTCATATATGCCGCTAACCTTTCGGAAGCGGATTTCACGGGCAATATTGAAAACAATGAGCAGTACAAGGCTGTATGCGAGATAGCAAAGTCCGAAAACAGCGTTGTGCTCCCGATATGTGCTCAGATAGAAGCGGAAATAGCCGATATGTCGGCTGAAGATAAGGAAATGTTCTTATCGGAGCTCGGTCTTAAAGAATCCGGTCTTAATCGAATCATCAAGCAAGGCTACAGCCTTCTCGGACTTATTTCATATCTTACCGCAGGCGTTCAGGAGGTTCGTGCGTGGACAATAACAAACGGAACAAAAGCTCCGCAGGCGGCAGGAAAGATACACACCGATTTTGAAAAAGGATTTATCAGAGCAGAGATAGTATCCTTTGACGACCTGATGAAATGCGGCAGTATGGCTGCGGCAAAGGAAAAAGGCCTTGTCCGTCTTGAAGGCAAGGATTATGTAATGCGTGATGGCGATGTCGTTCTCTTCAGATTTAATGTATAATCATTTTACCGCAAAATGAAAAAAATGCTTGACAAAGCAGTGTCTATTTGATATAATTATATTGCCGCATGTGCAGGGTAATAAAGAAAACGGCTTAACAAAGCGGTTTCACCTCAATCAGCGAGAATTTAACAAGATGCCTAAAGGCAAGAAAGGTTTGGAAAAATGTACGCAATTATTGAAACAGGCGGAAAGCAGTACCAGGTAAAAGAAGGCGACGAGATCTTCGTTGAAAAGCTCGATGTAGAAGGCGAGTTTACCATTGATAAGGTTATCATGGTAGGCAAGGATGACGGCGCAGTTGTAGGCGCTCCTTATGTTGAAGGTGCAAGCGTTAAGGCTTCTCTCATCAAGAACGGCAAGGCTAAGAAGGTTACGGTATTCACCTACAAGCCCAAGAAGAGCAGCAAGCGCAAGATGGGTCACAGACAGCCCTACAGCAAGATCAAGATCGAAGCTATCAACGCTTAAGATTTATGATCGAAGCTGTGTTTGCCGTAAAAGGCGACAGATTCATCGGTTTTACCGTTAACGGACATTCGGGTTTCGCCGAGAGCGGAAACGATATAATATGCGCAGGAGTTTCAAGCGCACTTATGCTGACGGTAAATACGATAACGGATTTTTTCGGTGCAGCCGCCGATATTGATATCACTCCCGAAAACGAGGGATATGCAAGAATAAGACTGAAGGCTCCTTATGCCGACAATGCCTGCACAATGTTAAAATCCTTTTATACGCATCTTACAATTCTTGAAGAAGAATACGGACACATAAATGTCCGCACCGAACAGTGTTGACAAACACACAGGACGAAAGGAAAAATGATATGATTAAAATCAGCTTACAGCACTTTGCTCATAAAAAAGGTATGGGTTCTACAAAGAACGGCCGTGACAGCGAATCCAAGAGACTCGGCGTTAAGCGTGCAGACGGTCAGTATGTACTCGCAGGCAACATCCTCGTTCGCCAGAGAGGCACACATATTCATCCCGGTAACAATGTAGGCCGCGGTTCTGATGATACATTATTTGCTCTTACAAGCGGCAAGGTAAAGTTTGAACGCCTCGGCAAAGATCGCAAGCAGGTCAGCGTTTACGCCGACTAATCTAAATCAATCAAGGCGGGTATGTTTCCCGCCTTTTTTGTGTATAAGGCTTCCTGTATTATCAGCCGTGATATGCGTACAATAATGCAGGTGGCTTTCCCGTGTCGGCAGAAAGAGGTAAAGAATGTTTGTTGATATCGTAAAAATCTATATAAAAGCCGGCAACGGCGGCAACGGTGCCGTATCGTTTCACAGGGAAAAATATGTGAACGCAGGCGGTCCCGACGGCGGAGACGGAGGAAAAGGCTCGGATATAGTATTCGTAGCAGATGACAACCTCTCAACGCTTATCGATTTCAGATATAAGAAAAAATATATTGCTCCTAACGGCGAAAACGGCGGAGCACGCCGCTGTACAGGCAAAAGCGCAGAACCGACAATTATCCGTGTACCGAGAGGCACGCTTGTCAAAGACAGCGATACCGGAAGAATACTCGCCGATATCTCAGATGACGAACCGGTAGTAGTAGCTAAAGGCGGCAGAGGCGGTAAAGGAAATATGAACTTTGCCACTCCTACAAGGCAGATACCGAGATTTGCAAAGCCCGGTTATCCCGGCGAGGAGTTCAATGTTACACTTGAGCTGAAACTGCTTGCAGATGTAGGTCTTGTCGGCTTCCCCAATGTCGGTAAATCAACCTTTATAAGCGTTGTCAGCGCCGCAAAGCCTAAGATAGCAAACTACCACTTCACTACCATAACGCCCGTACTCGGAGTTGTAACGCTCGGCGAAAAATCCTTCGTTATGGCTGATATACCCGGTCTTATCGAGGGAGCAAGCGAGGGTGTGGGACTCGGGCACTCGTTTTTACGCCATGTGGAAAGATGCCGTCTGATAGTTCATGTAGTAGATGTATCGGGCATTGAAGGACGAGATCCTAAGGATGATTTTGAGAAGATAAACTACGAACTGAGAAACTTCTCAGAAGAGATATCCGAGCGTCCTCAGATAGTCGTAATGAACAAGTGCGACCTTGCAAGCGAAGAGCAGATTGCCGACTTCAGAGCGTTTATAGAAGAAAAGGGACTTCCCTGCTTTGAATGCAGCGCCGCTACCACTAAAGGCACAGCGCAGGTAATAGAATATATAGCAGGCGAGCTTGACAAGCTTCCGCCGCCTATACGCTTTGAAGCACAGCCGCTAACGGCTAAAGAACTTGACGAGCAGGAGCTTAAAAAGAAAGATTTTACCGTTACAAAGCAGGACGGAATCTTCATAGTAGACGCTCCGTTTATGGTACCTATACTTTCAATGGTAAATATGGAAGACTACGAGAGCCTTCAGTATTTCCAGAGAGTACTCCGTTTCAGCGGAATAATCGACAAGCTTGAAGAAATGGGCGTTCAGGAAGAGGACACCGTTTCTATCTATGACTTTGAATTCAGGTATCTCAGATGACATATGAAATAATGACGCCTGCTGAGGCTAAGGCTCTCGGCGGACTAACCCTTGCTTTTTTCGGAGACAGCGTATATGAGGTGCTTGTCCGTGAGCAGATAGTAAAATGCGGTACAATGCCGGTTGATAAGCTCCATAAGAAAGCCGTTGAAAAGGTAAATGCAGGTTTTCAGTCGTTTGCATATGATGTAATATGCGATGAGCTTTCAGAAGAAGAAACAGAGATATTCAAGCGTGGCAGAAATGCTACCGGCAATAATGTCCCCCGTTCTTCAAATCCCAAAGACTACCGCAGAGCAACAGGTATTGAGGCTCTGTTCGGATATCTTTATCTTACGGGACAGAATGAACGTATGCGACAGCTTTTTGAAATGATATACACAAGTGAGCGTACATAACTTACGAGAGAAGGATTGCTATGAAAGCATCAACAAAACGCACACTTATAGATATTCCGGTAATAATAATATCGAGCTTTATATTCTCCTGCGGTCTTAAGACCTTCACAGCACCTAACGGGATCGCTCCTGGCGGTGCGTCGGGAATATGCGTAGTACTTGCCTATCTTACGGGACTTAACGAAGGTGTGCTGTACTTCATTGTAAATATACCTCTTATTATTATCGGGTTTATTTTTCTGGGCAAAAAGCTCATGCTCAAGACTCTTCTCTCGATAGTCACCATAACAATTGCCACCGACTATGTTTTCACATATATTCCTCATTATGAAGGAAATGAAATGCTGGCGGCAATATTCGGCGGTCTGCTGATAGGAGCAGGGCTTGGGCTGTGTTATTCCCGTGAAGGAACGGGCGGCGGTACCGATATACTTAACCGCCTGATTTATAAACGGTTTCCGCAGATAAGCATAGGTGCTATTACATTTGCTACCGACCTTGCGGTGATTATTATAGCCGCCTGCGTATTTGGAAAGCTGGAATCGGCACTTTATGCGATAATAGCGATATTTGTTTCATCTAAGATGATAGATATTATCGTATACGGAAGCTATGAAGGCAAGATGCTGCTTATATTCAGTGACAAATCCGAAGATATAGCTAAGAAAATAACAGACTCGGGCAGAGGCGTTACCTTTTTAAGCGGAAAGGGCGCATACAGCGGTGAAAACAAGCAGGTTATCTGCTGTGCCGTGCGGAAAAACGACTATGTCAAAATCAAGCGTTATGTTAAAGAAGCCGATCCCTCGGCTTTTATGATAATTTCGAGTGCTAAGGAAGTGCTCGGAAAAGGTTTCAATGAGATTAATTGATATAACAGAAAGGAAAAGACCGATATGTCAGGACACTCAAAATGGAGCACCATCAAGAGAAAAAAAGGCGAGAAGGACGGTGCAAGAGCTAAGGTATTTACCAAGATAAGCCGTGAAATAATAGTTGCCATCAAGGAAGGCGGCGGAGATCCCAACAACAACGCCAAGCTTGCCACACTCATACAGAAGGCTAAGTCTAACAATATCCCCAACGATAACATTGACAGACTTATTAAAAAGGCTGTCGGAGGCGGCGAAAAGAGCGACTATGAGAACTGCGTATATGAAGGCTACGGTCCCAACGGTGTCGCCGTAATAGTTGACTGCCTTACCGATAACAGAAACAGAACAGCAGGCGAAATCCGTCATTACTTTGACAAGTTCGGCGGAAATATGGGCACAAGCGGCTGTGTTTCGTTTATGTTCAGCTTAAAGGGCATAATTGTGCTTGACAACGAAGAAGGCACAATAGACGAAGACAAGGCTATGGAAGATATCCTTGAAGCAGGCGGCGACGACTTTAGCTTTGAAGATGGCTGTGTTGAAATCACAACCGATCCCAAGGAAGTTGAAAATGTTGCAAATGCATTAAGAGATATGGGCTATAATGTTGTATCTGCCGAAGCAGAACAGGTTCCCTCGACATACACAACGCTTACCGACGAGGAGCATATCAAGAAGATGAATCTTCTGCTTGAAACACTCGACGATAATGACGATGTTCAGAATGTATGGCATAACTGGGATATGGACTGATAGGCTACATAACAAATCGTTGAAAAACATACAGATCAAAAAAACGGAAAATTATGTGTAGCATCTGTACAGATATATAACGATAAATTCTTATCGCTATAATAAAAAATATTAACAGAGAGGATTTGATTCAAATGGTTAGAAAGAATTTGTTAAAGCTGATTGCTTCAGGCTTGATATGTGCAATTTCCGCCGTATCGTTTATTGGTTGTGCAAACAACACAACGCAGTCCAATACCAACAATTCATCCGAGAGTTCCAAAACAGAATCCGCTACCGAAAGCAGAGAAGAAATTTCCGATGAATCACAGGAAGCGTCTAACAGCATTTCGGATGAAACAAGCTCGGAAAACAGCGAAAATGTCAACAGTTTAAGCATTAAAGACGAAGAATTCTGGGTACAGTTTATTAAAGATAACTCGAAAACATATAACCATGCTACTACCGATGAAATCAGAGTCGCTCCTACCGATTGGATCAACAATGCACCTCCGCTCGAAGTGCTGGAAGGCGATGAAAATTGGAAAATCAACGATAAAGATGATGTGCTGAATACAACCATCGAAGCCGGTAAGAAAGCCCGTAACACTATTTTATATAATTACGGAAATTACTATTACATTGAAATAAGCGTTTACAATGACGGCGAAGCTTCAATGACCGGAAAAGAATGTATCGAAAACGGTTGGTACATAATCAATCATTTCTATTCCGGTTTTTCCGAATACAGCCAGCTTAACAAAGACGCCGATGATGCAGATGACTTCTTACTTTATGTTGAGAAGCGTTTAGGCGACCCCAATGAAATCCATGTATGTGACACCGACGATGCATACGATCATATCGAATGCTGCAATTATCAGAGCACAGACGGTATTACTCATGCTACAATGTATTATTATTATGTGTATAAATACACAGACAGAACGCTTGTAGTTCAAGTAAGAGAGTATTATACTTTAGATGAGAATCTTAACATTACCGATGTTGATTATGAAGAAGCTGACAGCATAGGTTTAGAGCAGTACTATTGTCCTTCAAGTTTCGACTTGAGCAAACACAGAATTTTAAGATATATCAGATCGTTCTGATAAATATACATATTCCATCTTTAGCTCTATTGGTTAAAGATGGAATTTTCTCTCAGTTGTGCATATAGAATAAACACAAAAGCCGCTGTGAAAACATATTGTTTTCACAGCAGCTTGCTTTGTTATAATACTATCGCTCTTCAAAATTGTCGATACTCTGAAATACTTTCTTTGCCGTATTCACAAACTCGCAGGCAAGCTCGCCCTTGACAAGCTTCTTTGAATACAGTCCGTACGATGCGGGAGAAATCCCTTCAATATCAATATAACCGAGTCCCTCTTCTTTCATGGACGGCAAAAACGGATATACGGTCACTCCAAGTCCTGCTTTCACAATGGCAAACGCAGTTTCACAGTTGTCTGCCACAATTACATCTGAGCTGTTAGGCATACCGAGCTGCATATATACCGCCGTTGCCGCTTCCGCACACTTATGGCGCTTTAGGAGCACCAATCGCTTTCCGCCGATATCAGCCATCGTTACGGATTTTTTATGTGCAAGCTCGCTGTCGGATGAACATATCAACTTAATCGGACACTTACACAGTTCGGTAAAGAACTCTTCTTTCGGTCGCTCATCTTCACCTTTAATTGCAAGTATAATCTGCAGTTTATTCTCTTCAAGCAGATTATCCAGCGACTTGAACGGCATTATAGTTATATCGGGATCAAACAAGGAATACTTTTCCTTCATTTCCCGCATAACCGGAACTATTGCGTCAAGTTCATACTTGTTATGTGCTCCTATGCCTATGCTCTGCTTTATCTCATTGGAGGCGGCTCCCAGACGGTGTACAGATTCTGCCGCAGTCTTCACAATAAGCTCTGCATCGGGCAAAAAGCGTAAGCCCTCTTTTGTTAGTTGAACACTTTTATTTGTACGCATAAAAAGACGGACTCCGAGTTCTGCTTCAAGAGATGATATCTGGTGACTTACCGCCGGCTGACTGATATTAACAAGACTTGCCGCTTTTGAGAAGTTCAGCGTTTCGGCTACGGCAAGAAAACACTCAAGCTGTGTAGTATTCATATTATGCTCCTTTTTATAATCAACGATAAATGTTCTTTATTGATTATAACATATTTGTATTTTACATTCAAGCGGTTTTGGTGTATGATTAACAATGCAGATTTATAAGATATATCGAATAAACGCCACAGGCTTATGCCCCGATTATTCAGAATTGAGCAGCTATTAAAAGCTGTTTGAAAATATATATAAAACACAAAGGAAAGGAAGGCAGATCGATGAAAGAATTGCTCCGTCAGGTAAAACAATACAAAAAAGATTCAATACTTGCTCCGCTCTACTCTGCCCTTGAAGTCGTAATGGAGGTAATAATTCCTTTTGTTATGGCTATGCTTATAGACGAGGGTGTAGAAAAGAACAATATGAACAACATACTGCTGTACGGCGGTATAATGATAGTGCTTGCGATGGTAAGTCTTTTTGCCGGAATGATGGCAGGAAAATATGCCGCAAGTGCTTCAACAGGCTTTGCGTGCAATGTGAGAGAAGCTATGTACCGTAATATCCAGCGGTTCTCCTTCTCAAACATAGACAAGTTCAGTACAGCAGGACTGGTTACCCGTATGACAACTGATGTCACTAACGTACAGAACGCTTATCAGATGGTAATAAGAATAGCGGTAAGAGCTCCTCTTATGCTAATAAGCAGTATGGTTATGTGCTTTTTTGTAAATGTCAATATGAGCCTGATCTTCTTAGGTGCTATTGTATTCCTTGCAATAGTGCTTGTCATCATTATGCTCAGAGCCATGAAGATATTCAATGTTGCTTTTACAAAATACGACGACCTGAATGCAAGCGTACAGGAAAACATATCGGGCATAAGAGTTGTAAAGACTTATGTGCGTGAAGATTACGAGAACGAGAAGTTCAAAAAAGCCTCCGGCAATCTGTATAAGATGTTCAAAAAGGCAGAAAGCACACTTGCCTTCAACAATCCCGTTATGATGCTTGTAATATACGCTTGTATAATGGCTATATGCTGGTTCGGTGCAAAGTTTATTGTCGGCGGAACGCTTAAGGTAGGCGAGCTTACCTCTCTGTTCAGCTATGTTATGGGTTCGCTGATGTCCCTGATGATGCTCTCGATGATATTTGTTATGCTTACTATGAGTGTTGCAAGCATAAGAAGAATATCGGAAGTGCTGAAAGAAGAGCCCGACTTAAAACAGCCTGAAAACCCCATAACCGAAATCAAAAACGGTGATATAGACTTTGAAGGCGTACACTTCAGATATCATAAAACAAGCGAGGACGAAGTCCTCACAAATATAAATCTCCATATCAAATCCGGCGAAACAATAGGAATAATCGGCGGAACAGGCTGTGGAAAAACAAGCCTTGTTAACCTTATCAGCCGTCTATACGATGTTCAGGAAGGTACTGTAAAGATAGGCGGAACAGATGTTAAAGATTATGATATGAAGCTGCTTAGAGACAAGGTATCGGTAGTTCTTCAGAAAAATGTTCTCTTCTCGGGTACTATTCTTGATAATCTTCGCTGGGGCAATAAAGACGCCACCGAGGAAGAATGCATAGAAGCGTGCAAATCAGCCTGTGCAGATGAATTTATAGAACGCCTGCCCGATAAATACAATACCGTTATCGAAAGAGGCGGCTCCAATGTATCGGGAGGACAGAAACAGCGTCTTTGTATTGCAAGAGCGCTGCTGAAAAAGCCTGCTGTACTTATTCTTGACGACTCTACCAGTGCAGTTGATACCGCAACCGACGCAAAGATAAGAGAAGCCTTTGCAAAGAATATACCAAATACCACAAAAATTATTATAGCACAGCGAGTATCAAGCGTCATGAATGCCGACCGCATAGTTGTCCTTGACGATGGAATGATAAACGGAATAGGCACACACGAAGAGCTGGTCGCAAGTAACGAGATATACAAGGATATATACGAATCGCAGACAAAAGACGGCGGCGACTTCGACCGTCCTCAAAACTAAGGAAAGGAGTGCTTTTATATGGATAATAAAAAAATGGGCAAAAGACCCGATACTTCTCCTAAAGATCAGATGAAACTGCTTGGCCGCATAATAAAATATACTTTTAAAAATTACAGATTCTCCTGTATATGCGTTGTCGTGTGCATTCTGATACAGGCGGTGACCTCGCTTGTCGGAATGATATTCGTGCAGTCGCTGATAGACGATTATATCAAGCCGCTTGTCAAGCAAGGCTCTGCCGCAGATTTCACTCCTCTTGCATTCGCAATGCTGAGATTGGCGATTGTATTTATCATAGGCGTTGCCGCAGGATATGCCTACAACAGAATAATGGTAAATGTAGGACAGGGCACTCTCAGAAACTTCCGTGACGATTTGTTCACCAATATGGAAAAGCTCCCGATAAAGTATTTCGACACACACCAGCACGGTGATATAATGTCGGTTTATACAAACGATATAGACACCTTCAGACAGTTTATCTGTCAGAGCGTTCCGCAAGTGATAAACTGCTCAGCTACAATAATAATAACACTTGTTTCGATGATAATAATGAGTATCCCTATGACTATACTTGCTGTAGGTATGGCAGCTGCCATGCTTGTTGTTACAAAGAAGATAGCCGCAAAATCAGGCATATACTTCGGCGCACAACAACACGATATAGGCGAGGTCGACGGATACATTGAGGAGATGCTCGACGGTCAGAAGGTAGTTAAGGTGTTCTGTCACGAGCAGGAAGCAATAGATGACTTTGTAAAGATAAACGACCGCCTCAGAGACAGCGCGAATAAGGCGAATAAGTACGCAAATATTCTTATGCCGATAAACGCCAATATAGGCAATATAAGCTTTGTTCTGTGTGCAATACTCGGTGCCGTGCTTTTCACAAACGGTTTCCCGGGACTTACACTCGGTACAATCATTTCATTCTGCACGCTTAACAAGAACTTTACCATGCCGATTTCTCAGCTCAGCCAGCAGATGACATTCATCATAATGGCTTCGGCAGGTGCAAACAGGCTGTTCGATCTTATGGATCAGAAGGCAGAGCACGATGACGGATATGTTCAGCTTGTCAATGCAGAAATCACCGAAGACGGAACGATCACAGAGGCTGATCACCGCACAGGCAAATGGGCTTGGAAGCACCCGCACAAGGCTGACGGAACGGTGTCGTACAAGCGTCAGGAAGGTGAGATAGTATTTGACGGAGTTGACTTCGGCTATACCGAAGATAAGATGGTACTGCACGATATCAAGCTGTACGCAAAGCCCGGTCAAAAGATTGCATTCGTAGGCTCTACGGGTGCAGGAAAGACCACAATAACAAACCTTATCAACCGCTTTTACGATATCCAGGACGGAAAGATAAGATATGACGGAATAAATATAAACAAGATCAATAAATCGGAGCTGCGCAAGTCGCTTGGTGTTGTACTCCAGGAGACAAACCTGTTCACAGGTACTGTTATGGACAATATCCGCTATGGTAAGCTCGATGCTACCGACGAAGAGTGTATCGCCGCCGCAAAGCTTGCTAATGCCGATAGTTTTATCCGCAGGCTGCCCGATGGATATCAAACAATGCTATCGGGTGACGGAGCAAACTTGAGTCAGGGACAGCGTCAGCTTCTGTCTATAGCAAGAGCCGCTGTAGCAAACCCTCCGGTTCTGATTCTCGACGAGGCTACATCATCTATAGATACCCGTACCGAAAAGCAGGTGCAGGCAGGTATGGACGCTCTTATGCACGGAAGAACCACTTTTGTTATAGCACACAGGCTTTCTACCGTCAAAAACTCAGACTGCATAATGGTACTTGAGCAAGGCAGAATAATCGAGCGAGGCACGCACGATGAGCTTATTGCACAGAAGGGCAAGTACTACAGCCTGTATACAGGAAACTTTGCCGAAGAAACGGCATAAATATAATATTAGGCGGCGTTTTGCAGACACTTTTTGCAAAGCGCCGCTTGTTTTATCGGTTGCGGTTGACTTTTTAGTATGATAGTTGTATAATAAAGTGTATATGTGTATTAGCTGATACCCGTTTATACAGCGAAAAAGGAGCTGATTGTTTGGCAAAAACCGAAATACTGCTGTCGTGTATGTTTTTGCAGGACAGCGGCGATATGATAAACCGTTCTCATATAGTATCCGACACGGTCATAATAAATCAATGCGATGAAAACGGATATAAAGAAGAATTGACCGGCAAAGCACATATACGGACTTTTTCCGTTACCGACAGAGGCCTGACAAAAAGCCGAAATCTTGCCATATCAAAGTCTAACGCCGATATATGCATAATCTGCGATGACGACGAGGTGTTCAGCGACGGCTACGATGACGCAGTAAAAAAAGCGTACGACAGTATTCCCGATGCCGATATTATCATTTTTGATATGGTCGGCAGAACAGCAAAATGGGGCAATAGAATTAATAAACTCGGTTATAAAGACCTTATGAGCGTAAGCTCGTGGCAGATAACCTTCAGGCGTGAAAAACTGCTGGAATCGGGTATTCTGTTTGATGAAAACATGGGAGCAGGTTCGGGCAACGGAGCCGAAGAAGAGTTCAGATTTCTTACCCAGTGCCGTAAAGCGAAGCTCAGAATATACCACTACCCTTTTGAGCTTGCAAGCGTTGCTCAGACTCAGTCGACCTGGTTCAAAGGCTACGATGAGGAATTCTTCATAAACAGAGGAAATACCACACGGTATATAATGGGACTTTTCCTGTCGGTGCTTTACGCCGCATATTACTCATTTGCAAAGAGAAAAATGCTGAGCGGCATAAGCCCGTTCAAAGCATTTAAATATACCCTTAAAGGAATAAAAGAAAACAGACTTTCGAAGCTGAAAAAGGATAACAAGAATGGATAAAATACTGAGTATAATAATCCCCTCCTACAACAGCAAGCCGTTTCTTGCAAAGTGTCTTGACTCGCTTTTATGCGAATGTACGGACGAGCTTGATATAATTGTTGTAAACGACGGTTCTACCGACGGCTGTGAAAAGATAGCCGAAGAATATATAGAAAAATATCCCTGTTCGATAAGCCTTATAAACAAAGAAAACGGCGGTCACGGTTCGGGAATAAACGCAGGCAGTGACAAAGCCGCAGGTAAGTATCTTAAGGTACTTGACGCTGACGATTGGTTCTTAACTGAGAATCTTCCGGCTTTCGTAAACGCACTTAAAGAAACCGACGCAGATGTCGTTCTTACTCCTCACCATACCATCAACATTTCAAACGGTGAGATTAAGAACTGGAGATGCTTCCCGTCACAGTTCGGAAAAAAATACACTATGGACGAGGTTATGAGCAATTGGAAGGACTTTGACCGCAGTCTTACCTTTCACGGTATAACCTACCGCACCGATTTCTATAAAAGCGAAGGTATCCGCTTATCCGAGAAGGTGTTCTATGAAGACCACGAGTATGCGACCTTCCCCTGCTGTAAAGCAAAGAGCATACTTCCGCTTGATTTATTCATATACGAATACCGCATAGGCGATGTTACCCAGAGCGTTTCCGCCGAGAATCAGCTGAAGCGCATAGGACACACCGAGACGGTACTGAGGCGTATGACCGAAGAAAGCAAAAAGCTTGACGGCGCTCCGGCAATGTATACTGCCAAAAAAACACACCTGCTTCTTCTCAGCTACCTTGTCACTTCTCTGCTGTGCGACAAAAACAGAAAAGAAGGCAGAAAGCTTGCAGACGATATGATGAGCTATATGAAGGCAGAATACACGAAGGTGTATGAGATGAGCCGCAAGCATTGCAAAATACTCAAAATGCTCAACAGAATGCATATAGGGCTTAACGGATACAACAAGATTCTTGGTTCAAAGCTCTACAACAAGTTAAGGCACAACAAGAGCTTTGACTGACGGAGGTAAAAATGACACTGGTTCGCAAGGACAAGACCGGCGGTTTTCTTGAAGTATTCAATTACAAGGATCTGCTTGTACAGCTGGTTTCAAGAGACCTGAAGCTGAAATACAGACGCAGCGTGCTCGGATATGTATGGAGCGTACTCAATCCGCTGCTTATAATGATAGTAATGTATGTCGTTTTTTCAAAGCTGTTCGACCGCAATATACCGAATTTTCCCGTATATCTTCTGGTCGGAAGAACGCTTTACGACTTTATTGTAGGCGCAACGAACAAGGCTATGGACGGTATCACATCAAACGCAGCTCTGCTTAAGAAGACATATGTTTCAAAATATATGTTCCCTTTATCCAAAATCACGAGCTGTATGGTCGACTACGTGCTGTCGCTGGGAGCTTTGCTTATAGTTCTTATTTTCACCGGTTCTCCGTTTTACTGGACTATGCTGCTGTTCCCGCTTATTACGATAGAAGCGTATATATTCGCCTGCGGATTGGGCTTTTTCTTAGCTGAGATGCACGTTTTCTTCCGTGATACAAGATATATCTACAACGCTTTTACTACAATGTGGATGTACGCTTCGGCAATATTCTATCCGGTTGATATACTACCCGACTGGATGAAATTTTTGGTTGAGAATCTGAACCCGCTTTATATCTATATCAAGCAGTTCAGGGATATTGCCTACTCGGGATGCATATCCGATATCAAAACAATAATTCTCGGCGTATCGTATGCCGCACTGTTCTTTGTGCTCGGTACTGTTATTTTCCGTGACAAACAGGACAAGTTTATTCTGTACATCTGACGGAGGTGTCGGTTTGGAAGATTATATCATAGATGTAAAAGATGTCACAGTTCGCTTCAACAAAGCGAATATGAAGGTCGACAATATAAAAGAATATGTAGTAAGACTGCTCCGTCATGAACTTATGTTTCAGGAATTTATTGCGCTAAAGGACATAAACCTTCAGATAAAGAAGGGAGAAGCATGGGGACTTGTAGGCACAAACGGCGCAGGTAAATCGACTTTACTCAAGGTTATCAGCCGAATACTGAAGCCCTACAAGGGAACGGTGGATGTAAAAGGCTCGGTAGCGGCACTCATTGAGCTTGGTGCAGGAATCGACCCCAATATGACCGCAAGAGAAAATATATATCTGAACGGCACTCTGCTGGGATATAAGAAATCCTTTATAGAGGAAAAATTCGATGAGATAGTAGAGTTTTCCGAGCTTCAGGAATTTCTCGACTCTCCTGTAAAGAACTTTTCTTCGGGAATGAAGGCAAGACTCGGCTTCTCAATAGCTACATCTGTACAGCCCGATATACTGATAGCAGACGAGATACTGTCTGTAGGCGATGTACGCTTCAAGAAGAAATGTTCGGAGCGTATGCAGGCGATGCTGTCTAATGGAACAACACTGCTTTATGTTTCGCATAATATGAAGTCCATCGAACAGCTTTGCGACAAAGCACTCTGGCTTGATCACGGCGTTCAGGTAATGCAGGGAACGGCAAAAGAGGTCTGTGCGGCTTACAACAAAAAAATGGGAGTTTAATTACAACGAAAACAGCACCAAATAAGTGCTGTTTTTAATTTGGAAAAGTAAAAGAACATTGTAAATAAATGTTTATCAACAAGTAAAATAAATAGTCTGCATATACCGCTTTATTGTGCATCACGACGAACCTACAGAAGTTGACAAAACTATATAGACAGTGTATAATAATATAGGTATGCTTTACGCATTTTTACACACACTTCAGTATAACAGCGTATCTATACTGCTGTGTTTTATCGGAGGCTGAAACAGTGGCTGAAAAACTGTCTGAAGAACAACTTGCACAACTGAAAAACACCGAACTGCAGATACTCAAAGAGTTCGATAAGCTATGCAAAACAAACGGTCTGACATATTTTATCACAGCAGGCACATTGCTTGGAGCGGTAAGGCACAAGGGCTTTATCCCGTGGGACGATGATATAGATGTCATCATGCCGAAGAAAGATTACAAAAAGCTCGCTAAGGTCTGCAAAAACAATCTTCCAAACGGACTATTTTTACAAAACAGTCACACAGACAAGGGTTATCCTTTTCACTTTTCAAAGCTCTGCAAGCTCGGCACAGAGGTTTATTTCCCTTTTCTCAAAGGCGTGGAAATGAATAAAGGCATACACATAGATATTTTCCCTGCCGATAAATGCCCGTCAAGCAAAAAAATAGCAGGCTTTGTATTCAAATGGGTAAGTACGACAACCTACGCACTTATTGCAAAACAGGATGCAGAATTTGATTTTGATTATACAAAAAAATCCGCAAAACTGTTGTACAGGCTCCTTAAAATCATTCCACGTGGCATGGTCGTAGCTTTACGCATCTTTGTCATAAGCTTTGCAGGGCTGTTTTGTAACGGCAAGATGCTTGCGACAGTAAGCGGCGGTCATGGCTACCCCAGAGAAACTTATGATGCTCAGTGGTTTAAAAAGAGCGTCAAGCTTGAGTTCGAGCATGAGCTTTTTCCTGCACCCTACGGATATCATGAGCTTCTTACGAATATGTACGGCGACTATATGACTCCACCTTCACAAAACGATAGGAACGGTCATTTTTACAATACAGAACAAAAAAACAATTAGGAAAAGAAAGGAAACAATAATATGAAGCGTGTAATCACTTACGGAACTTTCGATTTATTGCACTACGGCCACATTGAGCTGCTCAAAAGGGCAAAAGCTCTCGGCGACTATCTTATAGTTGTGCTTTCAACGGATGAATTCAACTGGAACGAGAAGCAGAAGAAGTGCTACTTCAGCTACGAGATAAGAAAACAGCTGCTTGAAGCTATCCGCTATGTTGACCTGGTTATCCCCGAGACATGCTGGGATCAGAAGATAAATGATGTCAAGGAGTATCATGTTGACACATTTGTTATGGGTGACGACTGGAAGGGAAAGTTTGATTTTCTCAAGGAATACTGCGAGGTAGTGTATCTGCCGAGAACGCCGGAGATTTCAACAACACAGATTAAACAGGATCTCAGCGACAAGTAACAATGACGAAAGATAAATTCACGCTGAACGACACTCTGATATGCAAGGGCATAGCTATTCTTATGATGATTTTTCATCATATGTACCTTGCTCCCGAAAGATATGAAGGTGCAACGCTTGATTTTTCGCCGTTTGCAGAGAGTGATGTCAATACCTTTGCCAACTTCTTCAAGATTTGCGTCGGAATATATGTGTTTTTAAGTGCATACGGACTCACCTGCTCTTATAAGAAATGGAACGGTGGGGATTCACGGTTCGTCGCATACCGCTACTTCAGGATGATGATGGAGTTTTTCTTCATTTATGTATTGTCGATAATTACTTCATTATTTGTTAACAGCAGCTGGAACATAGAAAATGTTTACGGCAAGGGCGGTATATTTGCGGCGGCATGGAAAATGCTGATTGACGCTCTCGGAATTGCGGAGCTGTTCGGTACGCCGACATTCAATGCAACATGGTGGTATATGTCACTTGCAATAGTTATTATAATACTGATACCGCTATTGAATAAGCTTTACGATAAGTGCGGTGCAATCTTGATTTTAGCTGCATCTGCTCTTATTCCGGCAGCGTGCGGCATAGATGTTGTGCCGCTTACAAGATGGCTTCTTTGTATAGCTTTGGGAATCGTATTTGCCCGTACCGACGCACTTTGCACCATCAAAACCGGATATAGAAAGCTTCCTGTTTTTGCAAAGATTACTGCATTTATCGGTTCCTGCGCTGTTCTGTTCATCTTCTATAAACTGCGCCAGGGTGTACTTAAAGGCGACTTTGTTGAAATATGGGACAGCGTGATTCCGGTTATGGTGATAATATTTGCTTTCTTGTTTATTGACAATATTCCGGGCATATCTCACACATTTAAATTTTTGGGAACATATTCTACGATAATTTTCCTTACCCATACACTCATAAGAGGCTACTGGTTCAAAAATCTCGCTTTGCTTACAGAAAATCCGTGGCTGAACTATGTTATTTTTGTATTGATTTCGCTTGCTGTCGCGATAATAATAAAACTAATAATAAAGCTATGCCGCTATAACAAGCTTGAAGAGCTGATACTGAGGAAAATAGCTGAACCAAAGAAGATTAAGGAAAGGTCTATAAATGAATCTGAGTAATACTAAGTGGAAAATCGGTAAAACCTTTGAGCTTATTTCTAAAGGTGCAAAGTCTTATTTATCTTCACCTGCCGAAAGAAGAAACAACAGGTACTACAGATATTACAGGCACTGCCGGATAAAGCAGAATGTTATTTTATATGAGTCGTTTTACGGCAGAGGGATGCTCTGCGGTCCGCTCGCTCTGTTCAATGCGATTGTTGACGATCCGGAATATGCCGGATATAAACACATATGGGTGCTTGACGAGCCCAAAGATCACTTAGAGCTGATTGAACGCTGCAAAAAGCAGTACAGCAACATATCATTTGTAAAGTTCGGTTCAAAAAAATACCTGAAGTATCTTGCAAGTGCAAAATACCTCATCAATAATGTGTCGTTCTACGGCTATTTTGTAAAGAAACCAGGACAGATATATATCAACACTTGGCACGGTATCCCGTTAAAGCACTTATGTCACGATGAGCCAACAGGTCCTCTCAACGCATTCAATATGACAAGGAATTTCCTTCACGCAGATTACGTTCTTTCTGCAAATCCGTTCCTTACCGAAATCTATCTTGACGCTTTCAAGATGCGGGGACTTGCAACCGGAAAAATCATAGAGGAAGGCTACCCCCGTCTTGATACGCTCGTAAACACCAAAAAGGAAGACATATACGATGAGCTGAGACGCTCGGGCGTAAATGTCGATCCTAATAAGAAGATAATACTTTACGCTCCTACCTGGAAAGGTCAGAGCTACGGTAAGCCCGATCTCAGCGTTGACGGCTTTGAAGAACTGAAGAGAAGGCTTGACGAATCTATCGACACAAGCAAATATCAGGTGCTTGTCAAGGTGCACCAGGTAGTTTACAGTCTGATAAAGGACAAGCTCGCCGAATATGACTATATCGTTCCCGCTACGATGGACGCAAATGTTATACTCGGTGTTACCGATATACTGATAAGCGACTATTCAAGCATATATTTCGATTATCTTGCTACGGGAAGACCGGTTCTGTTTTATATCACAGATGCTGAGAGCTACGAAAAGGACAGAGGAATGTATTTCGGGCTCGATTCACTCCCAGGCCCGTATACAGACGATCTCGGCACACTCTGTGACTGGGTAAACGATATAGAAAATGTATTCGAGCAAAACAAGGACAGATATAACAAGATAAAAGATTGGTGCTGCGATTATCCCATAGGCTCTATCTCAAAAAAGGTAACAAGAGCAATATTCTCGGGAGAATGGGAAAATGTCAAGGTCATCGACTGCTGTGCCGAAAAGAAGAAAAAAGTACTGATCTCAAAGGGACCTATGCTGGTTAACGGCATCGGTACCGCTATGCTTAACCTTCTCAAACAGTTTGATTATGACAAGTATGATGTTACGGTCATAGTAGACGATACCAAAGACGCCGCACAGCGTGAAAAGATACTTCAGATTGACCCGAGAGTCAGAGTCGTAGTCCGTCAGAAGATATATCTCAAGACCTTATTTGGCGGTATGAGAAATATGTTCTATATGCAGTGCGGTCCCAGAAACGCTTTCTTCAAAAAAGTATATCCCAAAAAGGTATACGAGATGGAATTCAGAAGAATATACGGCGACTCCAAATTTGACTATATCATCGACTACGAAGGATACAATATATTCTATGCAACACTCTGCCTTGCGCAGAAGGACGCAAGACACTGCATATGGATGCATAACGATATGATGTCCGAGTACGAAATAAGATTCAAGTGGCTTAAGAAGATATTTGCGCTGTATCCTATGTTCGACAGACTTGTATCGTGCAGTAAACAGATAATGGAAGTCAACAGAGAAAAACTCGCAGGAAAAGCTCCTGCAGAAAAGTTCTATTACTGTAAGAACTCAGTAAACTTTGAGAATGTACTGAGCGGTGCTGAAAGCGGAAAGATAATACAGAACGGCGAAGACTATTACTACGGCATAGCATCAGGCAACGGAGCTTCCGTTAATATGCGCCTTATCCCGCTCCAGCCCGAGAGTGAATTTGAAATTCAAAACGGCAGTATGACCGTAACAGGCAGTAAGGAAAGAACGGACAACGGATATATCAGATTTATTTCGGTAGGCCGTCTGTCACCCGAAAAGAACCAAGCAGAGCTTATCTACGCTTTTTCAAGACTTGCCGAAGAAAACGACAAGGTTATGCTGTATATTCTCGGTGAAGGTCCTCTTAAAGCGGAGCTTAACAGACAGATAAAAGATTTGGGACTTACGGACAGAGTCATACTGACAGGAAACCTTTCAAATCCATTCGGTATGCTTTCACAGTGCCACTGCTTCCTGCTTCCTTCAATACACGAAGGTCAACCGCTTGTTATCTTTGAAGCAAGAGCTGTACATCTGCCGATTATAGTTTCCGACTTCTCATCTGTCGGCGGCTCTCTTATCGAAAACGGTCAATATATAGTTCATACCGATGCAGACAGTATCTATGAAGGACTTAAAGCATTTACCGAAGGCAGAGTTCCGTCGGATTACAAATTCGATTATCTTAAGTATAACCGTGAGGCATACGAAGAATTTGAAAATGCCGTGTTCAAAGACTAAATAATAATGGCGGTAGCATTTCGTTTGAAATGCTACCGCCTTGTTTTATTCATTTACCTCAAATTTATATCCAACACCCCATAAAAGCCGTATACTCCATTTGGAAGATAAGCCGTCAAGCTTTGATTTGAGTTCTCCTACCGCCTCTTCTGCTTGTCTGTCGGCATCGGCAACATCCGGTCCGAACACTTCATACGCAAGCTGTTCTTTACTGAAAACACGGTTTGGGTTCATTATAAAGCAACGCAGTATCTCAAGCTCTGTAAGGCTCAGCGGATATACCTTATCACCGACAACGGCACAATTTCTCTCATTGTCAATCTTAAGCGTACCGCACTCGCCGATGTGTTTTGTGTTGTACTTTTCAAATATTGCAGTCAGTTCTTTTATATCAAGCGGAAGCTGCAAAGAGTGGACATCATCTTTGCCAAGAACATAAATATCCGACATCAGCGAAGAATGACGGCACTCCTGCTCAGCTTCAAGATAGCACCCTCCGAGAAAAATAATGTCGGGATGCAATATACAGCATTCACGCACAACATGCTGAATATCACAGCTGATATCACATATTACTCTTACTGTAAAGCCTTCTTTTGCAGCAAAATTAGAAATGAAGTCCGATACCTGTTCGCTGTCGCAGGCAATAAGTATCTTCTTTGACATATCGGCGCCTCCGCTGATTATTCTGTATAATAAGTTAATTTGCAGACAAGAATCTAATTCTGTCCTCTTTATATTATACATACCTCTGAGACATTTTTCAACACTTTTTTCAAAAAAGCGTTAATTCTGTGTGTAGATTTGCATAAAAAACTACAAAAAACGCTATTATGTTTTATCGCAATCTCACAAATTTGATATAAATAGCGTTTTACCCCTTGATTTTTACTGCCAAAGTGATTACAATAATAATCAGCGGTTAGCACTCATTACCTAAGAGTGCTAAACGATACAAAAAAGCAACGCCGCAGTTAACAGCGGCGCAACTATAAAAAGGAGGTCACTAAGATGACAATAAAGCCATTATCAGACAGAGTAGTTATTAAAATGCTCGAGGCAGAAGAAACAACAAAGGGCGGTATCATACTTACAAGCGCCGCACAGGAAAAGCCTCAGGTAGCCGAGGTTGTAGCGGTAGGTCCGGGCAAGACAGTTGACGGAAAGCTCGTTCCCGTACAGATAAAGGTGGGCGACAAGGTGCTTATGAGCAAATATTCCGGCACAGAAGTCAAGGTTGACGGAGAAGAATATACAATACTTCGTGAGGAAGATATCCTCGCAGTTGTAGAATAATTGAAAGTGAGGACAAATTACAATGGCAAAGCAGATTATTTACGGAGAAGAAGCTCGTAAGGCTTTACAGGCAGGCATCGATCAGCTTGCTGACACAGTTAAAATAACACTTGGCCCCAAGGGCAGAAATGTTGTACTCGACAAGAAGTTCGGCGCTCCCCTTATCACAAACGACGGTGTCACCATAGCAAAGGAAATCGAGCTTGAAGATCCTTTCGAGAACATGGGCGCACAGCTCGTTAAGGAAGTATCCACAAAGACTAACGACGCAGCAGGCGACGGTACAACAACAGCTACTCTGCTCGCTCAGGCTCTCATCAGAGAGGGTATGAAGAACATTGCAGCAGGCGCTAACCCCATGGATGTTAAGCGTGGTATTTCAAAGGCAGTTGACGCTGCTGTAGCAGAGATAAAGAAGAACTCTAAGGCTATCGAAAACAGCGAAGGCATTGAAAGAGTTGCAACAGTATCTTCCGGCGACGAATCTGTCGGCAAGCTGATTGCTGAAGCTATGGAAAAGGTTACAACAGACGGTGTTGTAACTCTTGAAGAAGGCAAAACAGCCGAGACCTACAGCGAAGTTGTTGAAGGTATGCAGTTCGACAGAGGCTATATCTCACCCTACTTTGCAACAGATACAGACAAGATGGTAGCTAATCTTGACGACGCATATATCCTTATCACAGACAAGAAGATTTCCAACATTCAGGAAATACTCCCTGTTCTTGAGCAGATAGTACAGGCAGGCAAGAAGCTCCTCATCATTGCTGAAGATATCGAGGGCGAGGCTCTTACAACACTTATCCTCAACAGACTGCGTGGTACATTCGTATGCGCTGCAGTAAAGGCTCCCGGCTTCGGTGACAGACGCAAGGAAATGCTCCAGGATATCGCAATACTCACAGGCGGTACGGTTATCACATCCGATCTCGGACTTGAGCTTAAGGACGCAACTATCGATCAGCTCGGCCGTGCTAAGAGCGTAACTATCACAAAGGAAAACACCACTATAGTTGACGGTGCAGGTTCTACTGAAGATATTCAGGCAAGAATCGCACAGATAAGAACAGCTATGGACAGCACAACAAGCGAATTTGACAAGGAAAAGCTTCAGGAAAGACTTGCAAAGCTCGCAGGCGGTGTTGCTGTTATCAAGGTCGGTGCTGCTACAGAAATAGAGATGAAGGAAAAGAAGCTTCGTATCGAAGACGCTCTCGCTGCTGCTAAGGCAGGTGCAGAGGAAGGTATCGTAGCAGGTGGCGGTACAGCTCTCATCAACGCTATGCCCGCTGTAGAGGCTCTTATCGCTACTCTTGAGGGTGACGAAAAGACAGGTGCTAAGATAGTTCTCCGTGCGCTTGAAGAACCCGTTCGCCAGATAGCTACCAATGCAGGTCTTGAAGGCTCTGTTATCATTGATACTATCCGCCGTGAAGGCAAGGTAGGCTACGGCTTTGACGCTCAAAATGAAGTTTACGGCGATATGATCGCTGCCGGTATCGTTGATCCTGCAAAGGTTACTCGTTCTGCACTGCAGAATGCCGCTTCGGTTGCTTCTATGGTTCTGACTACAGAGAGCCTTGTAGCTGACAAGAAGGAAGAGAATCCTGCTCCCGCAATGCCCGCAGGCGGCGGAATGGGCGGTATGTATTAATCCATTACAACAAAATAAGAAATCCGTTCTGCTTTACGCAGGACGGATTTTTTGATTTCGCCGTTATTCTCAGTCGGTATTGCAAAAATAAAAAATCTGCCCCGAAAAACGGAACAGATTCATTCTACCGTATAAGACGATTGACTTTTTTCCTCAGCCATTTTTCATATACATATGACAGCTGATTAAGGCAGACATCATAGCATACAAAAGTGAAATTGCCTATTGCCCAGAACACAAGCACCGCAAACTGACCGAAGCCTGCAAAGTCTTCAAGCAGCTGTCCCATACCGAGAACATTGAGTAAAAACGCATATATAGCGACTACGGGGATATTAAAGCACAGAAAGCGCAGAAGAAATGACAGCACGGCAGGCTTTACCTTTGTGAAAAGGTCTCGTATTATCGGATAATATCCGAAAAAACCGAAGAACAGAAGCTTTGCCTCCATATCGGGAGTAAGCAGCAATGCAAGCAGTGCAACCGCCGCATAGCACAAAAGCGCCCATTTACGACTTATCTCCCTGTATATGATCCAGACCACAAGTCCTGCGACGGCAGGAAGAATGTACACTCCTATCGGAATTAAACCCGTACAGAACATAAGCACTACACATATTGCGCTGAGTATGCCGCTGAGAGCTATAGCATAGCTCCTTGACTTTTTTGAGGAGGGCATATTATACGGTTCTCCTTGCGTGTTCGGCATAAAGCTCATTGCTCTTCTCTTTTCTCTCTCTTCCGTCACGGAGAATCTCTCGGAGAGCATCTATATCATCGTCATTCATAGCGTCCCTGTACTTGCAGAGATTATCAATGATAGTGTTAAGCTCGAACATAAGCGCCTCTTTATTGCACATAAACAAGCTGCTCCACATATTCTCGTTGAGCTTTGCGACACGGGTAAGGTCCATAAAACTGCCTGCCGAGAATCCGTCGGCATTGAACAGCGAGGGACTTTTTACATAAGCATTTGAAACGACATGAGCAAGCTGTGAGGTGAAGGCTATATTTATATCGTGCTGTTTAGGAGTAGCGGTCACGACCTTGCCGAATCCCATACAGCAGGCAAGCGTGGATAACAGGTCTATAGCCATCTTGGGAGTGTTTTCGGAAGGAGTAATGATATAACTTGCGCCTACAAACAAATCATCGGTAGAATAATCAAAGCCGGAAAACTCTCTGCCTGCCATCGGATGACTTCCGACAAATATTACTCCGAGCGGCTCAAGAGCTTCGGTACAGCGAGTCACTACATATTCCTTAACACCGCACGAGTCTGTAACTATCGAACCTGCTTTGAATCTATCCTTGTTTTTGTTAACGAAATCTACTATAGTTTCGGGATAAAGGCAAAGCATAGTCATATCGGCGTCACTAAGCTCGTTTTCCGATATTATCTCATCTATAGCACCGCAGTCAAGAGCTTTTTTGCACACTTCTTCATCTGCGTCAAGTCCCATTATATGATGAAAAGTACTCTTCTTTAACGCCTTGCATATTGAACCGCCGATAAGGCCGAGTCCTACTATCGCAATTTTCATTTTCGTCCTTCTTTCAATATTGCGTATTTATTTAATTATAGCTTATCCACCGTGCAAATTCAAGTCAAAATGTGAAAAATTGCTGAAAAATTGCGTTCATCGCCCGACAGTTTGTTGACAGTACAGATTTAAAAAGTGTATAATATTATAAAGAATGCAGTTATTTAGACCGAAAAACAAGTGATACAGAAGCTCGGGCGGTAAACCGAAAAGACGGTTTCGCCCTATATTATTCGCTTTTTCGGCTTATCAGCTGAAAAAATCAGAAGGAGACTCACAGATGAAAGTACTTAAGTACTTAAAACCGTACTGGCTATTTGCCGTGCTATGTCCCTTGGCAATGATACTTGAAGTCAGTATGGACCTGCTCCAGCCTACTCTTATGTCCGATATTGTCGATAACGGTATATTGGGCACAGCGGGAGCAGACGAAAACCTAAGGTATATTCTTATTACCGGATTAAAAATGCTCACTTTTTCGATAATCGGTGCTGTCGGAGGTATAGCCTCTGCGGCATTCGGTACTACGGCGGCACAAAAAATGGGCAACGACCTTAGAAAAGCTACCTTTTCAAAGGTTATGCATTTATCGTTTCAGCAAACGGACAAGTTTACCACCGGCTCGCTTGTAACAAGGCTCACAAACGATATTTCCGCCATTCAGGAATTTGTCGCTATGTCGCTTCGTATGTTTGTAAGAACAGGTATGCAGTTTATCGGAGGAATAGCGGTAATACTAACGCTGAATGTAAATTTCGGCTTAGTGCTTGTTATTTCTCTGCCCGTTCAGCTTATCGTTCTGGCTTTAATTATGAAAAAAGCCGCTCCGCTTTTCAGCGTAGTTCAGACAAAGCTTGACAAGGTCAACAGCGTTGTTCAGGAAAATGTATCGGGCGCAAGAGTCGTAAAAGCATTTACCCGTGAAGAATATGAGATAAACCGTTTTGATAACGCCAATAGCGAGCTTATGGCTACAAACCTTAAGGTTCAGAAGCTGCTTGCAACACTTAACCCCATACTCATGGTGATTATGAACGCCTCTGTCATTGCGATTATTACGATAGGCGGATTTCAGATCGAAGCCAGAGCTATGATGGTAGGCGATGTTATGGCGGCGGTAACATACATAACACAGATACTTATGTCTGTTATGATGGTCGGAATGATGTTCCAGCAGGTGTCACGAGCAAGTGCTTCTATGAAGAGAGTTAACGAAGTGCTGAATACCACGCCGAGCATTACAGACGGAACAGAAATAACTCCCGAAGAAAGCAACGGAACGGTTGAGCTTAAAGATGTCAGCTTTTCCTATCCGGGCTCATCGGGCAAGCCTGTGCTCAGCCATATCAGTCTGAAAGCACAAAAGGGGCAGATGATAGCAATACTCGGCGCAACAGGCTGCGGCAAGACCTCGCTTGTAAATCTCATCCCGAGATTCTATGACGCCACCGAAGGCGAAGTTCTCGTTGACGGAGTAAATGTCAAGGATTATAATGTTGATGTTCTCAGAAGCAAAATCGGCTTTGTTCTGCAAAAAAGCGAGCTGTTCTCGGGTACGGTATCGGAAAATATCCGCTGGGGATGCGAAAACGCTACTGACGAAGAAATAAGAACAGCGGCAGGCATAGCTCAGGCTGAGGAGTTTATTAACGGATTCAACGACGGCTATGATACTATGATAAGTGAAAAGGGCGCTTCGCTGTCGGGCGGACAAAAGCAGCGTATAGCAATAGCAAGAGCAATAGTCAAAAAACCCGAGATACTTATATTTGATGACAGCACCTCAGCACTTGACTTAAGCACCGAAGCAAAACTTCATAAAGCTATTAGAGAAAAACTCAGCGGTGTAACAATAATAATGATAGCTCAGAGAATAGCAAGCGTAATGAGAGCCGATAAGATAGCCGTTCTTGAAAACGGAAGTATCTGCGCATTCGGAACACATGACGAGCTTATGAAGACAAGCAATGTTTATCGTGATATTTATTATTCACAGATGAAGCAGGGAGAGGGGGAAGCGATAAATGGCTAACGGACATCCTCCCGTAAGAATTATGGGCAGAGGCGGTCCTCCTCCGCACATGGCTATGGCTATGGGAAGTGAAAAGCCCAAGAATGCCAAAGGCACGCTGAAAAGGCTTATCGGCTATATCGGTAAGAACAAGTACCTTATGATACTTCTTCTTTCGGTAATGCTGGTCGTTACCGTACTTAACCTTGTCGCTCCTTTCCTTCAGGGACAGGCTATCGACAAGATAACCCTTTCGGATGACAGGATAAATGTAGATATCGAAGGTATGATATTCTACCTTATCGCTCTGGGCTGCGTTTATCTTACAAACTCGGTGCTTACCTATTTTCAGGGCATATTTGCCGCTAAGCTGTCTCAGACTACGGTCAAGACAATGAGAAAGGATCTGTTTGACAAGATATCATACCTGCCCATAAAATACACCGATACACATCAGCACGGCGACATTATGAGCAGAATGACAAACGATGTCGAAAATATATCGAATACGGTCTCACAGTCGATAGCGTCGCTTGTATCGGGCGTGCTGACTCTTGTGGGATGCCTTGTATTTATGCTTTACTATTCGCCTATGCTGACGCTCGTCAGCCTTACTGCAGTAGTGCTTACGCTTATTGTGACAAAGAATCTCACTAAGCTGATGAGAAAATACTTCCCTCTTCAGCAGACGCTGCTCGGACAGCTTAACGGCCATATTGAAGAAATGGTATCGGGCTACAAAACGGTAGCGGCATATTCAAAGGAAAAGAAGGCTTGCGAAGAGTTCGGAAAGATAAGCGACGATCTTCAGAAGGCGGCAATTAAAGCGCAGATTAGCGGAGGCGTTATGGGACCGTTTATGAATGTCATTTCAAACATCAGCTTTTTGCTGGTTGCAGGCTTCGGAGCATATTTTCTTATCATAGACTTCAATCCTCTTGCGCTGAAAGGCGTTATGACGGTCGGTACTATACAGGCATTCCTGCAATATGTCAAGAATTTTACAAGGCCGATAAACGAAATAGCACAGCAGTATTCATCTGTACAGACTGCTATTGCAGGCGCTGAGCGTGTATTTGAAATAATGGATACCGAGCCTGAGACCGATGAAGGAACGGATAGCGATTTTTCGATAGAAAATGTAAAGGGCGACCTTGTTTTCAGCAATATCGACTTCTCCTATGTTCCCGGTGAAAAGGTGCTGCAAAACTTCGACCTATGGATCAAAAGCGGTCAGAAGCTCGCCATAGTCGGCGCTACAGGTTCCGGCAAAACCACAGTCGTAAACCTTCTTACAAGGTTCTATGACATTGACGGCGGCAGTATAACGCTTGACGGACAAAGCATATACGATATCCCGAAAAAGAAGCTCAGAGGCTCTATCGGCATAGTATTGCAGGATACCGTAATATTCAACGATACGATAATGCAGAATATCCGTTACGGCAGGCTTGACGCTACCGACGAAGAAGTTATAGCGGCGGCTAAAACAGCCCGTGTCGCTGATTTTGCCGAAAAGATGTCAGACGGTTATCACACTATGCTGTCCGAAGGCGGCGGTAATCTGAGTCAGGGACAGCGCCAGCTTATAGCAATAGCAAGAGCTGTGCTTGCAGACCCGAAGATACTGATTCTCGACGAGGCTACATCAAGCATAGATACGCGAACCGAAGTGCAGATACAAGAAGCTATGCTTGCGCTGATGAAAGGCAGAACAAGCCTTATTATAGCGCACAGACTCTCTACGATCCGTGACGCCGATAAGATAGTAGTTATCGATAAAGGCAAAGTAGTCGAAGCAGGCAATCATGAAAAACTGCTTAGTGAAAACGGTGCTTATGCAAAGCTGTACAACACACAGTTTGCAGGCATCAGCACCTGATGGCAAGGGAATAATATGCATTTTGTAGACGCTAAAAGTATACTGTCGGCAAAAAACGGTATGAATATCTACAGGGGATGCACTCACGGCTGTATATACTGTGACGCACGCTCGGACTGCTATAATATGCGGCATGACTTTGAGGATATTGAGGTAAAACAGAACGCCCCTGTGCTTCTTGAAAAGGCGCTCGTATCAAAGAGAAGTCTGTGCATGATAGGCACAGGTTCAATGAGCGATCCTTATATGCACTGTGAAGAAAAACTTTGTCTGACAAGAAGATGCCTTGAAATTATTGATAAATACGGCTTCGGAGTTGCTGTTCAGACTAAATCCGATCTTATTCTTCGTGACAAAGACCTGTTAATCAGCATAAACCAAAAAGCAAAGGCCGTTGTTCAATTGACTCTTACCACATACGATGAACAGCTGTGCCGAATACTTGAACCTAATGTCTGCACCACAAAGCAAAGATATGAGGTGTTAAAGCAGTTTCAAAGCGTAGGCGTGCCTACGGTGGTGTGGCTATCTCCTGTACTGCCGTATATAAACGATACCGAAGAAAACCTGAGAGGTATCCTTTCGTACTGCTTTGACGCAGGCGTCAAGGGTATTGTAAATTTCGGTATGGGAACAACGATAAGAGACGGCGACAGAGAGTACTTCTACTCTGCCCTTGACAAACATTTCCCCGGGATGAAGCAACGATACATAAGAAAATACGGCAATGCCTATGAATGTCCGAGCGAAAACAGCAAAAAGCTGTACAGAATTTTCATCGAAGAATGCAAAAAGCATAATATCATGAGCAATCCGGATGAAATCTTTTCTTATCTCAGCGAATTTCCCGACAATAACGAGCAAATGATGTTGTTCTGAGCTGTTAAAATAAGGTTAATAAATTCGTAGTAAAATCGAAGCAACAAAATCATAACGAAAGGGTGAAGGCTATGAATATCAGAGAAATAACAAAAGATGAACTGCCGCAGTGCGTAGAAGTCATACGCAAAAGCTATGAAACGGAAGCTATGGCTTTCGGCATTACGGAAATGAACTGTCCAAACCACGCAAGCTTTATTACACTGGATCAACTTATTCTGTCTACGGAATGGGGACTAAAATATTACGGAGCTTTCAAAGATGACGAGATGATAGCTTGCTTCGCTCTTGAAAAGAAATCGGACAAAGAATACGAACTCCAGTATTTTTCAGTAACACCCGATAACAGAAACAGCGGTGTAGGCGCTAAGTGTCTTGAATTTGCCAAAAATGAAGTCAACCGTATGGGCGGTACTACCATTAACGCAGGTGCTGTACACCAGAGCGTAATGATCCGCAACTGGTACGAAAAGAACGGCTTCAAGCAAAAGGAAATACACAGAATAACACAGCTTCCTTTTGCACTCGGTATTATGAGCTGTAATGTTGAATAATAAGAATCACTTGAGCGCCCGTTTCAGATGAAACGGGCGCTCTCCTCAGACTGTAGACAAACCTATTTACAACCAAAATAGGGTTTGGGCTATTCTATCTGATTAACTGCTAACTTCAAAGTTTTACTTCTCGGATACGCTATCCGAGTTTATTAACTTAGTGTCTCCCTCGAGGCTTATGCAAGGATGCATAATATGAGTCAAACATTGAGAACACGCACCAATAACCGCTAAAAGTTGTTAACGACAGTTCAGCGTTGCGAGTGCGTTTACAAACGAGCAGCTGAACGGAGTGATACTTTTTGCGGAGAGGAAGAACAGCGGAACGGGCGACTGATTTTTTGCGAAGCAAAATAATCGGAGCGAGTGGAGCTTGTTCTGACGAGAGCGCCAGTTTCAGATGAAACGGGCGCTCTCCTTTCTGTATCTGCTCGGACTTTTCCCGGTATAACGGTGAAAGCATCTGCTGAAATAAAGCATATCCGAAAAGCCGAGTTTATCGGCGATATCCCCTACCCTCATCAGCGTCGAACAAAGCAGACGGCACGCCTCTTCCATCCTCATTGCGTTATGATAATGCTGCATAGTTATTCCCTTTTCCTTTTTGAAAACAGCCGCTATATATTTATAACTTAGGAAAAAGTGTTTCTCAACGGCACAAGAGCTGAAAGGCGCAGATATATTGTCGGCTAAGAAGCGGCATACCCTGTCTGATAAAGCACCGCCGGAATCAATATCCGTATCTATTGCCGCTGATGACAGCACGGAAAACAACCGTTCATTTACATACCATCGTTTATATCTGTCATCAGAAAAAGAGTATTCAACAAGCTGATAAAGGCTGTTTTCGGTTCTTTTTGAAACGCTGTGAAGATACTTAGGAAGAGCCATTGTGAACGAAGAACAGCTGTCGTATGATCCAAGCGGCGATGAGTCGTGATAAAATAAATTATCAGTACACTTTTCATCGGTTTTGAAATGTACAAATATCCACTTAGTGCCTTTCTGTGTCTTTTTCCTTCCGAAATGATGAACTCCGCTTTTAAGAATAAGAAGCTCACCGGGGCGCACTTCATAATCTGTATCCTCTTCGGTAACGAAAATACACCCTTCTATAACAAATATAAGCACATTAAAATCCGCTGTCCTGTCTGCGTGATAAAAACTCTCCGAAGCGACCAAAAGGCCGCATCCGCTGAATAAAGGAACGCAGTGATTGCTGATTACTACCTCGTTCATGAAAATTCTCCATATTATTATGCGATTTATCTATTTTATTTAACTCTTTATACGATTATAATACATATATAGGTACAAGTCAAGCTCGGATTTGAAACGGAGAATAATATGACTACTCAGGAAAACTTAAAAGTAACCGGATATAGCTCAGACGGATTTATCGGAGAATATCAGAAGCTGATTCGCAGGACAGTTATTCCCTATCAGTACGGCGTACTTTGCGACAATTTGCCGAATACCGAAAAAAGCCATGTTGTAAAGAATTTTGAAAATGCGGCAAAAGCGCTTCAAGGCGAAGATGTCGGCGACGGCTTTTACGGAATGGTGTTCCAGGACAGCGACGCCGCAAAATGGTTAGAAGCGGTGGCATATTCTCTTGCTCTTCATCCCGATGAAAAGCTGTCTTCGCAAGCAGACGAGCTTATCGAAAAGATAGCAAATGCTCAGGATGAAGACGGTTATCTCAATACATATTTCACTATCAAAGACCGTGACAAGAGATGGACCAATCTCCTTGAGGGGCATGAGCTTTACTGTGCAGGACATATGATGGAGGCCGCCTGTGCATATTATGAAGCTACAGGCAAGCGCAGACTGCTTGATGTGATGGAAAAGAACGCTGAACATATCTACAACCATTTTATCACCGAAAAAAACGAAGGCGTACCCGGTCACCCCGAGATAGAGCTTGCGCTTATGAAAATGTACCGTGTGACAGGCAATAAAAAGTGGCAGATACTTGCCGAGCATTTTATAGACGAGCGAGGCGTGGATCCTCATTTTTATGAGAAAGAAGCCGAAAAGAGAAACTGGAGCGTATGGGGAAACAATCCCGCTTCACACGACTATCAGCAGAGTGGAAAACCCGTAAGAGAACAAAGCGACGCAACCGGTCACGCCGTAAGGGCTGTATATCTTTATACCGGTATGGCGCTTCTCTCTGCAAAAAACGGTGATAACGAGCTTTACGACGCTTGCAAAAGGCTCTGGAGCAGTATCACCGAAAAAAGAATGTATATAACGGGAGGAATCGGCTCAACGGTACTCGGAGAGGCATTCACGACCGACTACGATCTGCCGCCCGATACGGCTTATGCCGAAACCTGCGCTTCTATCGGTCTTATGTTCTTTGCGAGCGCAATGCTTAAAAACGAGCTTAACGGCAAGTATTCGGATGTTATGGAAACAGCATTTTACAACACTGTTCTCGCAGGAATGCAGCTTGACGGTAAGAGATTCTTCTACGTAAATCCGCTTGAAGCCGTTCCGGGTATATCGGGCGAGTCCCCCACGCACCGTCATGACCTTATCGAAAGGCCTGAGTGGTATGCCTGCGCCTGCTGTCCTCCGAATGTAGCAAGGCTTATCGGCTCGTTCGGCTGTTATGCCTACGGTGAAAACAGCGATACCGCTTTCTGCCATATGTTTGCTGACGGTAAAGTAAAATTTGATAACGGTATGGAGCTTGTCTGCAAAACAGATTATCCTTATGATATGACGGTTAACTATTCTATAGTTCACGGCGGAAGCCTTTCTATAAGAATACCCGGTTGGAGCAAAGAATTCACAATGCTGATAAACGGGAAAAAACAGCAGATAACCCCCATAAACGGCTATATTATGCTCAATGTTAAAGACAATGACGAGATACGGATCATTCTCGATGATACCCCGAAATTTGTCTATCCGTCCGTAAAAATTCCCTCGGTAAGCAATATGGCGGCTGTTCGCAGAGGTCCGCTTATATACTGCTTTGAACAGGTAGATAACGGCGATATACTCAGCATTTTGCTAAAGCGTGGCGGAAATATCAGGGTATATGAAGATTCTTTTGAAAATGATAAGAGTATAATAAAGCTTGAGGTTGACGCTGTAAGAGAAAAACTCGGCAGTGAGCTTTACAGCCTTAATGCGCCCGAATTCTCGGATATAAAAGCTATTGCAGTTCCGTATTACACATGGGCTAACAGAGGCAGGAACGCTATGCGTGTGTTCATGCCGCTTTACTGATACTAAGACATAGAAAATCGCCGTACAGGTGCATAACCTGTGCGGCGATTAAATTATAATTTTTTGCAAAGTATATTAAATAACGCTGATTTTATGTGATTTACTTGATTTTTTACTGTAACAGTGCTATAATCATTTTTGTACTCTTTATGCAAAGAAAGGAAAAAATACAATGAGCGAATGTACCCACGACTGCAGCACCTGTTCTCAGAGCTGCGGTGACAGAACACAGCCGCAGAGCTTTCTTGAAAAGCCGCACGAGCTGTCCGATATAAAAAAAGTTATAGGCGTAGTCAGCGGTAAAGGCGGCGTAGGAAAATCTATGGTAACTTCTCTTCTCGCTGTAACAATGCAGAGAAGAGGCTTCAAGACAGCCGTTCTTGACGCTGATATCACAGGTCCTTCTATCCCTAAGGCATTCGGTCTTCACGAAAAGGCTATGGGTGATAACAACGGCATTTATCCCGTTATGACAAAGACAGGTATCGAGGTTATGTCGGTAAACCTGCTTCTGCCCGATGAAACCGACCCGGTAGTATGGAGAGGTCCTGTTATCGCTAACACCGTAAAGCAGTTCTGGACAGATGTTATCTGGAATGATGTTGATTATATGTTTGTCGATATGCCTCCCGGAACCGGCGATGTACCGCTTACCGTATTCCAGTCGCTTCCGATAGACGGAATTATAGTTGTTACTTCTCCTCAGGAGCTTGTTTCCATGATAGTCGGAAAGGCTGTCAAGATGGCAGAAATGATGGATGTTCCCGTTCTCGGTATAGTTGAGAATATGGCATATTATGAATGTCCCGACTGCAAATCACGCCACAGCATTTTCGGTGAGAGCCATATTGAAGAAGTTGCCGCAAAATACGGCATAAACAGCATTGCCGGAATGCCTATCAACCCCAAGCTTGCCGCCGCCTGCGACAAGGGTATGATAGAGCTATTTGAAGGCGACTGGCTTGACAAAACGGCTGATGTGATAGAAAATCTTAAATAACAAAAATAAGACCGCAGATAAAATCTGCGGTTCAGATTGTCGAAAAAGTCTATTTTTTTAATAAGTAGAGCAATTTCTCTATCCCTAACCC
>CAMEKR010000005.1 GCA_945921515.1 uncultured Clostridia bacterium | reverse complement strand
TGAAGCTCATATACCTTTTTGCTTCCTGCCGCCGAGTGAAGTCCGTCTATATTCTGCGTTATAACAGCCTTAAGCTTGCCTGCTTTTTCAAGCTCTGCGAGCTTGATATGTGCCTTATTCGGCTTTGCGTCAAGGCATATCATCTTTTCTCTGTAAAACTCATAGAACTTCTCGGTATGGGAAAAGAAATATCCGTGACTAAGAAGCTCTTCGGGCGGAACATCGTATTTTTGATTGTAAAGCCCGTCGGGTGAACGGAAATCGGGTATTCCGCTTTCGGTTGACACTCCTGCTCCGCCGAAAAATACGATTGAATTGCTTTCATCTATTATATTCTGCAAAGTTTTCATATGATCCTCCTTCGCAATATCAATATCTGTCTTTTATAGATTATAGCACATAAAAAGCGGATATTCAAGACGATGAAAACAGCCCCTGAAAAACAGGGGCTGTTGATTTTTTATACGGTATTATTCCATTGTCTTAATAGAATCAAACTCATCGCATATTTCAGCGGAAGGCTTCTTGTCAAGCAGCGAAACAACTATTATTGCAACAAGAGCTACTATAAATGCGGGCAAAAGCTCGTAGATATCCAGAAGTCCGCCGAGCGGTCTTACAAGGAACTTCCATACGAATACCATAACGCCGCCGGCAAGGATACCTGCAAACGCTCCCCACTTTGTTGTACGCTTCCAGAACAGCGACATCAGCATTACAGGACCGAATGCCGCACCGAAGCCTGCCCACGCAAACGATACTATCTGGAATACCGAGCTGTTCTTATCCCAGGCAATAACAACGCCTACAACAGCTATCACTATAACGGTTATTCTTGCAATAAGCATAGCCGTCTTTTCGTTAACCTTGTTTTTGAAGGTGCTTCGCTGTTCTGAGTGGGTTTCTGATTTTAATGAATTAAAATCGCTTTGCATGATAGCCATAGAAACAATACTTAATCCAAAAATTGCAAGCACTAGATATGCCACTCCGCCACCTGTTGCATTGTAATCATGTTCAGCAAATCCCTGTCTAACTTTTTCACCTCTTGTATACCACCAATACAGAGAGTAGAATGGAACAAAAATCAAACAAAGCATTTCACCTTTACAATTGTCAGTGTTTTTCTGTATGGAACGTGTATTTTTCACAAGCAAATACATCCAATAAATACCGTATATTCCGCACGTTATGATGGATAACAATATACACATACCTATACTTCTCTTGTTAATTTGAATCATTAAAATACCTCTTTTCTTTCCTATGATTATTTGGTATCCAAAGAAAATAAGAATCTTGCAAAAGCATATCAAATGAAACTGACATTTCAAGATATATACAGAAATATTTTTGATGTGCAAGTTGCCGAAACCGCTATTAGAAAATGGCTATCTTGGGCTGTTCGTTCTCGATTAGAACCGATAAAGAAATTTGCCAAAATGATAAAATCTCATTACACCGGTGTGCTACAATACTTCAAAAGCAAACTAACAGCAGGATTAACTGATGGAATTAATAGCCGCATCCAAGAGATTAAACGCCGTGCAAAAGAATTTCGCAACATCAATTATTTTATTTCAATGATATATCTTGAAACAGGTAATTTGAGATTTAACACTATTTATTAGTCCCACTTTACCCACTCAGAATAGCGAGGTGCCATTTTGAATACCTGGCTGAACAAGTTTTCTGATACTGCTGAGGAAGCCGCAAGCAGCTGAGAATCTGCAGTTGACATAGTCGAAGCAAGAATACCTGCAATGATAAGGCCTCCGACAATTGCGGTAAGAGGACCGAATGAAGCAAGCAGATTTGCTATCGCAACAATTATAGTCTCGGGGTCGCCGCCGTCATACAGAGGATCGATAACGCCCTTCTGACTCATAGCAAGACCAACAACGCCTATAAATGTTGCTACTGCAAGAGAGATAACTACCCATACGGTTGCTACTCTTCTTGAAGTCTTGAGCTTCTTGCTGTCGCTTATTGCCATAAATCTTAGCAGAACATGAGGCATACCGAAATAACCGAGTCCCCATGCAAGAGTTGAGAATATATTGAGCGTTCCGTACTCACTCGTTGTTTTGTTCAGAACATCAAACGAATGTGTTACCGAGAAATAACCTGGCATAGAGTATGCGTTGTTCATTACTTCTACGATACCGCCTGCCATATTTATACCGAATATTACAACAACTATAAGAGCTATAGTCATGATAATACTCTGTATAAAGTCTGTTGTACTTGCGGCGAGGAAGCCACCGATAGTGGTATAAGAAATGATTACAATAGCACTTACTATCATAGCTAAATGATAATCAACGCCGAAAAGACTCTCAAACAGCTTTCCGCAAGCCGCAAAGCCCGAACCTGTGTAAGGAATGAAGAAGACAATAATAATAAGTGCCGCTATAAGTGTCAGTATCTTCTTTTTATCTCTGTGTCTGTTTGTGAAAAACTCGGGCAGAGTTATTGCACCGCAGGCCTGAGAATACTTTCTGAGTCTCTTTGACACAACAAGCCAGTTGATGTATGTACCTACCGCAAGTCCTATAGCTGTCCAGCTCGCCTCTGCAATACCGTATGCATATGCAACACCGGGCAAGCCCATAAGCAGCCATCCGCTCATATCCGACGCTTCTGCGCTCATTGCGGTTACGAACGGTCCGAGTTTTCTGCCGCCGAGATAAAAGTCGCCGACATTATCGGTTTTTCTTGAACATAATACGCCTATCACTACCATTCCGACGAGATAAAGCGCAATAGTTATCAGCATAACTATCTGATGAGAACTAAGTTCCATATAATAACTCCCTTCTGATTATGCGTTTTTGCATTATGCTATTTATTCTATCACATCTATTCGGTTTTTGCAAGTTTTTTATGATAAAAAATCATTTAAAATCGAAATTTGTTTGTCCGTTTAATAGGACACCAACGATGATATAATCTAAGCATAAGATAAAAGCCCACATGAGAAAGGAAAAAACAATGGAATTTATAGTAGTTTCTATTTTTGCAGCACCCTTTGTATGCACAGGCATGGCGTTATTGATGCAGATTGCCGAAAAAAAGATAAAAGCGGTTCTTGCCGTCAAGGCAAAAACCGCAGAGCATCACAGATGTAAAATTGAAAAGCTGAGCTATATTGAAAGCGATAACCGCACAGCAGTCTGATCAGAACACTTCTTCTTCCGCTTTGCTCGGCCGTCCCATCAGCTTTGATACAGCGTCAAGAGGGCTCTGTCCGTTATAGCATACTTCGCAGAGCTGCTCGATGATCGGTACCTGTACATTGAGCGAGCAAGCTATCTCATATGCTATTTTTGCACACTGATAGCCTTCAACCGTTCCAACACGGCTTACAGCCTCTTTCGCAGACATACCCTGACCTATAAGCAGACCGGCACGATGATTTCTTGAATGTGCCGATGTGCAGGTAACAATAAGGTCGCCTACACCCGAAAGACCGTTGAAAGTCTCTCTTTTTCCTCCCATAGCCACGCCGAGTCTTGTTATCTCGGCAAGTCCTCTTGTCATAAGCGCGGCGATCGTATTGTCACCGAGCCCCATTCCTTCTACTATTCCACAGCAGAGGGCAATGGGGTTTTTTAATGCGCCTCCCAGCTCACAGCCTATAAGATCGCTGTTGCGGTATATTCTGAATCTGTCGTTTTGAAGCGTTTCCTGCAGATACATAACACAAGCTTCATCCTCTGACGCGCATACTACGGTAGTAGGAACACTTCTGCCAATCTCCTCTGCGTGCGAAGGACCGGTAAGCACTGCAATGCGGTTTTCGGGCAATTCTTCGGCAAGCACCTGAGACAGACGCTTGTCCGTTCCTTCTTCAAAGCCCTTTCCTACATTGACTACGATAGTATCTTTTCTGATATGCTCCTTAACCTTAAGAACGACCTCACGGACAAACTTTGACGGGATAGCGAAAACAAGAATATCTGCATCGCTGACGCATTTAATATCCGTTGTGAGACTGATGGAAGGCGGAACGATAACTCCGGGGAGCAGTTTCTTATGCTCTCCGTCGTTAAGTATTGCGTCGATTTCTTCCTTGTACTTTGACCAGGCTGTCACCTGATGTCCCTGCTTGTCCCACATTATTGCAAGCGCGGTGCCAAAACCGCAGCCGAGAATAGTAATTTTAGCCATATTTCATCCTCTTTTCGTTATGACTTCTGCCCGAGCTTCTTCTCGGTGTGATTTTTAAGCCTTACTAAATTGCCTCTGTGCATAAACAGTATCAGTATACCGATAAGTGCCGCCAAAATCATATTGATATATACGCAAGGATCCCCAGTCAGCAGTCCGTATCCGAGAATCGTAAACGGATAAAGAACGGCGGCAATGCACGAGCCGAGCGAAACATATCTTGTTATTGCTACAACGATGATGAATATTCCGAGTAAAACGCAGGCAGGAATCCATTCTATCGTCATAAGCACCGCAACCGAAACAAGTATTCCCTTACCGCCTTTAAAGCCGAAATATACGGGGAATACATGACCGAGAATAGCAGATAATCCGGCAACAAACGCAACATAATTCATACCGTTTGCTAAATCGGTAGTATCTATTCCCGCAAGCCATAAAAACGAGAATCTGACAATAAGTATCGACAGAACGCCCTTAAGCACATCTCCAAGCAGCACAAAAAGTGCCGCTATCTTTCCTTGAGTCCTAAGTGTATTTGTAAGCCCTGCATTGCCGCTTCCGAGCGTTCTTATATCCTCGCCCGTCTTTATTTTTGTTACAATTATTGCGCTGTTTATACCGCACAGCAGATACGGCACTATCAGCATTATTGCATAGCACAGATATATCATTATCCGTTATTCTCCTCTTTCTCTTGCTATTATTCTTATAGGCGTTCCGTCAAGCCCGAAGCTCTCTCTTATCTGATTTTCGATATATCGTTGGTAAGAATAGTGAAAAAGCTCTTTATCATTGCAGAATATTACAAACGTCGGAGGCTTTGCCGAAGCCTGAGTCATATAGTATAGTTTCAGTCTCTTGCCCTTATCCGACGGAGGTTGAACTCTCGCCGTAGCGTAACCCAGCATATCGTTCAGCGTGCCGGTGGAAATACGCCTTATATTCTGGGAATATGTGTACTTTATCTGCTCAAACAGCTTATCTATACGCTGACCTGTAAGCGCCGAAATAAACACAAACGGAGCATAAGACATAAACGAAAAATCGACCTCGAGCTTTTTTGTGAACTCCTGCATAGTCTTTCCATCTTTATCAACAGCGTCCCACTTGTTTATTGCAATTACGCTTGCCTTTCCTTGCTCGTGAGCGTAGCCTGCAACCTTGCTGTCCTGCTCTGTAAAGCCTTCGGTTGCGTCAATCATTATAACACAGACATCTGCTCTGTCAACCGCCATATAAGCACGAAGCACGCTGTACTTTTCTATCTGTTCATTAACCTTTGACTTTCTGCGAAGTCCTGCGGTGTCGATAAACACATATTCCTGACCGTCACGCTCTATGACAGTATCTACGGCGTCACGGGTAGTGCCTGCGATATCGGATACTATCATGCGCTGTTCGCCTGCTATCTTGTTTACGAGCGAAGATTTTCCTGCGTTGGGCTTACCGATAACGGCAACTTTTATTGCGTCCTCGGAGTATTCCTGCTGAGGATTTGTGTCGGGCATATTCTCAAATACTGCGTCAAGCAGGTCTCCCGTGCCGTGTCCGTGTACCGATGATACCGCAATCGGCTCGCCGAGACCTAAATTGTAGAACTCGTAGAACTCCGGCGGCACATCGCCTATCCCGTCGCATTTATTTACGCAAAGTACAACAGGCTTGCCGCTTTTCTGAAGCATTGAAGCAACATCGGCGTCGTTTGCGGTTACTCCCGAAGTAACATCTGTAACAAATATAATTACATCTGCCTTATCTATTGCAAGCTGTGCCTGCATTCTCATCTGCGAAAGTATTATATCCTTGCTGTCAGGCTCGATACCGCCCGTATCAACCAGCATAAATTCCTTTCCGAGCCACTCTGCCTTTGCATATATTCTGTCTCGGGTAACACCGGGAGTATCGTCAACTATCGACATTCTCTTTCCGACTATACGATTAAAAAGCGTTGACTTTCCTACATTCGGTCTGCCGACTACCGCTACTATTCCTTCCATTTATGTCATTCCTTTCTGTAGTCTTCCAAGATACTTATATAAAAATCACAATTCAATCTATATGTGCTATTCTCCGAGAATTGCGTCAAGCAACTCATAACCGTCTGTAGCAACGGTAGTTACAGCTACTCCGAGAGCCTGCTCGACATCCGACACGGTCTTATCGTCAAGGAAAAGGTCGCTGTTCGTTTTCAGCATATTCTCGGTTATCAGCAGTCTGCCGCCGAGCTTTTCTTTATACGGCACAAGCTGTGCTATTATATCTCCTGCCGTAAGAAGTCCGGCAACGGTGATTGTCTCTCCGAAGAATTCGTTGCGGATAGTATATACATCAACTCTTGTGTTGGGAAAATCCGATTTCAGCATTTTTCCGAGCGTGTCGATAAGCGGTGCTGCAAGCACACCTGTAGCAATCGAAACAACACGCTGTTTATCATCGGTTTCGCCATACTCACGCTTATCGGCAAGTGCGTCAATAAACTCCTTTTGCAGACTCGCACACATTCCTACGCCGTTTTCAAACTGGTCAAAATCGCCGTAGAAATCGTAATCGGGCATTTTGCGCTCTGCCGTCAGATAAAATTCATCCGATGCGTAAACTACTCTGTCGCCGTATTTTTCATACATCATATTGCCGAAAAGCTCAAGAGTATCTACTACCGCAGACGCCGTCTGCTTGTTGAACATCTCCAGCTTCGGAAGCTTTTCACGAAACTTCGTTATCCCTACAGGCACACAGGCTATGCTCTTTACAGACGGATACAACATGCACAAATCGGTAAGCGTTTTTTCAAGCTCCTTGCCGTCGTTCAGTCCCGGACAAAGGACTATCTGTGTATTAAGCTCAATTCCTGCCGCCGCCATTTTATAAAGATAATCGAGACATTTTCCCGCATTGGGATTTTTCGTGAGCTTAACACGAAGCTCGGGGTTAGTCGTATGCACCGATATATTCATCGGCAGTTTCATTTTTATTATTCTGTCAACATCCTCATCGCTGAGGTTGGTCATTGTTATATAGTTTCCCTGAAGAAAGCTGAGACGGGAGTCGTCATCCTTGAAGTAAAGCGTATCCCTCATTCCCTTAGGAAGCTGATTTATAAAGCAGAACACGCAGTTGTTTTTGCAATGCTGTTTGCAGTCCATAAGATATGTCTCGAAATTAAGCCCGAGATCTTCGTATTCGCCCTTTTTTACAGTTACAGTTCTGTCCTCAAGCTCAACCTTCAGCTTTTCTTCCGATGAATAAAATTGATAGTCAAGTATATCGTGAATTGCGTTTTTATTTATTGAAACAAGGCTGTCACCCGGTTTTATATGTGCCTTGTCGGCAGGCGAGCCTCTATCAACGGATATTATCTTTACCGACATTTCCGTGTTCCTTTCTGTAGCATACAAAGGCGTATACAGCGAGCGCTATAACAGCAACTGCTGTGATTACAGTGCCTTCTTTAAAGCCTCTTACATTATAACAAAGCTTTATTTCGTGGTCGCCGCACGGCACTCTGACGCCTACGCATCCATTATTTATATTATACACTTTTGTTTGCGTACCGTCAATATAAGCGCTCCAGTTTTCGTTATAAGATACGCTGAAAAATACTATATTTTCTTTGTCTGTCTTTATCTTTGCCGTGAGTCCTTCGGTATCCTTTTCGCAATAATAAGCGGCTGACTCTCTCCTTTGGCTTGCAAGCTGTTTATAGCTTTCATCGGATATAGTATCTCCGGCTGAAGCACTTATATCTGTCAGAATGTCGGAAAACTCGCTTGTGTCGCTGACAATCAGCGCTTTCATATAAAGGCGTTCTTTCAGCTTATTATCCTCAACCGCTAAGAATGCGTCACGGGATATCATATTATCATAAGTAAATCCCATGGGGATATACTCGGGATTTTTATATATGGTGTATTTCCCCATCTTTCCGACTGTTTCAAATCCATCATATTTGTCGCCTGTTTCACCGAGTCCTGCAAAATATTTTACAGACAGAACATCACACAGTTCCCTGTTTTCAAATGTAATATTGGCATATACACCGCTGTCAAATCCAAGTCCGCTGTCATTGAGGAATTGTGAGAATCCGACATCATGAAGGCTGTTGAAATGAGTAGGCGAACTTGCCCCCGAAACAAGATTTGAGTTTTTTGCGGAAAAAGTTATTCTCGGATCACCTTCCCTGCACTCTTCGGGCAATTCTTCTCCTAACGCATAAGAAGAAATGTTGGCTTCAACGCTCGGAATCTGCGTGTAAAGATAATGCGTCATTACACCAAAGCACATATAAACACATATTACCGTAAAAATATACAGTTTGGGCAGAAAATCCTTGTCACGCTTTGACTTTACCATGACAACGAGCAGAATAATAGACACTATCGTGACGGCAAAATGCAGGATATTCTGATATACGCTGAAGCTGGCTCTGTTGGATATAAAATTGATAAGCGAATCCGTATCAACAAACAGCTGGTATATCATCATAGCCGCTACTACTGCCGAACAGGTAACTATTCCCGGTTTGAAGCTTATCTTTTCTTCAAGCGCCGATACCGACATAACTGCGGCTATAAGCAAAGGCATATACAGCCATCTTACATAATATGCGCTGTTAAGAGCCGAAAACAGTTGATTGAGAACCGGTACAAAAGCCATTACTACGCATATTGCAAGCAATGCGGTCTGCCATGATTTTTTCTTTGCCCAAGCAAAAGATATAACGCCTGCCGCCGAAAAAAGCGGAAGATACGCCGCTACCGAAGAACCGAGATTGCCAAACGGATAAGCTTTATCGACACTCGGGAACAATGAAGTGAAATAGAACGGATCGGGTACCATAAATGCGCTTTGAATAAGCTTCAGATAATTAAATCCGTCGCTGTATATGAGCATATCCGAAAAATCTATTATGCCCATAGCCTTTGAGCTTGCGGAAAGGTACAGCAATACAGGCAGCAGGAATATAAAAGACATTGCAAAGCCTATCACAGCCTCAATTGCAACCGATAACAGTTTTTTTAACAGAACGATAAGATTTTTATTAAAGAAGCGGACAAAGAAATATATGACGCAGAATACTGCCTGACCTGCAAAGAAATAGTAATTCAGAAGCGCCATAAAGCAAACAGTCAGAGCAAAAACACATCTGCGCTTATTTTCGCACAGCTCTTCCATAGCAATGAGAAGCAAAGGGAAAAGCGCAATTATATCACTGAAATGAAATATCTGATTATATGCGGTGAAGGAAGAAAACATATAAATTATGCCTGCTATAACGGCATAATGTTTATTCTTTACAAAGCGCTTTGCATAAAAAAACGCAAGACAGCTTCCTGTGCCGTATTTTAGCGCAGTTACAAAGGGCATTGCGTAAATTATAGCGTTTCTCGGGATTATAAGATAAAAAAGAGTAAAAGGACTGAAAAGATTATAATAAGCATAATCGCCCAGAAACTGCGAGCCGAGTCCGCTTGACCAGTCCCAGCAGACATTTCCCGATAACAAGCAGTCTCTTATATGATATGTAAACGGTATTGACTGTGAGCTGTAATCGCCCATAAAAGTCAGAATACCGCCGTCATTGATTAAAATCGGCAATATAATAACAATATACAGAAAAAAACCAATCAGAAACGATATAGTTCCTCCGTTTGAAAGGAACTTCTTAATTTTATCGGACATAATGCCTCCGTTTTTTTATAAACAAAAAGGCAGCAGAGCCAATAAGACCCTACTGCCGCAATGTTTGCGTCTACAAGCAATTACGCTTCTTTGCGAGCGATAACTTCCTTACCCTTGTAACATCCGCAATTGCCGCATACTCTGTGAGGGAGCTTTAACTCGCCGCACTGAGGGCAACGTGAGAATGCAGGTGCGGATAGCTTCCATACCTGTGAACGTCTCTTGTCTCTTCTTGCCTTCGATACTTTTCTCTTTGGAACTGCCATTTTAGCACCCCCCTCTGATGTTCATTATCTCAAAATCAGCCATTTTTATAAGGCTCAAGTTAACACGAGTGATATTATACTACAAAAATCAAAATTTGTCAACACTTATTTGAGATATTTTTTAATATTTTCGGTGAGATCGGATACTTCAGCCGAAATAGTGAATGTAACATTTGTGTTCTCGCCGCTTACTGCCGCAATCTTGTCAAACATAGCGCCGATCTTTTCCATATCTCTGCCGCAGATTCTGAGTATACCGTCAACAAATATATCGGTGCAATCGTAGTCGGATGCGAGAATACCTGCTACAAAGCCTGCCATCTCATCATAGTTTGAAATCTTGTAATCTTCAATGTTTACAAGACGAACCTTATGATAGATGTCTATGTTGAGCGAAGAGCCAAGCTGTACTGCAACAACATTGCCCTTGCTTGCCTGTTCTGCATCGTGGATAGCACTTATAAGTAACTTTGTTTTACCGGTTCCTTTTTTACCTGCTATAAGTTTAATCATTGTGAAGTCCTCCGTATTTTTACGGCAGAGTCGCCGTTTAATATAATAAAAATCTATTGCTGTATAGCCGTTACTCGCTTCGGCCGGCAACGGCTTATGCAATACGATTTATTATCCTTAGCCAATTTTTGCTTCGAGAGCTGCCTTTGCGTCCTCGTAGCCGGGCTTGCCCAGAAGAGCAAACATATTCTTCTTGTAGCTTTCAACGCCGGGCTGGTTGAACGGATTAACACCGAGCAGATAGCCTGATACTGCGCAAGCCTTTTCAAAGAAGTAAATAAGGTAGCCAAGCTCATTCTCGTTTACTTCGGGCATCTCAAGCACCATATTGGGCGTACCGCCCTCTGTGTGCGCTATGATAGTGCCTTCGTAAGCCTTCTGATTTACGACCGACATATTCTGATTTGACAGGAAGTTAAGTCCGTCGCCGTTTGTTGCGTCATTCTTAAGGAAGAAATCCTTCTGTGCCTTTGCAATGTGAACAACCGTTTCAAACAGTATATTCGAGCCATCCTGTATGAACTGACCGAGAGAATGAAGGTCGGTAGAGAATGTTGCGGATGAGGGGAATAAGCCCTTGCCGTCCTTGCCCTCGCTCTCGCCGAACAGCTGCTTGAACCATTCGTTCATCATAGCAAAAGAATTTTCATAAGCCACAAGCATCTCAACCTTGTAGCCCTTATTATAAAGTATGTTGCGAAGTGCAGCGTACTTGTAACAATCGTTCTTTTCAATATCGCAAACAGAGAAGTCTTCTCTTGCCTTTGCCGCACCCTGCATAAGTGCGTCGATATCACAACCTGCACAGGCAATCGGGAGCAGACCTACCGCAGTAAGCACCGAGAAGCGTCCGCCTACATCATCGGGTATGACAAATGTCTCATATCCTTCGGCGTCGGCAAGCTCTTTAAGAGTACCTCTTGCCTTGTCGGTAGTTGCATATATTCTGCCCTTTGCGCCATCCTTGCCGTACTTTTCTTCGAGCATCTCTCTGAATACTCTGAATGCAAGCGCAGGCTCGGTTGTTGTACCGGACTTGGAAATAATATTTACAGAAAAGTCCTTGTCTTTTACAAGCTCGATAACTTCGTTAAGATATGTAGGGCTGATGCTGTTTCCTGCAAAGAATATCTTGGGAGTATCCTTGCAAAGAGAATTGTAAAGCGAACTTCTGAGCAGTTCTATAGCTGCTCTTGCGCCGAGATATGAACCGCCGATACCGATAACAATCAGCACCTCGCTGTCGGATTTTATCTTGGCTGCGGCCTTCTTTATCCTTTCAAACTCTTCCTTGTCATAATTCACGGGAAGGTCTACCCAACCTAAAAAGTCATTGCCGAGTCCGTTCTTATTTACAATCATCTCATGAGCCGCTTTTACCATAGGCTCCATGCCCTTAAGCTCGTCGGCGTTTACTGCGCCTTTAAGGTACTTATCGTTAAGTGTTACTGCCATACTTGTTATCTCCTTTATACTTTCCACACACAAATTATAAATTGCGGCGCACATAAAATTATCTTTCTGCAGTTCCGCCCTTTATATAGTTCTATTATAGCGAAATCCCGAAGGTTTTTCAAGATGTTTTACAGAGAACTGACACTTTTGTCTAAATCAACAAAATAATTTCCCGATATTTGTGCAAATTTAATATATATTCGACGCATTTCGCACAACGGCGAAAATATTCACAAGCTGAACAGGCTCTCAAGCATTATCCTGAGCGAAGAAAAAAAGTTGAGCTCTTCTATTTCGCTCGTGGTCACTATTTCTCCGTAAAATAGCTCTTCACCGTCAAGAGCGGCTCTGAGCTCTCCGACCTTCATTCCGTAGGCTACCGGTGCGGTCAAAGTTTCAACCGTACTGCTTGTATATTGTATCCTTTTTGAACTGCCTTTAGGGATAACTATTGTAGCAAGCCGCTTAACACGCACATCTACCTGTTTTCCGAGTCCCTCGGTGACGGGTATGGGCGAAAGCATATCGGCGCTTACCGCAATGCGAAATACTTCAAATCCCGCAAAGCCGTAATCAAGCAAAGCGGTGCAGGCGGCAAAACGCTGTTCGCTTTCTTTACAGCCTAAAGCGACTGCGCAAAGCGTCATATCACCTCGCTTTGCCCAAACGCTGAGGCAGCAGCCGGCTTTGTCGGTCGTTCCCGTCTTTCCGCCGATTATGCCGTTGTAGCTTTGCATAAGTTTGTTGGTATTAAGCAGCTGAGTCTGTCGTTCTCCCTCACGGACATAATCAAGTCGGGTGGAGTAAAACTCGTTGTAGCAGTCATAACGGGCAACTGCGGCGCTCAGTATTGCGGTATCATAGGCAGAGGTATAATGATTATCCGCATCAAAGCCTACGCAGTTTTCGTAATGAGTATCCGTCATTCCCAGCTCCTGCGCCCTTTTATTCATACGGCTCACAAAAGCCTCCTCAGTACCCGATATATGCTCGCAGACCGCCACGCAGGCGTCATTTGCAGAGGCGATAACAACCGATCTTATAAGGTCGTACGCCGACATTTCCTCCCCGACATTCAGCCATATGACCGAGCCGTCCATAGCGTTTGCACGGGCGGTAGCTGTTATGACGGTGTCGTAATCGAAGCTCCCCTTCTCCATTTCCTCCGCCCAGATAAGAAGGCACATCAGCTTTGTCACCGAAGCCATAGGGAGCCGCTTATGAGAATTGTATTCGTAAAGCACCTGACCGGTTGTAGCTTCGGTCACGATTGCGGCGGAGGTTATATCGGGGATATCATCTGTTACGGATTCGGCAAAAACCGGCACGGCAAAGCTAATTATAATTGCCGCAAGAACAAGAAGAATTGTTAATTTTTTCAGCGTTGCGATCATATTTTTTCCTTTCGTAAGGGGGATAAGCAAAATTCTTTATTCGATTATATGCCGCACTATAGAAAAAACTGCATAATCTCCGAAAATCCGTAAAATATATTTACATAAATATGAAAGGTGAGAAAAAATGAAAGCCGAAATCTGCGTACCTATGAAATTATTCATGCTGTTTTGCTTCGGAGGCTGTGCTTATACGATAGTTGAGCTTCTGTTCAGAGCAAACAGCCATTGGAGTATGTTCATTTTAGGAGGGATATGCTTTGTGCTGGTGGGAGGTATCAACTCCTGCAAAGATTACTCCCTGCCTGTCCAGATGCTGATATCCGCCGTGATAATAACCGTGCTTGAATTTATCTGCGGATGCATAGTAAACATCGGGCTTGGCTGGAATGTATGGAATTACGAAAGGCTGCCGTTCAATATCTTAGGGCAGATATGCCCCGTATTCACGGTGGGATGGTTCTTCTTATCTCTTATCGGGATCGTGACGGACGACATACTGAGATGGAAAATGTTCGGTGAGAAAAAGCCACGCTACCGTATCACCACAAAAGGCGCAAAGCAAGCATGATACAAATGCTGAAAAAACAGCCTGAGAAACGGACGTTGTTCCTCAGGCTGAAGCTTTGCTGTTATTTTGCCGCAGGCATTACTGCATAATAATTGTTAGTTGCCGAATCGGCTTGCTTATAGGTTCTGTTTTCGACATAAACAGGGATAATATAGCCGGCTTTAGTCAATGCGTAGGTTAGCGTCATATCGCCGTCCGCTGTATATTCTTCTTTCAGAAGCTCGTTATGCGTCGGGCAATAAGCCTTGTCTTCCTCCTTCTCGGTTATAAACGGCTGTATAGCGTAAACGCCCTCGTTTGCCGCCATTTTCTTCTTGGCTTCTTCATACGGCAGAATATCAACCGTTCCGGTTTTCTTAAGATACGGCGCTATACCGTCCATAGATATAAATGTGTCGCTTCCGTTATAATATATAGTCACGGTGTTGCAGAACATATCGTTGTAATCAAGAATCTGCTCTTCGGCAGTTGACGGTGTTTTTGTCTTTGCCGTATAGCGTATAGTCGGATAATAAGCGTTTTCTTCATTCAGCTCGTATGTTTCAAAAGAGCTTTCGGTATAGCCTTCACCGAAAACAGACGAGTGATTCTTGATATACTGTGCAAACTCGCTCTTTATCTTCTCAAGCTGTTCATCGGTTACATAAAGTGAAGCGTCTCTGTTTTTTCTGTGTTCAAGCGCCAGTTCATACAGAGTATCCGAGGGATATATTCCGTTAATTTCTGCTACAGAGTTATTCTCAGTATTAAAAGGCTGAATCCGCATATAAAGACTGCCGTTGTCTTTTACGGCCAGGCTGATATCCGGGAATGAAAGCTCGCCGCCGTATGCGATATTATATGTATTGTTCTTTATATCGTATAATACTTTTTCGCCGTAAAAATACTCATAGTCGGGATAATCCTTGTTTGTAAAAAACGCTTTGTCAACCTGCTTTATACCGTCCTCGCTATAAAGCTCGTTCTTCTTGCTTTCATCAAAGCGATATGTATCAAGCCGGGTTACCGAGGAGAGATCTTCTACTGTGTATCTGTTAGCCTCGTCACCAAAAGCCCCAAGTCCCGCCGAAGCCATATCCTGCTGCACTTTTATAAAGTTTCTTGCAAACAAAGAATCGTCATTTATTCTGCTTGATGCGTTGCTTTGGCATGCACAAAGCGCAGTAACACAGGTTATCGTTGCAATGATTAATGGTATTGATCTTATTTTCATAGAATTAGCTCCTTTCAACTTGTTAAAAATTATAAACAGCCCCTTTAAAAGAGCTTTTATACGGTGATAATATATTGCAGATGTTTTGAAAAATAAAGTAGTTCGTTTTTTATAATTATATCAAAGTTTTTTTTATTTGTCAATACATTTTAACATTTTTCGACTGTTCTATATTATTTTGCACAATCGATGCTTTTACTTTGCAATATCCTTACCGTTGTAACCCACGATAAATGAGGCGAAGGTAAGTGCCTGATACTATTTATATATAATTTCCCTTTTTACCCTTGAACTTAAGGCGTAAATGTGATATACTTATTTTATTATTGCATATAAGACAGAACGAAAGAAGAGGAACCGATATGGCGAAAAAACGAATAGCCGTACTGTTCGGCGGTGCGTCGGCAGATCATGCGGCGTCGCTTCATACTGCATACAGCGTACTCAGCGCAATGCCAAAGGAGATAGAGCCGCTTGCGATAGGCATAACCAGAGCAGGCAGATGGCTTTTTTATCCGGGCAGCTATGAAAATATCAAGGACGGAAGCTGGGAGCAGGACAGCGACTGCTGTTCATGCGTGATAAGCCCCGATATGACAAACAAGGGTGTAATCAAGATTATTTCCGACGGAGAAAGCACGATATACAGAGTAGACGCAGTTTTCCCCGTTCTTCACGGTAAATACGGAGAAGACGGAAGAGTGCAGGGACTGTGCAAGCTTGCCGGTCTGCCGATAATCGGAAATGATTTTCAGGCGGCGGCGCTGTCCAACGACAGACGGATAATGAATCTTATCCTCTGTGACAGCGGACTTGATGTTATTGACAATGTTACACTTCACAGAAGCGAAATAAACGATATAAATTCCGCTGTAAAGAAGATAACAGACAAGCTGGCTTTCCCGATATATACCGCTCCTACGAGCTGTTCCGCATCTGTGGGTGCCTGCAGAGCCGATAACGAAAGCGAGCTTGAAGAAGCAATAAAGGCAAGCTTTTCGCACCATCCGTATATAATTGCAGAGAGCGCACTCAGCGGCAGAGAGATAACCTGTGCCGTACTCGAAAAGAAGCTTCACGATGAAGAAGTCACAGTCGGCGAGCTTGTAAAGCTGAGCGACGAAACAGATAAGCGCAGTGCAAATATAGCTTCGACCTCCGAGCTTGTCGTACCGGCTCAGCTCGACGGCTCCGAGCTTGACAGCATAAGACAGACGGCAAGAGCCGCATTCTCCGCACTCTCCTGCAAATGCTTTGCAAGAGTCGATATGGTACTCGGTAATGACGGCAGGGTGTATGTCAGACGAGTAAGAAGCATACCGGGACTTGACAGGCAGAGTATATTCACACGGCTTGTTACGGACAACGGCTTCACTTATGAAGATATGATCCGTCTGCTTATCGGCTCTGTTGTGGAACTCGACTGAAAAAAGGCGGAAGGAATAACAATGAAAAAGAATGTATGTATAACAATAAAGAGCACGCAGACGGTCGATGAAGAAAAGGATACCACCGAGCTTTTCACCTTTGGCGCAATGGAGCAGTTTGACGGAGGCTTCAGGCTTCATTATGACGAGAGCGAGGCGACCGGCTTTGAAGGAAGCTCGGTAACGCTTGAAGTATCGGACAATATGGTGACCATGACAAGAAGCGGAAAGGTGATAAGCTCGCTTTTCATAGAAAAGGGCAAAAAGCACCACTGCCATTACGGCACGGAGTTCGGTGATTTTATGATAGGCGTATGCACCGACGAGATAAAAAACGAGCTTAAAAGCACGGGCGGAGATGTGTATCTCAGATATACGCTTGATATCAATTCAAGCTATATGTCCGAAAATGAAATGCATATAAATGTTAAGGAGTGTAACTGATGACTAATATGATAGAGCTTGCTAAACAGCAGGTAAAAGAAACGGTAATGAATGCGCTGGGCAGACTGGTGGCAGAGGGAAAGATAGAAGCTGTTCCGCTTCCTGCTTTCAATGTTGAGCGCCCTGCAGACGTATCGCACGGAGATTTCTCCTGCAATGCCGCAATGGCAAGCGCAAAGGCGCTGAAATCAAATCCGAGAGCAATAGGTCAGATGATAGCCGAAGCCGCAATCTTAGACGGAACGGCATTTGAAAAGATAGAAGTCGCAGGCCCCGGATTTCTTAATTTCTTCATAAGCCCTGCTTGGTTTAATGAAACGGTAGGAGAAGTAATAAGCAGCGGCAGCGACTACGGCAAGACCGAGCTTGGCAAAGGCAAGCGTGTTCTCGTTGAGTTCGTTTCCGCAAATCCCACCGGACCTATGCATATAGGTAACGCAAGAGGCGGCGCTCTGGGCGACAGCTTATCTTCGGTACTGCAGTACGCAGGCTATGAAGTCGAGCGTGAGTTCTATGTAAACGACGCAGGCAACCAGATAGAAAAGTTCGGCAAATCGCTGTCGATAAGATATTTACAGATAGCAGACAAGAATAATGCCGATATAATCGCTTCATTCGGCGATGATGTGTGTGCAGGCATTTTTGCCGATGAAGAGCATTTCCCTATGCCCGAGGATGTTTACAAAGGCGTAGATATAATAGAGCACGCATATAATTTCTATAAGATGCACAAAGACAGCTTTGCAGACGCAGACGAAGAAACAAGAAAGTCTGCTCTTGTAGAGTATGCTCTTCCGCTTAATATCGACGGGCTTGAAAGAGACCTCAAGAAATACCGCATAGTATATGATACATGGTTCAGAGAAAGCACCCTGCACGCTAACGGTGCGGTAAAGCAGATAGTGGATATGCTCACCGAAAAAGGTCAGACCTACGAAAAGGACGGAGCTATATGGTTCAAGGCATCGGACTTCGGTGACGATCAGGACAGAGTGCTTGTCCGTGCAAACGGCATCCCCACCTACTTTGTGCCGGATATAGCATATCACTACAACAAGCTCGTCACAAGAGGCTTTGACAAGGCTGTGGATATACTCGGCGCAGACCACCACGGATATATAGCAAGAATGAAGGCGGCGCTGACAGCACTCGGCGTTGACGCAAACAAGCTCGATATTGTTATTATGCAAATGGTAATGCTGGTGAGAAACGGCGAGACCGTAAAGCTGTCAAAGCGTTCAGGTAAGGCAATAACGCTATCTACTCTGCTTGACGAAGTACCGATAGACGCCGCAAGATTCTTCTTCAACCTGAGGGATCCCAACACTCATCTTGAGTTCGACCTTGAGCTTGCTATAGAAGAAAGCTCAAGCAACCCCGTATTCTATGTTCAGTATGCACACGCAAGAATATGCAGTATTATTCGCAGAATGGAAGAAGAAGGAACAGGATACAGGAACATACCGGTAAGTGAGCTTAACTACTCACATCCTGCAGAGCTTGCGCTTATCCGTCATATTGCCGCACTGCCCGACTGCATAAACGAAGCGGCAAAGGACTATAATCCCTCAAAGATCACTAAATATCTGTGCGACCTTGCACAGCTGTTCCACAAGTTCTACGACAACTGCAAGATAAAGGGCGAAGAAGACAACACGCTTCAGTCAAGGCTTTCGCTCTGTGTTGCCACAAAAACCGTGTTCAAGAATCTGCTCGATCTGCTCAAGGTCGACGCACCCGAAAAAATGTAACTTCAGAAAGGAAACTATATGGACAGTATTCCCGTCAGTCAGGAAATACCTATACCTTTGCCGATACTGCTTGACGGCGGTACCGGCACCGGACTTTTTGCATACGGCTATGACCGCTCGGTATCTGCGGCGCAGTTTGTCTGCCTGCATCCCGATGCGCTGATAAAGCTCCAGCAGGGCTTTACAGACAGCGGCGCACAGGTGCTGTATACTGCTACTCACGGCGCAAACCGTGAGAATCTGAAGGCTTTCGGCTGTGAAGATATGACAGAACAGCTCAATGCTTCTGCCGCAAAAATAACCTATGATAACTTTCACGATAAGGCGCTCATCGCAGGCTGTCTGTCATCTACAGGACTCTACATAGAGCCGTACGGCGACTATACATTTACCGAGATAATGTCTGTGTACAGACAGCAGGTATCGGCATTATCGCCTTACTGCGATATGTTTGTTATAGAAACCGTGCCTACGCTGTGGAATATGCGTGCGGCTGTGCTTGCCTGCAAAAAGGAGAACAAGCCCATAATTGCTACTATGAAGGTAGACGAAGACGGAGACACCGATATAGGAACAAATGTGCTGTGTGCACTTCTTGTGCTTCAGGAGATGGGTATATCGGCATTCGGTCTTAACTGCACTTCTGCAAATCTATGCCCCGATATTATTTCCGAGATAGCTCCGTATGCAAAAATTCCGCTTATAGTAAAGCCGAGTGCGGTATACGAAAAGGACGGAGATAGAGTTTTAGTTTCTCCCGAAGAATTTGCCTGTGCAGTAAAAAAGTCGGTGACTAACGGCGCAAGGATAGTCGGCGGCTGTTGCGGTGCAGGAAAAGAGCATATTGCGGCACTTCGGAATATGCTCGGTGAAATTGATTATGACAAGCTCCCTGCCATAGAAAAGCAGGATACCACGCTTGCTTTGGCTACGGAGAATCAGATGTTTTTCCTCGATCCCGACACTACGGAGTTTTCTCCTGCTGTCGAATGCGGTCCGTATATGGAAGACGATATAGCCGAGATGTGTTCTCAAAGCTACGATGTGCTGACAGTAAGCATAAACTCGCCCGATGACGCTATAGACTTCGGAAGAAATATGCACATGGCTACTCTGCCCGTTGCGTTTCTGTCAGACGACGAGATCTCTCTCAAAATGGCGCTTATGCTATATCAGGGCAGAGCCATAATAGATTCCAACTCATTGATAGAACCCGAAAAACTCAGCGCAATGGCTGAAAAATACGGCGCCGTTCTTTATTGATATTATCACAATAACACCCGGAAGGAATAAAAAATGTACAAATCGGAATTGCAATATTACCGCAAGGCTTTCTTAATGGCGGCTATAATGGGCGTTATACTTTTCCTGCCGTTTGTCCTTATTGACGGCGGCTATTTCATCTACTACGGTGATTACAACGCTCAGCAGATACCCTTCTATACGCTGTGCAACCAGGCTATAAAAAGCGGCAGCTTTATGTGGGACTGGCAGACAGATCTCGGTGCTAACTTTATAGGGTCATACTCTTTCTATACCATCGGAAGTCCGTTCTTCTGGCTTACAATGCCCTTTCCCGCCGAAGTATCCAAATATCTGATGGCACCGCTTATGGTGCTTAAGCTGTCGTGCTGTTCGACCTTTGCTTTTGCATATATAAGACGCTTTGTAAAAAAGCCCGTATCAGCGCTTATCGGCGGTCTGCTCTATGCCTTTTCGGGATTTTCAATGTATAACGTCTTCTTCAACCACTTCCACGAGGCGATGGTAGTATTCCCGCTGATGCTTATTGCGCTTGAAGAAGCGGTAATAAACAAGAGAAGAGTATTCTTTGCGCTGACCGTTGCGCTTAATGCCTTTGTGAACTACTTCTTCTTTATCGGAGAATGTGTTTTCCTCGTAATATACTTTGCCTGCCGCTGTACCGATCCGAAGTTCAAAGTTACGCTTAAAACCTTTATGGCGCTTGCGTTTGAATCGGTTATCGGTGTGGCGCTTGCAGGAGCAATGTTTGTTCCTGCGATAATCACTTGTATAGATACTCCGAGATCAGGCAATACATTAAACGGATGGAATCTTGTGTTCCATAACCCGTCGCAGAGATACGGACTTATTTTCCAGAGTCTGTTCTTCCCTGCCGATGTTCCTGCAAGGCAGAACTTCTTCCCCGACTCTTCTGCAAAATGGTCGAGCGTATCTGCTTATCTGCCGTTGTTCTCTATGGCGGGAGTTATCTCGTTTATCAGATACAAGAAAAAGCACTGGGCAAAGTGGCTTATGCCGATAATGCTTTTGTTTGCGCTTATCCCTGTGCTTAACTCCAGCTTTGTGCTTTTCAACAACAACTATTATACAAGATGGTACTATATGCCGATACTGGTCGGCTGCTTCATGACCGCTTATGCGCTTGAAAGCAAGGAGATAGACATCCGTTACGGTCTGAAGTGGTGCGGCTTTGCGGTCATTCTTATATCACTCGTCGGAGTTCTTCCGTCGGAAGTAAGCAAGGATGTTCTTGATATAGCCACCGGAGAAGAATCGACCGTTAAGGTAACCGAGCTGTTCCAGCTTCCCAATGAGAAGATTCCGTTCTGGATATCGGTAGCGGTTGCGGTGGCTTCGGTAGCTGTATGCTATATCCTTGTCCGCAGAAAGAACAAAGCAAACACTAACAGATTCCTGCACAAAGCTTACTGCTTTACTATGGTTGCGTGCCTTTGCTGTTCGTACTATACGCTTATCTACGGCAGGTCTCTCGGTCCCAAGGTCGGTGACTACAACAACATTGTTGACGCAACTATTGAGCTTGAGGGCGACGGCTTCTACAGAGTCGAAACTTACGGCGTTACCAACAACGCAAATATGCTATGGGATATGTACGGTTTCAGAAGCTTCCACAGTATCCTGCCGGGTTCTGCTTTTGAATACTATGAAGGAATGGGCTTTAACCGTTCGGTAAATACCGATCCCGACGGAACCTATTATGCTATGAGATCGGTAAACTCTACAAAATATCTCATAATCCAAAGCTACAAGCTTGAATATAAAGACACCAAGACTCTGCTTGATAATATGAAGAATTTTGTTCAGATAGACGAGCAGGACGGTTTCACTATTTTTGAAAACAAAGCATTCGTACCGATGGGTTATTCCAACAGCTTCTATGTAACGGATGACGAATACGAAAAGGTTGCAAAGAGCCACCGTGACAATATGCTTGTGCGTGCGGTAGTATTCACCGATGAACAGATAGAAAAATACGGCGATATTATTGATGAGCTGAGTCCCGATAATGCTTCCGGCTTCAGCTACGACACATTTGTAAAAGACGCCGAAGAGCTTGCAAAGACCTGCGTTGACACATTTACTCCTACGGCAAACGGATTTACCGCTACTTCTTCATTTACCGAGGACAGATTTGTGGTATTTACGGTTCCTTGGGAAAGTGGCTGGAGCGCCGCAATTAACGGCGAGCCTGTTGATATTGAAAAGGTGAACCGTGGAGTTATGGGCATTAAAGTGCCGTCGGGAGAATGTAATATAGAATTCAGCTATGTTACGCCTGGACTTAAAGCCGGAATAGTCTGCACGATAGCGGCGGCTGTAATACTTATAATCTATTATATCGTGCTGAAGAAGGTCTTCGGATATAAGCCTAATCCGAATGTTCATCTCTACGCAGAAGAACAGCTTGAAAAGGTAAATAACCACAACGCTTATATTAAAACAATCAAAAAGCAGACTGAAAAACTGCTTTTAGAAAATAAAGAAACATACAGCGATGACGCAGAGAACAGCGAGCCGCAAAGCACCGAACAGGACAATCAAAGCGGCGAAGCGAAATAATCGCAGAAAAGAGGAAGATATGCATTTATTTGAGAAAACCGTAGACAGCGAGGTAAAATACGAGGGTAAGATTCTTACCGTATGCTGTGACAAGGCAGAGCTTGAAAACGGGGCGGTAGTATCCCGTGATGTTATAAGACACAGCGGCGGAGTCGGCGTAGTACCTGTTACCGATGACGGACAAGTGCTTTTTGTAAGGCAGTTCAGATATCCTTTTCAGAAGGTACTTATGGAAATTCCCGCAGGCAAGCTCAATCCCGGAGAGGATCACGCAAAGGCAGGCAGAAGAGAGCTTCAGGAAGAAACCGGCTGTACCTGCAAGCAGTTCAGATATATGGGATATATGATACCTACGCCTGCATACTGCCAGGAGATAACGCATATGTATCTTGCTACCGGTCTTGAAGGCGGCAAGCAGAATCTTGACGATGATGAATTTCTTGAAGTAGTAAAGATTCCGCTTGATAAAGCAGTAGAAATGGTTATGAACGGCGAGATCGAAGACGGAAAGACTCAGCTTGCTCTGCTTAAGGCAAAGATGATATTAGGCTGAAAACTATCATAGAATATTACCGTAGCATAATCGGTTGAAAGGATCGTAAGCAAAATGGAAGATTTCCTCACCGGAAAGAAGCATATTCATTTTATAGGCATAGGCGGAAGCGGAATGTATCCTCTGGCTCAGATACTGCACAGCAAAGGATACTATCTTACCGGCTCTGACAACAACGAAACCGAAACGCTCAAAGCCGTGCGTAATATGGGCATAACCGTATATATGGGGCAGAGGGCGGAAAACATTCAGGGCGCAGACCTCATAGTGTATACCGCCGCTATAATGAGCGACAATCCGGAGCTTATTGCGGCAAAGTCAAGCGGCGTCAAGACTGTCGAGCGCTGTGAACTGCTCGGACTTGTTACAAGCTGGTACAATAAGGCGGTATGCGTTTCGGGCACTCACGGAAAAACCACCACATCGTCAATGCTCACGCATATGTATCTCGCTCAGGATATCGATCTGTCAACGGTGATTGGCGGCAAGCTGAAAGCTATCGGCGGCAGCGGCAGAGCAGGTACAAGCGATGTCATGGTATGCGAAGCGTGTGAGTTTTCCAACACATTCTTGCACCTGTTTCCGAATATTTCGGTAATACTTAATATCGACGCAGATCACCTCGACTTTTTCAAAACGATGGATAATCTGAGAGCATCGTTTACTAAGTTCTGCGATAATACTACCGATATTCTTGTAATAAACGGCGATGATGAAAATACGCTGAAAGCCGTAAAGGCGTCGGGCTTTGACAAGCAGATAATCACCTTCGGTAAAACAGACAAGAACAGATACTATCCCGAAAACATTGAGCGCATATCGGATTTTCAGACCGACTTTGACCTTATGGAAAACGGCAGAAAGATAGAACGCATATCTATCCATGTTCCCGGCGCACATAATGTTCTTAATGCGGTAGCCGCCTGTGCCGCCGCACTTGCAACGGGAGTTACTCCCGAAAACATCAACAAGGGACTGTCAACCTTCTGGGGCGCAGGAAGGCGCTTTGAAAGGCTTGCAACGATAGGCGGCATAACCGTTGTAGACGATTATGCACATCATCCGGCAGAAGTTGCGGCAACGCTTAAAACGGCAAAGTCGATGAAAGACTTCAGGCGTGTATGGGCGGTGCATCAGCCGTTCACCTATTCAAGAACCTATACTCTTATGGATGACTTTGCAAATGCGCTTATGATAGCCGACAATGTTGTTCTGACAGAAATAATGGGCAGCAGAGAAAAGAATACCTATAATGTCTATTCTGCCGACCTTGCGGCAAAGATTCCCGGATGCAGATGGTTCCCTACTTTTGAAGAGGTAGCCCGTTATGTCGCAGATAATGCCGAAAGCGGTGATATGATCATCACGCTGGGCTGCGGAGATGTATATAAAGTTGCTTTTATGATAGAGGATTTGCTTAAAGAGAAGTACGGGGAATGAGCAAAAAACGAAATAAAATAATTGTCAAGAAAATCATACTCTGATAATCATATCGAGTATGATTTTCTTTATATTGACAAAGATTATACTAAGAGGTATAATATAGTCATATTGAAATATGAGAGGTTTATTATGGGTATATTAAATAAAATGTGTGAACCGGTGGTACTTAAAGAATCCAGTTCTGCTCAAGAACAGCTTCAACAACTTGAATATTACCAGATTCTCGCACCTAAAAGTGTTATACCGTTAATAGAACGAGACAAAGCGCTAATTAAATATGGCATTAACGGCGAAGAAGCCATTATGTACGAATTAATAAACAGTCATATACCTATGTATATCATTCATGACATCTTTTTTGAATATAATGGTCTTAAAGCACAAATTGACTATCTTCTTATCACAAGAAAGCTAATAATAGTATTGGAAAGCAAGAATCTTTACGGGAATATATCCGTCGATTCAAGCGGTAATTTTGTACGCAAATCTGGTAGCGGAAAAACATTTTCTCAAGAGGGTATATATAGCCCTATTACACAAAATGAAAGGCATCTTGCACTAATAAAGGATATGCGTAAAGCATCATTGGATTTTATTTCTAAAATAGCGTTTGAGAATAACTTCAATAAAAACTATAAAAGTCTTGTTGTTATGGCGAATCCAAAAACAGTTATTGATTACCGTTATGCACCAAGGGATATAAAAGAACAAATTGTAAAAGTAGACGGGTTAACAAGAAAGATAAATACTCTTATTTCGCAAAGCACGATGTTTGATATGTCAGACAATCAGATGATGGGGCTTGCAAAATTCTTTTTATCGCTACATAGACAAAATCCTGTTGATTATACCGCCAAATATCAAGAAAAAATCAACATCGCATCAAAAAATGAGGAAGAGAAATCGCAAAAAAACATCCAAAAAATAGAATATAAAAGCTATAATAATACTTCTTCGGGAAACGCTTCAGCGTCTATCAAAAGAAGCAGTAATAATGGAATCGAAGAAAGCCCAATTTATAAAGCACTGAGGCAATACAGATACGAGAAAAGCAAAGCAGAAAATATAAAACCATATATAATATTTAAAAATGACGAACTCGTCGAGATAATCAATTTTATGCCGCAAACACCGGAACAGCTTTATTTTATTGGTGGTTTTAGCGAGGATAAGATTAATAAATACGGCAATGACATAATTGCAATTCTTGATAGATACAGATGAAAACGCCCTCCCGATTATCAAATCGGGAGGGCTTGTTTATTCGGTAATCATATTCCGCAGCAGCTATCGCAATGATCGTCTTTTATCTCACCTACAAAGGGTGTGGGATCTATTCCCTGCCTTGTATAGTAATCTGCGATTGCGGCTTTGATAGCTTGCTCGGCAAGAACAGAACAATGCAGCTTTGCGGGAGGAAGTCCGTCAAGAGCCTCAACTACTGCCTTGTTTGTGAGTTTTAGCGCCTCATCCAAAGGCTTTCCTTTTATCATCTCTGTAGCTATAGAGCTTGTAGCAACAGCGGCGCCGCATCCGAAGGTCTTGAACTTTACATCTTTTATCATATTATCTTCGATCTTCAGATACATCTTCATAATATCGCCGCATTTTGCGTTGCCGACTTCACCGACGCCGTTAGCGTCCTCAATTTCACCGACATTTCTCGGATTTGCGTAGTGATCCATCACTTTTTCGGAATAAATCATTATAAATACTTCCTTTCAGAAAAATCATATTATTTTATCTTGAATGTTTCGCCTTTTATTATATGATCCCACAGCGGAGACATATTTCTCAGCTTTTCTACGATAACAGGCAGTACCTCGAGCAGTCTGTCGATATCCTCCTCTGTCGTATAATCCGACATAGAGATACGCAGTGAACCGTGTGCGATTTCGTGCGGAAGTCCTATGCTGAGCAGTACATGAGACGGATCGAGCGAACCCGATGTGCAGGCAGAACCGCTTGAAGCCGCTATTCCCTGGAGGTCAAGCTGTAACAGCAGGCTCTCGCCCTCTATTCCTTCAAACGAGAAGTTAAGATTACACGGCATACGCTTTTCCCTGTCGCCGTTCAGATGAACACGGTCTATCTTCAGTATCTCGTCGCATATCCTATCGCTGAATTTTTTAAGCTTGGCATTTTTCTCATCTATACCGTTAACAGCGTCGGTAATCGCTACGCCGAGACCTACTATTGCAGGGACATTTTCCGTTCCGGCTCTTCTGCCTCTCTCCTGCGCTCCGCCGTCCATAAAAGGCGTCAGACGGTATTTCTTATTGACATAAAGCACTCCGCAGCCCTTCTGAGCGTGTATCTTATGTCCGCTTAAAGAGAGCATATCAATATTCTGCTCTTTTACATTTATATGAACGTTTCCTACTGCCTGAACCGCATCGGTATGGAAAATAACGCCCTTTTCCTTGCAAAGCGCTCCTATTTCGGGAATAGGCTGAATAGTGCCTATCTCATTATTTGCGTACATAATCGTTACAAGCGCAGTATCCGGTCTGATAGCTGCCGCTACATCTTCGACCTTCACTATTCCGTTTGAATAAACGGGAAGATAAGTTACCTCAAAGCCTTCTTTTTCAAGAGAAGCAAGCGAGTGAAGTACAGCGTGATGCTCAAAGACAGAAGTAATAATGTGCTTCTTTCCTTTCTGAGCCATCATCCTTGCAGTGCTTTTTATCGCCCAGTTATCGCTCTCGCTTCCACAGCCGGTGAAGTATACCTCGCCGTCTTCGCATCCCAAAGCATCGGCGACCTGCTTTCTGGCTTTATTAACGGCTATTGCCGAATTTCTTCCGAGAGTATATATAGAAGAGGGGTTGCCGTACTCATCTTTCAGATAAGGCAGCATAGCGTTTAAGACGTTGTCGCTTACTTTTGTCGTAGCCGCATTATCAAGATAGACAGTCGTTTTTAACATATATATCTACTTTTCCTTTCTTTATCTGATATGGGAATATAGTGCGGAAAAGGTAATTTTCACTTAAACCGCAACCGTTTTTGCCCTTTTTATATTATACACCTTATTATCTACAAAATCAATAGGTTTTGTAAAATTTTCAGTAGATAAATCGGACAGAGTTGACCAATACGGCGGTGTGCGGTATAATATAAATTATTATACAGTTTCGGATAACGGCAGATCTGCGCCATAATATCAAGGTGAGAAAATGGAATACATATACGATCTTTTATACTGTTTTATGATATACTCTGTCGCAGGCTGGTGCACAGAGGTTATTTTTGCTACAATAAGACACGGAAAATTCGTGAACAGAGGTATGCTTCACGGTGCGTACTGTCCTATATACGGATTCGGGCTAATTATCGTCATAATATGCCTCACACCGATCAAGGAATCGTGGGTAGTGCTATTTGTGGCATCGGCAGTTCTTACTACCCTGCTTGAATTTATCACAGGATTTGTTCTGGACAAAATATTTCACAGGAGATGGTGGGATTACAGCAACAAAAAATTCAATATAAAAGGATATATCTGCCCGCAGTTCTCGGTAATATGGGGTGCGGCTTGCGTGCTTATTCTTAAAGTAATACAGCCTGCGGTAATATTTGCGGTTGAAGCTATATGGAAACCGTTATTCAGCGTTTGTGCACACTTTTCAAAAGGCTATCAGCCGCATTTTTTTGTTGCGTTTCTCTCAAATAGTGTATAAAAGGTATTCTTTGTTTGGAAATATATCCAAGTTCACAAAAAGGAACCGATCATAACCGAACGGTTCCTTTTTTGCGAGTGTGTCATATAAATCTTGCCCACTGTTTGCCCGAAAAAGCTATTAATTAATCTTACAGCAAACAGAAAAAATGATATCGCCTTAAGCCCACATGAATAAAGGTTATACAACAAGTAATGAAACTTTGTGTAAGGCGAGGTATTTCATTGAACGATATATACATTTCTCGCTTGATCTCATTAGTTTATATATCCTTCAATCTTCCATTTCTCAAAAAGATTACCGATTCTCCTTAACTCGGTTTCCAAATTGATCAATAATGTTCTTTTCTCTATGATTTCGGTTTCTGTATATTCCATTTCTTTTTCAAAATCTTTTAATGCACATTCCGCCTGTAGTATCTGATCTTCTGCTCTTCTTGTCCGACTATTCTTTTCTTTTATGAGGTTATCAAGTTCCACCTCTTTGTTATTGCGCTGAAGCGAAATCGTGTTATAAGTAGAGACTGCGTTCTTAATATTTTCTCTGATTTCCTTCTTTTTTGATGAAAAGAATGATTCCTCAGCAAGCTTCATTTCAAGCTCTTTTTTATATTTTAATACCCTGTTTGCCTTTTCACATAGATATTGCTTTTCTATTTCTGCCAGTTGTATTTTCGCGTCATATTCGGCATATATGTCAAATAAAACCCTATCATTTTCATTATGCGTCTGTTCTATTTTTCCCAATAAATCAAGGAATCGTTTTTCCGATTGTCTAAAGTTATTAATCAGATTGACATGCTCGTGTTTTAAGTATGATACTTGCTCTTCTAAGCTTTTACGTTTTTCCAGATGTTCTTGATAAGCAGAAGAATAAATATACCGACCTTTATATTTTTCTTTTTTTACTATGCCTTCTTCTATCAGTTCTTCTAAACAGTGAGTAATCTTCGCAGAAGACCAATCAAACGGATCAAGACCATACGCATCTTTTATTTCCTGGACAGAAGCTTCATATCCCATACCTATCAGTAAATGGTACACACGTCTTTTTATTTTTTTTGTATCGCTTGAATAATATGCCATATTGTTACCTCCTTGTCGGAACGTCGTTATTCAATTTGCAATTTGTTAAGCTGCTGCTCTGCGTCACTAAGCATTTTTTGCATATTTTTAAGCTGTGATTTTATATCAGCGGATTCACTGTCTATATTAGTTATAGCAATATTTATACGATTTATCTCGGACTGAAGAATGGCGATTTTAATTCTTTTCTCCTCTGTAAGTTCGTCAACCTCGTTCTTTATTACACAATACCGTTTGTTAAGGCTGTCGGTTTCTGCATTTCTTTCTTTAATAGCTTTCTTTGTTTTACTTTTAGAGGCAGAATGTTCGTACAACTGTTGTCCGAGACTTCTCTTTGCAGCTTCATTGGCTTGAATTTGAGCTAATATTTTTCTCATTTCCATCTCGGCATTGCGTATACTTGTATCAAGTTCAGTTGCGATATCATTTAACAGTTTTTCTTTTAACTGCTTTTTCTTTACTTCTTTCTTTTTCGCATAAGATAAAATATCATGCTGGATTTTCATCTCAATTCTCGCGATATCAATTTTCAGCATTTCAATTCTTTCTGTCAGTTGTATTATTTTAGCTTTTTCCTCCGGTGTTTTTTCACGTTTCTTTATAGTTATTTCCGCAGTCTTGTTTTGTACTTTTGATTTTTCGTCTTCTGACGAACCGGTAGGTGATGAAACATTTTGGCTATCCAACTTAGGCGTCGCTTTTTTCGGCGGAGCTAATTCACGATCTTTATTTTTCTTATTATTAATACTATATCGATATACATCACCGTACTTTTCTCTATTAACTTTGCCATTATTGGTCAGTTCAATCAATAAACTTGTGATTTTTGCCGAACTCATATATTCCGCATTTTTACAATAAGGGAATTTCTCTCTGATTTCTTTAACGCTAAGCGGAGAAACTTCTTTTTTCAAATTATTAAGTAAATATTTCTTTTGCTCTTCTCTATCTTTTAAGTACTCGGGAAAGACTTTGCCGATTGAAGGTTTTTCATTGTCTGCTTTAGATGATACTGTCGTAGTTTTAGATTTGGTCGAATTTTTTGTAGTTGCTGATTCAGATGAAATGTTTATGCTATACCCATTTTTCCAAGCTTTATTTGACGAATTGATTATTTCGGGGAGCTTTACAGTAATAGTAGTGTTGCCATCGACTTTCAGTTTTTCCGGTGGCACAGCAAGATCCGACAGCACCTTATACACATTTTTCATTATTTTCTCGGACACACCATCAGCTTGCAATTTTTTAACAAGTTCATGAGCCTTCAAATAGTAGAACTGCGCTATACTATGAGTTCTGATTAACAAATCTTTTATTTTTTTATTAAATTTATCATTATATGTTACTTTACTGCTTAATATTTCTAATGCTTTAAATCCGATTTCATACGAAAAGACCATTTCTCTGTTTCCCTCTTGTACGGCCTCTTCCAGTTGGTTCATATTCCCATTTTTTATAGAATTATAACATGACAGCTTATCAAACAGAATATTTTTCTTAACCAAAGAATTAGGCTTATCAAATTTAAATGTCTTCATAAATCGGGTAATTGAATCATATAATATTTCTTGTTTGGCTTTGGTGATGTTACCTGCATCAATACAAAAATTCACACTGCATTTATCGTTAAATATTGAAATAATATGAGTGTAGTAACTTGTAGATATTTTATTAACAATAACAACGCCATAAATATCATCCCATGCAGCAGAAAAGCAATCATATGAATTCGAAGCAACAAATGGTATGTTACACCTCAAATCAGCCAAGCTTTTTCTGGATTCCGGAAGATATGTATTTCTTAAAAATTCACTATTCGATTCGCTATATTTATCGTTTCTTGCACTTGGATAAATAGTCACTTCATCAGAAATACTGTTTTTCTTACACCCTTTCGGTACAAGTTCAAATCCCCTCCAGCTTTCCGTTGGATTTCTTGCAATAAAACCGTCAGGTATCTCTACAGACCAATCATCGCATTTTATTCTTCTTCCCTTGGTAAACGTCCAATTCAGAATCGAGTCTGCTTTAGGATCAAATTTTGTATCATCTTTTTCCAACAAATATTTCTTTGATGAAGCGTCTAAATTATGCCTTGTATTTGAAAAATTTTCTAATGTGGATTTTAATAATGACTCTATATCTAAATTACTCATAAGTCAACCTCTTTCTATTTTAACCTTAGTCGTTATTTTCCATTATTATGCATTTTCCCATCATCAACAACATCGATAATATCTCCCTGACCTCTGAGCCAGATATCCACGCCGTCGCCGTATACCTCAGCTGTAATCAGCCAGCCGTTTTCATCGTGCTTCAGTACCTGTGCTGTCGGGAACCTGTCAAGCACCGCCTCGATACTCAGTCCCTTGTACAGGAATTTTATCCTCCGCAAATCTCCGCCGAACATAAATTGTATACGCTTTCTGAACTCGCCCTCCTCAAATCGCTCGGCATAAGGAATATTAAAATGCTCGTCCAGAGTCTGATACTCGGCAATACGGTCAATACGATATATTGTAGGAAACGGTCTTTTGGGGACATCAGGCATTTCTTCACTTTCACATATATAAGCTGTCAGGTAAAAATAATACTCAGAAAACATTATTCCGACAGGCTGAATAAGGCGCATTACTTTGTCCGGCTCTTTAAGCTTCCGGTAGCGTATCCGCATAAGCCTGTGCTCGTAAACTGCTCTGCTTATGTCCCACATCATATTCACATATTTCTTACCATGGTGCGGCTCAAGATAGTGAAATTTTTCGTTTGCAATAAGCGAAGCAACCTTTTTACCCTCCTCGTGCGGAACACAATTCTCAAGCAGTTTGTCAATTATAGGGAACATTTCGTCCTTAACCATTGACCGACTTTCCAACAATATCTTGCAGACGGAAAAAATCTCGCTGTTTGTCAGAGAGATTCTCTTTTTTTCGGTAAGCAAATAGCCTTTTTTTCTTCTGTCATAAACCAATTCTACGCCAAGCTCGGACTTATCGCAATAATATGACCGTATATCGTCAAGATCGCGCTGGATAGTGCGTTCATTTACATTGTGGCTCAGTGCTTCCTCCGTCTTTGATATTACCTTACCATCCCGAAGACGATTATGTATATCAATAATGCGTTCTGTTTTCTTATCCATTATACCCACTCCTCTTCAAGCTGTTCATCAAATCCGGTATGTGTTTTTTCTGTGCCAAAGCGATCCAGTAAAGCAAGATATACCTTTGCGGTAGTTTCCGCATCGGCAAGTGCCCTGTGTGCCGAAGGATTTTCTATATCAAGATACTCGGAAAGCCCACTAAGACTAAACCCCGCACATTGAAGTTTACCGGCGTTTTCTTTCGCATAGGTTTTCACATCAAAAAACCTGTTTTGGAGCGTACGCCTTGCATATCTTCCGGCTCGCATCAGAAACTTATTATCAAACGCAGTGTTGTTATAGCCGATAACGATATCCTCACCGATAAAATCCGCGAAATAGTTGAAAGCATCCCACATCATCGGTGCAGACTTGATCATATCCTTTGTTATTCCGGTAAGCTCGGTCGTTTGCTCGGAAATACCTTTTTTATATGTCTGTACAAATGTGCTGAACCTTTCGGTTATTTCTCCGTTCACAACCCTTACTGCACCTATTTCGATTATTTCATCTATGAAATGACTCAAGCCGGTTGTTTCGACATCATAAGCAACAAAGCTGTTAAAGCCTGCGTTTCTTTCGATCGTAAACTCGGGATACTCCGCTCTCGTCAGCTTTTCCGGCACACTGTCTTTTTTGTATACAGGCATTTGAACGGCAAAGCCCAGAGTGTTTATAAACTCAATATACTTTTTCTTGTCCTCTCTGCTTGCAGGAAGGTAGTCTTGGCCGTTACTGTAGTAAGCGATTCTTTCAATCAACTTTTTCAACTCATCGGTTATTTCATCGGAAACGCCTTCGGTAATAGCTTTTCCGATGATATCCTCCGCCTTTACATATCGACGGGTTTTTATAAGATATTCCGCTAAATGAACAGCGGTAAAGTCCTGCTTCGGTATGCCTATTTCGTTTGCAATATTTTCGGCTTTTTCGTATTCGTGAGCAGCCGAATAAGCATACAGCATAACTGCGCGCACAGTTTCCTTTTCGTCTTGCGAAAGTGCGTCGCTTCCCAGCATTTTCGGTGCATTCTCAAACAACCAGCTGTGACTTCTTTTGCCAAGATATATTCCGCCAAGCAGGCATTTCAGACGAACATATTCTCTTCTCGGCGATGGAATATCAGCCGCCAACGCAAAGGACACATTCTTAAAATTGCGCTTGTTCTGTAGCTTGGCGGCAAAACTATTCCACAGCTTGTTTTCTCCTGTTTGTGTATCATAACGACTTATCTCCAGACAAAGATTCTCCACATCAACAACTTCTTTGCATTTATCACACAGCAGAAAGTCGCATTCTTTTCCACAGTTCAGGCAGTTTCTCATTTAAATTCCTCCGGGATTTCTTTTTTGTTGCAGAAATACTTCATATCACAGTAGTGACAGCTGTATGTGTTCCGGCAGCTTTCAGTAAAGTTCCTGCTTTCAATATTCTTTATCGTTTTGGTAAGTTCTGCAATTGCGCCATCAATATTGTCTTTGTTATATTCAAACACTATCCAGGGATTACCCTCAAAAACACTTGTATAATACAACTTCATTCGGGAAACAGGTTTGTGAAAACGCTTTTCGGCGAGATATGCGTATATTTCAAGCTGCCTACGGTAATGGTCGATACTTTCGGGATAGTGCTCTACATCGGGCTTCGGTCCGGTCTTGAAGTCGATTATTTCAAGGGTATCCGTATCTTTATCGTACTCGATAAGGTCGATTATTCCCTGCAAAATGAACTCGGGTAGGATGAGGTTGATTTCCTCTTCGCTTTTCCAAACGCTAAGAATGTCCTCACCCCTGTTCCTGTAATAGCACAGAACATGACTCAGGGCGTTTTCTTTTTGCTCCACATCAAGCGAATAACCTGTTGAGGCTTCAATTTCTCCGCAACAGATACTGAACCATTCCCGCAGAAGCTGCTCATCAACATCATTACCGCCACCGATGATATATTTATTCATGCTTTCCAGCGTTTCGTGGACAATAGAGCCTATGGATGTGTGGAGCATTTTATGCTGTGCCATGCCAAGCTCCTTATAATACTTGTATTGCTGTGGGCAGCTGTCATAAATGGATATGTGTGAGGTAAATGAATACACACGCTTGAAGTTATTCTTTTTTACAGCAGATACAGAAATGTTACACGGAATATCTCGAGCATCCGGAAGTATGTCAATCTCTCTTTCAAAGTAATGACAATCTCCTTTTGAATTCAGAATAAGCATATCCTTTGCACGGGAAAATGCAGTATAATACAACCGCCTGAAATCAAACAGCTTTATGCACTCGTACGGTTCAAACTGCCCTCTGCTGAAATATTTTAGTTCTGCAGAAAGCATAAGAGGATCGGTCTGCGCCCGTGGCGAATTTCCAAGCGAACCGACAATCACAATTGGAAATTCCAGTCCCTTTGACTGATGTATAGTCATAAAAGAAACACAGCCGTGCGGCGCATATTCGGCGTTATCCTCGTATTCGCCGATACCATCAATGAAAAGAAATTTCATATATACATTGAAGAATTGTTCGGGTAGTGCTTCGGTTATCCTGTACATATCATGCAAGCGGCTGAAACGGGAGATAATTCGACTGACTTCAGCAATATTTCTTGCAGCACGGACATTTACCGCAGTATCGTTCAAATCAGCAGAAAGAAGTGTTCTGAACGGCTCAAAGGATATAATTTTGTAGAACACATCAAGCAGCGTTTTATCGTCTGCCGATTTTATCGCTTTGCTTTCTTCACAAATGTAATCGTGCAGAGTCATATCAGCCTTTACCAAAATCGAAGCCGCACCGACACATTCCTTATAATAATTCCTCAAAATGTCGTAAATACCGTGAATAAAGCTGTTCTTTCTGAGGTCGGAAAAGTAGTCTGCAAAGCACAGGATAAGCAGACCTATAAGCTGTTTCACTTCATCTCGCATAAAGAAAAGCTCTGAGCGTGGCGAATATACCGGAATACCGTTTTCCTCAAGATACTGCATAAGTTCCAACGCTTCGTTGCTCTTAACCGAACGGAACAGGAATGCCGTCTGATTATAGTCGGTTATCCTGCCATCCGATTTCATTTGTTGCAGCAGTCGGAATATCTCTTCTTCACCGTTGCAGTGGAACACCGAAGAGCCGATTTTTATGTCCGAACGACCTGCGGTAATGTGTTTTTCAAAGCGATAATTCTCCCAATCAAACGGCGGATGCTCCATATAATCGCTGTAGAAGCGGATTATATCGGGTTGTGAGCGGAAATTTATGTCAAGGTAAATCTTCTCGCATTTTCCCTCGGGAAATTTTTTCGGAAACTCCAGTATATTGCGGATAGTTGCGCCACGAAAGCGGTACATTCCCTGATCATCATCGCCCACAACGCAGATGTTACCGTGCTTTTCGGCAAGCATAAACATAAGTTTTTCCTGTATACAGTTGGTATCCTGATACTCGTCAACCATTATGTATTTCACGCTGTTCTGAATACGCTCCAGCACCTGCGGATTTGCTTTCAGCAGGTCATAGGTCATGGTCTGTATCATGGAAAAATCCATAGCTTTTCTTTTACCTAAAAGCTCGTTGTAACGGTTGGTGAGCTTCGCAAGCAGGCGTATATCCTCGTCAGGTGATTGCTCCATAGCACGAATATCAGCCAGCTCCTCACGAAGCCGGCTGACATATCTGCATATTTCTTCCGCTTGTTTCCAAGCGCCCATAGTAGCGGGAAAGTGCTTTGCAAAACCACCGAGATTTTCAAATAGGTCTATGTTACGGCAAACCATATAGGTCGCCTCAAAAGCGTCTAAAATGCCCGGTACGCCATCAGGACAAAGCTCCGCATTCTCTCTAAGTAACCGAAGGCAAATTGCATGGAAGGTTCCTATGTACATTTCACTAAGGTTTACATCAAGACCAAGTGAAGCAAACTCATCGGAAATTCTCGTGAGCAGCTCATTTGCGGCTTTTTGTGTGAAAGTCACCACCACAATCTCACCGAGTCCGATACCTTTGTCAACAACAAGATGTACAATGCGTTTTACAAGAGTATATGTTTTGCCGGTACCGGGACCTGCAATAAGCAGCACTGCGCCCTCGGTTGTGGTTATGGCTTTGTGTTGTGAGGGTGTGAGCATAGGGTATGCCTCCTGCTTAATAATTATTCGTCTTCTTGCATTTCTTTTAACTGCAACTCAATCCTCTTGTTGAGTTCATCAAACATCTTTCCTGATTCTTCTATTGAAATTTCATCGTCTGGCTTTATAAAGGGCTTTATTATGCATTGTTGTCAAGAAAAGGCTTTCTTTTTATGGTAATTAAATCACAAAGCTCATGAAAATTGCGTTCTTTAGCTATGCTAAGCAAACTATTCAAACAATCAACATCACAGTATTCAAAATCAATAGTTTCTTCAGAATCATCTATTTCAGCCTCATCTGATCCAAAATCAAAATAGGTGAAAGAACTGCCATATTGCTTGCGACTAACCGGATCATAACTATCTTCTGTACCGTAACAATATTCATCCATAACAGCGTAAACAGCTATATTATCGAACAGCGTATTAAGTATATCAAATAAAAAATCAGCGTCAAATGAATCGCAATTATAGTACAGTTCAGATTCATAGATATCGTGAAATTGAGGTCCTAATGTTCCCGGCGAATCATCACGATACAAAAAGTCGCTTTCTTCCAATTCATAACACTCCATTACCTGTCGAATAAGCTTCTGATCGTTTTGTTTTGGATGAAAAAACAAACCAACATTTGAATAACTACTATATGACATAATTTTATTTTCCTTAAGAATTACTTTATCTCAAACTCCACACCGATAGCCCGCATGAAGTCAAAGACCTGTTCCAACTGTAGTTTGTCGCCCTTTATCGTAAGCGTGATTCCCGCGTCCGATGAGGCGTTCTGTGCTATCTCGCTGCGGACAACGCTTTTCGCTGTGCCAATGTCCTCGAAACCGGCTTTTTCATATGCCGCAGTTAGTTCCTCATTCTTCTTGAAACAATCCTCGATAGTTGCTCCGCCTATGTAGTTCTCAATTAGCGTGTCAACATAAGGTGATTTCAACGCTCTTATCCGCTCCAACTCGCCGCTTGCATTGCTTATTGCAAGCAATATTGCTTCCTCCGTTTTCTTCTGAGAAGCACTTGCGTTGAGCCATTTCGCAGAGAGTATGCGCTTCCATAGCGGCTCGGCGAAAGCTCCCAAGTCAGCAGCTTTTTTCATATAATACGAATAAAGTTCCTGCTCTTTTTCTCGTTTGCGTTGTTCGGCGAATGCATTGACCGAGGCGGTTATCTCCGCAGCTCGTTCGTCAAGCATCGAGGTCAGCGTCTTTATCTGCTTCTCGACAATCTCATAAGGAGCAAGGCACTTTGCCTTGTACTCCTTACGCTTGTCCTCAAGAAGTTTCTTTGCACGGGTAAGCTCGCTCTTGTCCGCCTTTGCTGAGGCTTCATCGGTGTAAACCGTCTCTTTACCACTGTCAAGCACCTGTGTTAAGTATGAACGTATCTGCTCAAAGTTCCACTCGGTTATATCGGTGGACTGTATATCGGTTAGCTGAAACTCCTGCATGGGATACTCCTTATCTAAAATCTTAACAAACTTTTATTCACTTGGATTCTTCCAGCATTTTGAAGAATTCATCTTCTGAAATAACCTTCACTCCAAGCTCTTTTGCCTTTCGGTTCTTTACGGTTCCGGAGTCGGGATCGTTCGTAATAAGGTAGTTTGTTTTTGAGGATACCGAGCCAACAAGCTTTCCGCCGCAAGCTTCGATGAAAGACTTAAAGTCATTACGATCGGGGAATCTTTCAAGGTC
>CAMEKR010000004.1 GCA_945921515.1 uncultured Clostridia bacterium | reverse complement strand
GCATACCCGCTGTTAAGCGGGTATGTGTATTGATTTTAAAGTGTGTGCTGAAGATCTTCTATCTGTGAATCTTCGGGCTGATAAATGTGATAGTTCGCCTTGCCGTTCTTCTTAACAAAGTACATAGCCTCGTCTGCGGCGGCTACTACCTTTGCACTGTCATCGCCGTGTTCGGGATAGAACGCAATACCGATACTTGCCTTGACATTGATAGAAACATTTGCAAGCTCGGAGTGATAGCCCTCGTAAAGCTCATCGATAAGGTCGAGCGAGAGGCTCTCTATCTCTTTTATCTGATCGGGATCGGTTATGCACAGAACAAACTCATCACCGCCGAAACGGCCTGCAAATCCGCTTCCCTTTACACGCTGCTTGATACAGCCGGAAACATACTTGATAACCTCGTCGCCTACAGAATGACCAAAACGGTCGTTGATGAACTTGAAGTCGTCGACATCTATAAACAGTACGGCAACATTTGCGTTTGCGCTTCTTTCGATCTCGCTCTTGAGCTCACGCTCAAATGTGCTTCTGTTATAAAGCTGTGACAGGAAGTCGTAACTTGCTCTCTCCGAAAGCTGAAGTTCGAGCTTCTTTTCGCTGTCTATATCGGTTACGACGCCTACAACTCTCAGCGGTTCGCCAAGACGGTCGGTAACGCAGAGCGCACGGACTGCAAACCATACCATAGTGCCGTTCTTTGTAACCATCTGATATTCGCCGCTGTGACCTGTTCTGTTCTTGAGCAGGGTGCTTATATCACGCTTATAGCTCTCTGCGTATTCGTCGCTCATCAGCTTATCAAGGAACTTACCGTTGGCAAGCTGTGCCTCAGTAGGATCGATATCGAACCTTTCCTTAAAGTTGTCGGAAACATACATGATCTCTTTGTGGAAATCCCACTCGAACAGCATATTGTCCGAAATGTCGGATATCGTTCTGTGAAGCTCTTCGGACATACTTACATCGTCAAGCATATTGTTGAACAGCTCGGATATTTCCTTAAATTCGTTCTTGGTCTTAAGCTCAAGACGCTTTTCAAGGTCGCCGTCCTGTATTTCACGGGCAACCGATACCATTGTGTTCATAGGTTCGATTATCGACTTTGTGACAAGCATACCTAAGAGTACGCATACTGCGCCGCATGCCAGCATAACGCCGAGAGCGATCAAAACGGGTATCATTATCTGCGAGCCTGCGAAACTTGCGGGATAAACGGATACCCACTTCCAGCTCTGAGATGTAGAGCCGGTGAAATAGTCATAGTTTCCTATCTTCGAGCCGACATTATATTCAATGTGCTGATCTTTCTGAGCTGACTTCTTGGTAGAAAGAAGCACTTCGTCCTTCATGCTCTGATCTGTTATCTCAGATATCTTCTTATAGTCTGCGCCCTCATAATTGAGAACGCAACCCTTGCCGTCTGTAACGGCAAGATAACCGCTGTTATCAGAACCGTACTTTGTATTCTTAAGTATTGCGCTTATCTGTGCGGTATCAATAACTTCTATAACAACGCCGATAGCTTCACCCGAGTCGGAAGCTAAGTCGGGAATACCCTTTGCTACAAAGAACACGGGATACTTTCCGTCATATCCGTCCTCGCCCGTTCCCGTATCGCCGCAATAAATATTCGATACGACAACGGTGTTGGCGGTTATGTTTTCAAGCTCGCTGAAGCCGAAAAAGTTCATACCCGTACCGCTGACTTCTTCATACTCATACAGTATCTCGCCCTTGGTGTCGGTAATAACTATGTTCAGTATGCTGTCATCAATATTATCGTTATATACCGGTATCGAGTCTTCAAAGCTCAGCTTTCTTTTGATCACACTGTCGGCGTATATGCCTAATTTGCCCGTGTCAACATTTCTGCCGTTAAGCACCGAAGGATCGAGCGAAAGATATACCACATCCGATATGTAACCGTTAAGGTACTGGTTGATCGTTTCCTGCTGTGCCGTGCCTACTGCTCTCGCAAGCTGACCTACAGAATCGACCGCAAAGCCTGTCGTGGCAAAATAACCGACAATTCCGACTATCAGCATCGGTACGATTGCAAACGCCATAGTCAGTATGCGTAAAACCGTTTTGATCTTTAATGATTGCATCTGTTATCCTCCGGAACCCTCAAAAATTATCACGCTTTTCCCGTGACTTCTGCAACATCTCAAATTGCAGCTTGTAAATATATCTGGAAATTGTTTCTTCCTGCGAACGGGAAACGCCTGTAAAGCGGCATCCATAGCCGATCTGCGATTCCTCGTTATCTGCTGTTTTCTGCTCTCTGAGCACTTCTGCGCCAAGCTCCATGCGTGTCCCCGAAAGGCTCAGGACCATCATAAGCTTGTCGCCCTTTGCAAAGCTCCGTCTGTTATCCGCACAGACGAAGAATACTCCGCCGACATTTATATCACGGATACATATCTCTGCCGGCGGATCGAGAGGAGTCGGCTTTTCGTCGCCCTCCTGCGTCCTCAGCGTGATAAATGCCCGCTCGTTTGTCTTTATCTTGAAATACCGTCTCCGTTCTTCAAGCAGTTCTGCTTTATCGGGACGAATTATGACGTTGATCTGAAATTCGGTAGAAACGGAGATCGACGTTTTGTACCTGTATCTGTCTCCGCCTCTCATAGTCGCAATCACATAGACATAGTCGCTGCAGGTAAGCTCGGGGAGCCGCTTTCCTTTTATCATCAGCATATTGTCTATCACATTGTCATCCGAGTCGTACATAAGAGGAAAGTCAAAATTGCTGTCGGTATAATACAGCCTTTGTCCGTCAAGCGAGGTTATCTCAAAAGAAGCAAAATCTTCTTTTTTATAGCTCAATGGCATAACCTCCTTTTCCCGACGGCAAAGCAGACGGAAAAGTACGCCCGATAAGCCGATATTATCAGTTATCATTAAGTATACAATAAATTCAACAATAAATCAAGACAAATCGGGAGATTTTTCGTGAACTTTTAAAAATTCTGCGAATTGTTTAAAAAGGGGCGGTTGTTTTTATACAATTTAATTAAGAAAACTTCGTTGACTTTTATATTGCGCCTATAATATAATTAGTATAAGCAGAAATATGTCATATTCTCCCGGAGGTCACGGCAATGCAGAATTTTTTTCACGCAAATACTTCAAAGCATCGTGAAGCCTGCAAAAAAGCAAGCATTGTTTTAGGTGCCGTATTTGCCGTACCGGTATTGCTTTGCTTTATGTCGCTGATACTTCAGGACCGTCTGTGGTCGCAGGCAGGCTTTGTTGCCGTTAGGCTGTGCATAGCGGGCGGATGCATTGCGCTGTGGATGCTCATAAGCTTTGTCGCTTATGCAATAACCGAAACGGCGGCGAGAAGAATAACACGAAGCACCTATTTCGAGATACAAAGCAACTCTCTGATACTCAGCAGATATTCGGGAAAGATTCACAGCGATATCAGCAAAACACAGCGCAGACTGTGGGTGATACCGCTTGAAAATATGAAAGCCGAGCTGAAAAACGGCAGAATCGCTTTTCACGGTGATATCAGATACTACGAAGGCGACAGCGAATGGCTGGGATATCATATAAAAAACGGCAAGCCCGAATTTGACAACTGGTGGCTGAATTCAAACGGATATTCCGCCGTAAGCTCGGTGCGTCTGCCGACCTGCTTTGCAAGGCAGGGGTTCATTCTGAAATGCTGCAGGATAGCGCAGAAAAAACAGCTTCGCTTAGCTCGGCAAAAGAAACTCGTAGCGGTAAAGCCGAGCGCTCCGAGGACTATAAAAAGACCGATAAGGCGCAGAATATATACCGAGCTTCCTACTTTCGACAGAAAGTGGTGACAGCCAGTTTTGCGGAATAATATCGAATAATAGTCAAAAACAAGAAAATTTGCCGCTAAAACTTGCAAAACCGCATAAAGTGTAGTATAATATATTATTGAGCAACTAGCGCCTGCGGCTTTTTGATTGTTAAAATAGTACCAAAACGCGAATTAATTTAGCAATATTTTTATCTTCTTTCTACATATTGTAACGCCGTTGCACGAATTATACAATATAAGGGAATTTGATTTAAGCCAAAAATGGAAAGTTACTCTGAAAAGGAGGGCACAATGGCACTTTTCAACACCAACGCATTCCGCATTACCGAACAGGGACTGTCGGTACTGTGGCAAAAACAGCAGGTAATATCCCAGAACATAGCAAACCAGAACACCCCGGGATACAACTGCAAATATCTTGATTTTTATGCCGTACTGAAAGACAGGCTCGAAAACTCGAGCGTTATCGGCGGAAAAGCGGCAAGCGGCTCAAAGCAGGTCGAGCTTGTAACAAAGGTATATGTTGATGACGATACCAACACACAGCCCGACGGCAACAATGTCGATGTTGACTCTCAGTCAAACGAGCTTGCCAAAGTTCAGCTTCAGTATCAGGCACTGAAGAATCAGATGAACGGCGAATTCACAAGACTTCGCTCGGCAATGAAAACAACTTGATTTAAGCCTTATGGCTTACTCACATACGGATATGGACAGGGAAACGGATTTCTACGCACTTAATCGTTAAAGAAAGGAGTTTTTTGCATGGCTTTTTTAAGCTCGCTTAATATAGCTGCATCGGGTATGTCTGCAGAAAGACTGCGCCTTGATGTGATTGCACAGAATGTTGCGAATGCAAAAACCACCAGAACCGAGGACGGCACGCCGTACAGACGGCAGGTAGTCGTTTTCGGAGAAAACAAAGGATTCAATTCCGTGCTTGAGGAAACGATAGCAAAAAGAAAAGAGCTGATAGCAGGCGGTGTGCCCGCAGGCTCGGCTTCTGCCGCTAAAAACAAGGGCGTGCTTGTTACTAAGATAGTAGAGGACGAAACGCCGCTTACCCCCGTCTACGATCCCACTCACCCCGACGCTGACGAAAACGGTTATTACTATCTGCCGAATGTCGATGTCGCAGAAGAAGAGATGGACGCACTTGCGGCTACCCGCTCGTATGAAGCAAATCTTGCCGTACTGAATGCGGTAAAATCGATGGCGCAGACGGCGCTCAGTATAGGAAACAGCTGATAAGCACCGAAAGGAAAGGATATAAATGTTTATAGTACCGCTGACAAGCAACATAACTCCTCTCGAAACGGCAGGCAGTAAAAAGCAGGCTGAAGAAAAGGCAGAGGGCGAGGCTTCCTTCCTCGATATATTTGAGTCGCTGGTAAACAATGTAAAAGAAACCGACGCACAGGTACAGCAGGACGCTATAGATCTTATGCTGGGCGATGTTGATGACCTTGCGCAGATACAAGTAAACCTCGAAAAAGCGGCAACGGCTGTCGATTTGCTGGTAACAGTAAAAAACAAGGCTGTTGACGCATATAACGAGATAATGCGTATGACCGTATAATTTTGCAGTCACGGAAGGATACATATATAGATGAAGGACAAGCTTTCCGCATTCTGGAGCGGGTTCAAAAGTAAATGGGGCTCGCTTGCCAAGAATCTGCGGATATTCATAATAACTGCCATAGCCGTAGTAGCGGTCGGAGCGATAGTGCTTACGATTATTCTGAATCAGAAGAGCTACACGGCGATATATACAGGGCTTGACAGTGAAGAATGCTCACAGATAGCCTCTGCCATAAACGATCTTGGAGTGACCGATGTAAAGATTGGCACAGACGGAAGTATCTCTGTACCGAGCGACCAGTCCGACAACATAAGGATGCAGCTTAGTATACAGGGATATCCCAAGTCAACATTCAACTTTGATGTATGGAACAACGGAATCGGCATATGGTCTACCGATACCGAAAAGAAGGTACTGCAGATACAGCAGCTCCAGACGCACCTTATGAAAGCGATCAACACGATAGGTGCAGTCAAGAATTCATATGTCATCATAACCATGCCCGAGAACAACAACTATGTTATCTCGACAAACGATGAAGAACCGAGAGTCAGCGTAAAGCTGGATCTGAGGAACGGCGCGACATTAAGCGCAGAGCAGGTAGAAGGTATTTATGCCCTTGTTCTAAACTCTCTTCCCGGTCTTGAGCGTGAATACATATCAATAGTAGATACCGACGGAAAACTGCTCGACGGCAAGAACTCGACCGTAGAAGAAGATGTGCTGTATCAGTCACGGCTCAACTTCCAGGAACAGATGCAGAATCTGCTCAAGAGCCAGCTTGACGAAACGCTCAGAAAGCTGTACAAGGACTACACAATAAATGTCAATGTAAAGCTGAACTACGATAATTCAAAATCCGAATACACCATATACACGCCGTCGATAGCCGAAGACGGTACATCGGGCGGTATGATACAAAGCTCCACCAAGAACGAGGGCTGGGGCGGCATCGGCTCGCTGTCGGGCGTTGTCGGAACGACGTCAAACAGCGATATCTCTCCGAATTATCCCACTATTGAGGGCGACGGAGATAACGAGTATTACTATCAGAACAGCATAACGGTAAACCGCCTTGTAAATACCGAGATAAGACAGCTTGAAAAGAACGGTTACTCGGTAGACAGAATTACGGCGGCTATTACGGTAGACCAGATAAATATGCTTGAAGCCGACAAGGAGCAGCTGCGTGAGGTCATAGCCTTTGCAATAGGCACAGACATCGCAAACGTTACCGTTGCAAACTATCCGTTTGTGATAAACGGCGGCAACTCGTCAAGCAGCGGAAACAACATTATAAGAGGCGGAAATGTAGACTGGACGGTATACATTATAATACTGCTCGGACTTGTTGTTCTGGCTCTGCTTATAGTAGCGATACTCACCGGCAACGCAAAGAAGAAAAAGCGTGCAAGAGCAAAGGCAAAGGCGGCAGCGGCACAGGCGGCTGCGCAGGCGGCACAGGAATCCGCCGCACTCAGCTTCGAGCCGCAGACGCAGCCGGCGGAAGAATTCAACATTCAGCATCTTGACGAATATGACGACGCTTCAAAGAGCGCTGTACTCAAAAAAGAGATCAAGGAATTCTCCCATACAAATCCGGATGTGGTCGCACAGCTCATACGCTCTATGATGAAAAACGGCGAGTGACAGCAATAAAAGGAAGGGTATCAGATGGAGACTCTTACAAACGCCCAGAAAGCGGCAATTATTATAAGCTCGATAGGCACGGAAAATGCTTCCGAAGTATTCAAGCACTTCTCCGATGAAGAGGTCGAGCAGATAACGCTGGAGATCGCAAGGATGAACTATTATCCTATGGAAGTGATAGACAGCGTATTGAACGAATTTTACGAGCTTTGCCTCACGCAGAAGGTAATTTCCGAGGGCGGCGTGGAATACGCCCGTGACGTGCTTGAAAAAGCCTTCGGACCGCAGGCGGCACAGGCTCTGTTCGACAAGATAACCAAGCAGTTTCAGACTAAGGCGTTTGCATTTGTCCGCAAGGCAGACTACAAGAACCTGCTTGCTATGGTACAAAACGAGCATCCGCAGACAATAGCGCTTATCCTTTCTTATGCAAGGAGCGAGCAGGCGTCCGCAATACTCAGCGAGCTTCCCAAAAAGACAAGGATAGACGTTGTTGAACGAATGGCAAAGATGGACAGAGCGTCGCCCGATGTAATAAAATCCATCGAACAGACTCTCGAAAAGAAGTTTGACAACCTTGTTACCGCCGACAGCACAGAGGTGGGCGGTATAGACTATGTTGCTGAAGTCATGAACAATGTTGACAGAGCAACCGAGAAGTACATATTCGACGAGCTGACCTTAAGAGATCCGAAGCTTGCCGACGACATACGCTCAAAGATGTTCGTCTTCGAGGATATCGTTTCTCTGGACAATATGTCTATACAGGCATTTGTGCCTGAGGTCGACGCAAAGGATCTCGCAATCGCCATCAAAGGCTCAACGCCGGAGGTTGCGGAGTGCATCTATGCCAATATGTCCACCCGTATGCGTGAAAGCGTACAGACGGATGTCGAATATCTCCACAATGTCCGTATGCGTGATGTTGAAGAGGCTCAGCAGAGAATCGTATCCATCATACGCAGGCTTGAGGACGAGGGTACGCTCGTCATCTCCAAGGGCAATAAGGAAGACGAGATCATCGCATAATACGAAAGCGAGGAATATATTTTGGCAGGCGTTTTTAAAGCGGGCAGAGGATATTATTATCAGCCGCAGTCCGCTCATGACTCTGTCGTTATCGACAATTCAATAAATATTAAGCCTGCCGTGATTCAAAGCGAGCCTAACGAGCCCGAACAGCCTTCCGACAGCACCGCACCAAAGGCGGCAGGCAATGAAGCGCCAAATCGTAGAGCGTCCGACGAAGAGATCGAAAGAATAAAGCAGTTTTATCAGCAGGAGGGCGAAAAGGCTCTCGCTATGGCAAAACAGCGTGCACAGCAGATTCTCTCCGATACCGAAAAGCAGGCGGAAGAATATGCCCTTCAGGCAAAGGCGCAGGCGCAGGCAATATTTGAAAAAAGCCGCACCGACGGCTTTGCAAAAGGCCACGAGGACGGCTATGCGGCAGGACTTGACAAGTGCCGTGAAATGCTTGCGGAGCTGAAAAAGGTAAGCGAGCAGATAAACAGCGAGAAGCAGGAGCTTTTTGACAGCTACGAGGTCGAAATATTCGACACCGTTATGGAGATAGTAAACAAAATTACGCTGAACTCTCTTGGACAGAAGGACAAGGCGCTGGTAAAAAAGACCATAAAAGAAGCCGGCAAGGCGTTCAGAAACAGCGAATATGTCAAACTGACGCTTTCAAAGACAGATGTCAGCGAAGAGATGGCGGCTGACGCAGATTATTTCAAAAAGCTGTTTACAAATGTTAAGACTGTTGAAGTAGAGGTGCTTAAAGACGCTCCCTCGGGAACGGTCATAATAGATAACGGAAGCGAAATAACCGACGCAGGAATACAGACTCAGCTCAAGATGATAGAGGAGCTGGGAAGAGGAAAGTACCGCAGAGCGTCCTCAAGGAAAAAAGCACAGCAGGAAGAAACCGATACCGGCGCAAAGGATGCGGAAAGTGAATAAACCACTGTTTGAAAGGATCTCGGAATAGATGGATCTGAGCGGATTTCTGACAGAACTCAAAGCGGCAGATACCTACAGGTATCTGGGTAAAATTGAAAAGATAGTGGGAATGACCATTGAGGCAAGCGGCCCTTTGTGCAGTATCGGCGATGTATGCCGCATCTACACAAAGGATATGAAGCGGAGTATACCCGCAGAGGTCGTAGGCTTCAACGAGCATAAGGTACTGCTCATGCCGTATACGGATATCGAAGGCATAGGTCCGGGAAGCATTGTTGACAACACAGGCGACAAGCTGAATGTAAGAGTCAGCGACAAGCTGGTGGGAAGAATAATCGACGCTCTGGGCGAGCCGCTGGACGGCGGTGAAAGCGTAGAGTACACATCAAGCGTGCCTATAGCCGGCGTTCCCGTAAACCCTCTTACAAGGCCGAAGATAAACGAGCCTATCGAGCTTGGCGTAAAAGCAATTGACGGTCTGCTGACTATGGGTAAAGGTCAGAGAATGGGAATATTCGCAGGCTCGGGCGTAGGTAAATCCACGCTTATGGGTATGATAGCGAGAAAGGTAAAAGCTGATATCAATGTTATCGCTCTTGTGGGAGAGCGTGGCAGAGAGGTAAGAGAGTTTATAGAAAACGATCTCGGAGAAGAGGGTATGGCAAGGTCGGTAGTGGTAGTTGCTACTTCAGATCAGCCCGCTATGATGAGAAACAAGTGTCCGATGACAGCAACCGCCATAGCGGAGTACTTCTGCTCCAAAGGGATGGATGTACTGCTCATGATGGACAACCTTACCCGTTTTGCTATGGCACAGCGTGAGATAGGACTTGCAACCGGCGAGCCGCCCGTTGCAAGAGGTTATACACCGTCTATATACGCCGCAATGCCAAAGTTGCTCGAAAGGGCAGGCTGCTTTGAAAAAGGCAGTATAACCGGCATATACGCCGTACTTGTGGAAGGCGACGATACAAACGAGCCTATTTCCGATACCGTAAGAGGTATCATAGACGGTCATATCGTACTAAGCCGAAAGATAGCGGCGCAGAACCACTACCCTGCCATTGACATTCTGCCGAGCATATCCCGTCTGATGTCAACGATAGCCGACGAGGAACATAAAAAGGCGGCAGGAAAGCTGAGAAATCTGCTTTCGCTGTACAATAACAACGCCGACCTTATCTCGATCGGAGCATATAAAAAGGGTACAAATCCCGCACTTGACGAAGCAATAAAGAAAATTGACAAGATAAACGAATTTCTTATGCAGGGCAGATATGAGCACTTCTCTATGGAGGATACGATAAAACTGCTCAAAGCCGCTGTTTCGTAATAACATAGCCGTATGAAGAAATTTAATTTTACTTTGCAGTCGCTCAAAAGATATAACGACCAGGTACTGAGCGGAGAAAAATCCGTACTCGGCAGACTGAGGGCGGAGCTTGCCGAACAGCAAGCCCTGCTTGATGAGAAGACCGCCGAATATGAGCAGAGCATAATCAAGCTGAACGCCCTTGTAAGCGAAGGTACAACTGCAATGAGGCTTTCGCTCCATAAAAAATATGTATCCTCGCTTCAGCAGGACATCTACCGCATTAAAGCGCAGATGGCGCAAAAGCGTGAAGAAATAGAGATACAGCTTGAAAAAGTAGTCGAAGCCACAAAAGAAGTGTCAAAGCTTGAAAAGCTCGAAGAAAAACAGCTTGAAGAATACCGCTACGCCGCACAGAAGGAAGAAGAACTGCGAATAGAAGAATTTGTGTCAAACGGAGTGTCGAATAGCGGCGAGAATGCATGAGCTTATTGACATAATGCTAAAAGTATGGTAAAATACAAACAGCAAGCTGTGCAATTTTCATAAAATTTAACTACCGAAAGGAGTTAAATATATAAAACTTGTCGCAAGTAAATCATTTTTGCGGCAACATACTTACTTTGAAAGGGGGTGAGATATGATGAATGCAACAGCAGTATTGCCCGTAAGCGCCGCTACGGCTTTTACGGGTAATGCCGCCCGAATCTCAGACAACAGCACACAGCAAGGTTTTTCTGACGCACTCGGTTCAATGGTAACGGGAAATCAGACCTGCACCAATATGAACGCCGCACAAAGAAGCGCTCCGCCAGCCGAAGGAAGTCTTACCGCAGAAGAACTGCTCCTTGAAGTCGCAGAGCTTGACTTAAACAACGAAGAGCTTAAGACGCTTCTGAAGACAGCAGAGCTTGCAGGCTATATGCAGGGCAGTATGCTCGGACAGGCAGCAGCGGAATTTACGGCAGTTGACAGCGAAGAGCTTATGCAGATACTCGGCAATGCCGTATCGGCAGAAGGCATTGACGCTGTAAGCGTACATTCCGACAGCACGGTAATATTACCCGTACAGCTACCGCAGAATAACGCAGAAGAAATAACCGAAAACGATGCTTTGGTGCAGAGCTTTATGCCACAGCCCGAAGAAACCGCCGAGAGTATTGATGCAATACCCGTTTCCGATATTAACGCCGACATGATACCGTCAGCCGACAATATCACAGAGCAGGCAACAGCAGAGGTTAACACCTATACCGATGCTCCCGAAGCGAAGTCAGCTTCTTATCAAAACGTTTCTTCCGAAAACGAAGCAACGGTTGCCGAGCCTCAGGACAAGCAGTTCGCAATGCGCTTTGCACAGGTTACATCCTATGAAAAGCAGGCAGAGGACAGCACAGAGATGACTCCCGACAACGCAGATATCGCAGACGGCGCACAGCGCTTCGCATTTACCAAACGCAATGTGGAGATAAAGAGCGATGAGCTAAGACAGATAGCTAAGAGCATCGACACTTCTAAGCAGGCCGGCGATACCGAACCACAGCGTAAGGTAACGGCAAGCAACACAGCGTCCGACAGTTCGGTAGGAATCTTCACACGCAGTGAAAGCCGTTTTGAAGACGCACCGCAGACGCACAGCGAGGTCAGAGTACCGATAAGCGATATGGCAAGCTTTATAAGCGACCATGCGCCGAAGGCAAGCGGAAAGACAGCACTCACGGTTGTTCTTACGCCTGAAACGCTCGGAAAAATCACGGTACGAATGGTAAACGAAAGCGGAAAACTGACAGTTGAGATACTGACCGAAACAGCCGAAGCAAAACAGCTTTTACAGGCAAAATCCGAACAACTGGCATATGCGCTCAGAAATGACAATGTGGAGCTTACCTCTTATAAGGTAGAGACCTCACAGACAGAGCTGTTCCAGAGAGATTTTGACGGCAGCAGCAAGAATCCCTACAGACAGCAGTCACAAAAGGATAACAACAACGAATCCGATGATTTTGACAGCTTGCTTGGGGAAATACAGGCAATGGACTGATACGAAAGGAGAAGTAATGGCAGACATTTCAAGTCTTCAGAGTGTACAGTCAAATCACGAAAAGTACAAGGACCTGTTCAAGAATTCGGGCAAAAACGACACGATAAGCACCGATACCTTTTTCAGTCTGCTTATGGCTGAAATGAGTAACCAGGATCCGCTTGAGCCTACATCGAACACCGAGTTCGTGTCACAGATGGCACAGTTTACGGCGTTACAGGCACAGCAGGACAATCTCAAGTACAGTATGTCGAACTACGCCGCAAGTCTTGTGGGAAAAACACTTACAATGAATGCGCAGAGCGACGACGGAACGCTTTTATCGGGAGTTTGCACCGGAGTAAACATCAGCGGAAGCGATGTCAAGGTAGTAGTAGACGGAACGCAGTACGATCTTTCTGCTGTAAGAGGCGTAAAGGACACCGAAACCGTTACAGCAAACCACACGATATCCGAGGCGCTTGCTTTTGTAGGAAAAGAAGCAACGACAAAGATACTGGGCGACGACGGAAAGTTCTACTACACTACAGGCTTAGTAACAGCAGCTGAGATGCAGGACGGCGACGCAAAGATCGTGATAGACGGCTATCTCTACTCGATAGACGAGATAGTACAGGTAAGCGAAACTCAGACCGATGGCTGAGAACAGAATTAAAAAGGCGGCAGTATTATGTTGATAAATGAACTCAAGCTGCGGAATCTTCAGATATCCACAGGCAACGTAAACACCGCAAAGGCAGGGAATGCTGAAAAAGCCGCACAGACAACGGGCGGAACGTTTGCAGAGGCTCTTCAGAATGAGCTTGACGCAAGAAACTCGGCAGTGGGCTTTTCAAAACACGCAATGAAGCGTATAGAAAGCAGAAATATCGAAATACTCGACTCTGATATGCTGCAAAGACTTAACGACGGCATTGAGATAGCCGCAGAGAAGGGCAGCAACGAGACGCTTGTACTCGTAGACTCAACTGCTTTTGTGGTAAGCGTGAAAAACCGTACGGTTATCACGACTATGTCACAGGATGACTTAAAAGGAAATATTTTTACGAATATCGATTCGACCGTAATTATGTAATACCGGACCGAAAGGAAGTATTTTCTGCCCCGAACGACAGACGGGCAGACGGCGGTCGGCACGATAGGAAAGGAAACGATCATGGTAAGATCATTATTTTCAGGCGTGTCGGGTCTTAAGACCCACCAGCAAAAAATGGATGTTATAGGTAACAACATCGCAAACGTTAATACAACAGGCTTCAAGACAAGCGTAACCACCTTCCAGGAGGTATACTACCAGACCAAGAAAAACGGCTCTGCAGGCTCTAATCTCCAGGGCGGTGTAAATCCCTCTCAGGTCGGCTACGGCACAAAGCTCGGCGCAATAGGACAGGTAATGGGACAGTCAGGCTTCACCTATTCTGACAGCGTATATGACTGCGCTTTATCGGGCGACGGATTCTTCCAGGTAATGGACGAGGCAGGCAACATCTTCTATTCAAGAGCAGGCGTTTTCAATGTTGATAACGCAGGCAACCTCGTTGACGCAAACGGTAATATGGTACTCGGCGTAAGCGGTGACGCTACGGGCGTTGACGCTTCGTCAAACAGAATAACCTTTGTAGTGCCCGAGGTTCTTGATAATGAAGCTTCTTATTCAAAAACGATAACCTACAACGGCGGTACATATCCGCTGACCGTTTCCGCTGATACGGCTACCCCCGACGGAAACATTTCTGTAGGATTTATAACAGGCAACAGCGATTATGCTTATATGAGCGGCAACAAGCTCGTTGTACAGCTCAACGAAAAGAACGACTATACAAGCCTCAACGACCTCGAGGACGCAGTTACCCGTGCCTGTGAAAACGGCGGTGTAAGCATTGAGGGCGTACTTCCCCTTCACTTTGAACTTGATACCGTTCCTCCTGCGGCAGATATCCCTGCAACAACAGCTACAAACACTATGAAGCTCGACGACGGAACAAACACCGCATCACTCACCTTTACAACCGTAAATCCCGGAGAGTACGGCAATAACTTTACCATAAGCTTAAGATACTCCAAGAACGCAACCGATACTACTGCAAAGTGGTCGGACAACGGTCTTACGATAAGCGTATGCGATGGTGCAACCGTTGCCGATATTCAGGCGGCTATCGATAAGGCGGCAGGAAGCAACGAAAAGTACCAGATGACCGTTACAAGCACGGACTGGGACGCAAATTCGGCAGGCAACCTTGAGACTCTTCTTGAAGTAGACGGCAAGGTAGGTCTTTCGGGCGGTTCAAACAACTTCTTCTCTGATATGGCTGAGCTTCTTGGCAACATCAAGCTGACGGACGGCCGTGTAGCCGCAACGCAGACGGTAAAGGACCTTGACAGCGTATACATCAACGAAGACGGTACCATCTACGGCGTACACAGCGTACACGGCATCATAATGCTGGGCAGAATCGATATCGTTACCTTCGACAACCCCAACGGTCTTGAGCAGGTAGGAAGCTCCTACTGGAGAGAGACGCTTTCGTCAGGCGTTCCTCAGGTAAACATTGCGGGAGAAAACGGCTCGGCTTCTGTTGTATCGGGCGCTCTTGAAATGTCCAATGTTGACTTGTCGCAGGAATTCTCCGATATGATCATTACACAGAGAGGCTTCCAGGCTAACTCGAGAATCATCACAACATCAGATACGATGCTTGAAGAAATCGTAAATCTTAAGAGATAACTTAACAGGGCGTGCAGAGCCTTAACGGGCTCTGCATAACCGCCCGTTTATAAGGAAGGGAAAATATGATAATACTGACAAAGCTCAACGGGGAAAAGTTTATGTTAAACCCCGATCTTATTGAGATCGTTACCGAAAATCCCGATACGGTCATAACAACAAGTACGGGACATTCGTATATTGTAGAGCAGTCAATGAACGAGATAATATCTCTCATAAAGGAGTTCAAGCAGTCGCTGAGAAGAGCCCGCCCCGAGAGAAATATCTGATAAATTCCGAAAATATTACAGCCTCCGGCTGTGTTATATAAAAAGCAGGAAGTACCTGCTGTGTACAGGAGGAACTTATTTTGAATATTACAATCATCATAGGCTGGGTCATCTCCTTCGGCCTTGTCTTGTTCGGTATATTTAACGGCGGTCAGATCGACTGGTTTATCGATACGGCTTCGCTCGCTATCACGGTCGGCGGTACTATCGGATGTCTTATCGGTTCATTTCCGCTGTCATACCTCAAGAATCTGCCGAAATATCTGAAGCTTGCGATTCTCCCCAAAAAATTCAATCCTCAAAGCTACATAGAGCAGATAGTTGAGTTTGCAAAAATAGCAAGAACAAAGGGACTTATCTCTCTTGAGGACAGCGCAAACAAGTGTACCGACCCGTTCCTTAAAGAAAGCCTTATGCTGATAGTTGACGCAAACGACCTTGACAAAGTAAGAAGTATGCTTGACGATGCAATAGACTTTATGTGCGAGCGTCACGAAAAAGGCAGACTCTTCTTTGAAAAAGGTGTATCGATATTCCCGGCATTCGGAATGTTAGGTACTCTGGTCGGACTGGTAAATATGCTTAAAGGTATGGGCGAGGATTCGAGCAACCTGTCAAACGGTATGGCTACGGCGCTTATCACGACCTTCTACGGCTCGCTGTTTGCCAATGTCATTTTCGCACCCATAGCCGCTTCGCTCAAAAACAGTCACGAGCAGGAGCTGCTGTGTATGCAGATAATCGAAGAAGGCGTTCTTTCGATAGCTGCCGGCTCAAACCCCAGACTTATCCAGGAAAAGCTTGAATTTATGCTTGCGCAGACGGATATCAAAAAGAAGGGCGACAGCAAATAACGGTTGAAAAAACAACGGTTTTATGGTATGATATTTTAGATACGATCATTTACGGAAAGGCGGTGTAAATATGGCAAAAAGAAAAGCGGCAAGCGGCGAAGAAAAAGGCAACTGGCTTGATACCTATGCCGATATGGTTACGCTGCTGTTGTGCTTTTTCGTGCTTCTTTACTCCGCGTCGTCGGTAGATGAAACCAAATGGCAGTACATATATCAGTCTTTCACTTCAAGCGGAAGCTATATAAACCCGTTTGTAATGGACGAACAGCCCAGTAACAATGCGGCGGATACAAACGGCAACGCCGAGTCTCCTCCGAATACCGAGAATGGCGGAACAACCTCCGAAGAGATCGAAGGGCTTCCTTCGGATTTCAACGAGCTGTATACGTACCTTAAAACAACAACGGATAAGAACGATCTCGGACAGTTTATTTATCTTGAACAGACTCCTACCCGCATCTTCATCCGTTTTGACAATAAGATAATGTTCGATGGCAACAGCGCCGTACTTAAAGACGAGGGCAAGCAAGCTCTTAACCTGTTTATGCCGGGAATAAAGGCAGTCAATAAGTACATCAAATCCTGCGAAGTGTCGGGACATACCGCAAAGGCGGTCTCTGATGTAAACGACTGGGATTTGTCGGCGGCAAGAGCCTCAAGCGTTGTAAAGTATATGGATTATAACCGCTGTATCGACAGCGAAAAATTCACCGTTGAGGGCAAGGCGTGCTACACTCCTATAGCCGACAACGAAACGCCCGAAGGAAGAGCCGCAAACCGCCGTGTTGAGATAATGATAGTAAGAGCACAGCTCGACACTACTTCACAGGCAGTAATAGACGATATCCTGAAGTATGAATACAGGCTCAACGGCGCAAACACCGATCCTTATGAGCGTGACGAAAACAACAACTCCGATGTGGACAGCGATGTTGTAAACGAAATAATTGATAATATGGAAAACAAATATGAAGACGAAGCCGGAAACGGCAGTTCGGACAGCAACCTGACAGGTCCCGTATATCAGCCTTCATATACCGGTATACCGACAGATATACTGACATCGGCACCTGCCGAAACATCAGAATAACAGCACACAGAAAGGGGGGCGACTTTTTTGGCTGATACCCTCACACAAGAACAGATAGACGCAATGCTCTTAAGCGTGCTTTCCGGCGGCGACACCTCAACGCTTGACACGCACGAAGATAAAGATGAGATCAAGGAATACGACTTCCGCACTCCCAAGAAATTCACAAAAGAGCAGATAAAGATACTTGAGCGTATTTTTGAGAACTACTCAAGACACCTGTCTTCTTATCTCACCGGTCTTTTAAGACTTTACTGCAAGGTCACTCTGGCAACAATAGAGGAGCAGAAATACTTTGAATTCAGCAATGCTCTGCCCGATTATACAATAATGGGGATCGTTGATCTCGGCATAGAAGACGACGATATAGAAGAGAGCAATGCTGTGCTTCAGCTTTCAAACTCGCTCACCTTTACAATGATAGACAGAATGCTCGGCGGAAGAGGTTCATATCAGGACGCCGACCGTGATTTCACCGAAATAGAAATTAATGTATTGCGTGATATAGTCCTGCGCTTTACTAATCTTATGACTCCTGCCTGGGACGGATATGTTGACACGCACCCCAGCCTTGAGTCTATCGAGACAAACTCAAGAGTTATCTCTGCGGCAGACGCAGACGAAACTATGATAATCGTTGCTATGGAAGTAACGGTAAACGACTCCAAATCGGTAATATCCTTCTGTATGTCCGCTATTACGATGGATCAGATAATGAAGAAGTTCTCGGCAAAGTTCAGCTCAGGAAAGAGAACTGCAAGTCCGACAAAGGAAACCGAAAGAAAAGAAAACCTTATGTCTACACTTTCTCAGTCCGAGCTTACCGTTACCGCAGTACTCGACGATACACAGCTGACACTCAAGGATGTGCTGAATCTTCAGATAAACGATATAATTCCCCTGAACAAACCGATAACCGACAACATTCAGCTTAAAATCGGCGCTACACGCTGGTTTGACGGAAAGCTGGGCACGCTAAACGGCAAAAAAGCGTTCAGGATAGATAATATACTAAAGAATTGAGGTAAGTTAAATGGGAAAACTGACCGCTCTGTCGGATATGCAGCTCGACGCTATCGGCGAGATAATGAATATCAGTATGGGAAGTGCTGCAACTGCCGTTTCAGAGCTGCTCAACGCTAAAGTCTGGATCACTACCCCGCAGGTAAGCATTGTTCAGGCGTCACAGCTAAACTACGGCCGCTTAGAACCGGCAATATGCGTTAAGATCGAATATATAAAGGGTCTTTCGGGTTCAAACCTGATGATACTGAAGCAGGACGATGTCCAGCTGATACTCAATCAGCTTATGGGTAGGCCGCCTGTTATTTCGCCGGATTTTGAATTTGACGAGCTGAATATAAGCGCAGTAAGCGAAGTTATGAATCAGATGATGGGCGCTTCTTCAACGGCTCTTGCGGAATTTCTCGGAATGGGCATAGATATATCAACGCCGACTCCGTATATTCTCAGCGAAGTAAACATAGCCGATCTTCAGAGCTATGAGCAGACGGATATGGTAGCCTCGATAAACTTCGACCTTACCATAGACGGCGTTATAAAGTCGGAATTTATATCCGTGCTTGATATCAACCTTGCCGCAACGCTTGCCGACAGGGTTTTGGGAGGGGCAGAATCTCCCGCCCCCATTCAGCCTGAGCCTGCTCCCGTTCAGCCCGAGCCTGCTCCAGTTCAGCCCGAGCCTGCACCTCAGCCTGCGCCTTCTCCCATGCCGACTCCTCAGCCTGCCGCTCCGGTACAGCCTCAGCCTCAGCCACAGCCGATGCCCGATATGTACGCACAGCAATATTACGGCTATCCCAATCAGCCGATGTATAATCAGCCTCCGATGCAACCGATGATGCAGCCACAGCCTGCGGTAAACTACCGCAACGCTCAGCTTGCACAGTTTGACAACTTTGAAACACCTCTCGGTACAGAGCAGAAAGAGAATCTTCAGCTGCTGATGGATGTACCTCTGCAGATATCCGTTGAAATAGGCTCTACCAAAAAGAAGATAAAAGATATACTTGAGTTTTCACAGGGTACGATAATAGAGCTTGAAAGACAGGCGGGTGCGCCCGTAGATGTCATGGTAAACGGAAATCTTATTGCAAGAGGCGATGTTGTGGTAATAGACGATAACTTCGCCGTAAGAATTACCGAAATAGTAAAATCGAAATTTATGGACAGCCTCGGAAAAGGCGAATAAATACACGGGAAACGAAAGGAAACCTTACACTTATGGACAAGAAGATCTTACTGGTAGACGATGCGGCATTTATGCGTATGCTTATCCGCAACACGCTGACAACAAACGGATATACAAATATCCTTGAAGCCGCAGACGGCGAAATTGCGGTATCTACATATACGGCAGAAAAGCCCGACCTTGTAATTATGGATATCACAATGCCCAACAAGACCGGTATCGAGGCTCTTAAAGAAATTAAAGCTATGGACTCCGGAGCAAAGGTAGTAATGTGCAGTGCTATGGGTCAGGAAGCAATGGTTGTTGAAGCAATAAAGCTCGGCGCACTTGACTTTATAGTAAAGCCTTTCAAGGCAGAGAGAATCCTCCAGACTGTCAAGAAGATACTCGACTAATGGAGTATGTTCAGCTTATATGCGCTCTTGTCGGCGTAATAGCGCTTATTTTCCTGTTCTTTTGGGTACTCAGAAAGGTAAACAAAGGCATTCTTACAACAGGCGGAAAACGGCTCAAGATACTTGACCGTGCGTCGCTTGGCGGTGAAAAATCCGTAGTGGTTGTCAGCGTTGCGGGAAAATGTATGGTGCTGGGTGTTACCGCAGGCAAGATAGAAAAAATAGACGATATCGAGCTTACGGAAGAAGAATATCTTTCCGAGCTTTATCCCGAGGGCGAAAAGCAGGACGGCTTTTTTGCCGCTTTCAGCGACGCTCTCGCAAAGAATGTTAAAAATATGCGGAAGAATAAGGAGTCCGACAGCGTTACCCCTTCCCTTCCGAAGCCCGATGAAGACTCTGACAACGCTCAGAGCGAAAATACCGATGAGAGGAACACGGAGTCGAAATGACAAAAGCATTTGTTCTTTCAGTTAAAAAAATGTTTATCGACAACAAGCGGATATTTATCCGCTTTATCGTGTCTTTATCGGTATCTGTACTGCTTATCGGAGTTTTGTGCGGCGTGACGGCTTTTGCCGCTGAAGCGCCTTCAAACACGACTTCCGTATCGGCTAACGAGTCGGATCAGTCATCGGTGATGAAGGACCTTATCGGTGTTGATGCTTCGCAGTCGCTTGAAGTAATACTGCTTGTAACGGTACTTTCACTTGCGCCGTCGCTGCTTGTGATGATGACCTCGTTTGCGAGAATAATCATCTGCTTCAGCTTTTTAAGGTCTGCTATGCAGACGCAGTCTACACCGCCAAATATGGTGCTGACCGGTTTGTCGCTGTTTCTCACCATATTCATTATGTGGCCTGTTTTTGCCGAAATAAACGAAACGGCATATCAGCCGTATGCGTCGGGAGAAATAACGACAGAAGAAGCTATCGACCGTGCCGGAAAGCCGCTTAAGACATTTATGTTAAAGCAGACGACAAACGACGATATGCAGTTCTTCCTTAATCTGAAAGGACAGACTATCGGCGATGGCGGTACGGAGATAACTCTTGAGAACTACAGCGAGGAGCTTGGCTTTGAAACGGTCATTCCCGCTTTTATAGTTAGCGAGCTTAAACGAGCCTTCCAGATGGGATTTTTGATATTCATCCCGTTCCTTGTAATAGACCTTGTAGTATCATCAACGCTGATGGCTATGGGTATGATGATGCTTCCGCCTGCTATGATATCAATGCCGTTCAAGATAATACTGTTCGTGCTGGTAGACGGATGGCAGCTGATGGTCGGAACACTCGTAAATTCATATAATTTGTAGCTTGACAGATCCTGAAGGGAGGGCTTAGTTTGACACAGGATATAGCAATGGAGGTCTTTACCGCTGCGCTTACTCTTGCGCTTAAATTAGGGCTCCCTGTTTTAATAGCCGCAGTAGTTATCGGTCTTATAATAGCAATTCTGCAGGCGGCAACGCAGGTACACGAGCAGACGCTCTCTTTTGCGCCAAAAGCTATCGTGGTCGCTATTGTACTGCTTATGTTCGGCCCCTGGATGATGAACAGCTGTATTGAATTTTTTAACTATATCTTCGGACTTATGGCAACGGTCGGTGTAACATGACGCTAAGCGCAATATGGGAAATGATACTGAATAACTTCTTAGGCTTCCTGCTGATAATGTGCAGGGTGTCGGGAATATTCAGCTTTAATCCGATTTTCAACCGTTCAAACTTTCCGATAAGACTGAGAGCGGGCACGACGATAGCGCTCGCCGTGCTCTTTGCCGCATCTATGGGCAGAATTCAGTATGAGCCGACAGGCATATTCATGCTTCTTTTCGATATGCTAAAGGAGCTTGGACTTGGGCTGATACTCGGCTTTATGGTAAATCTTGTGCTGACCGTCACAATATCCGCAGGTGAGATCATCGACTACCAGACAGGTCTTTCTATGGCGAGAACGATGGACCCTGCAACAGGCGTATCCATGCCGCTTTTTGCAAATGTATACTACTATATGTTCATTCTGTATTTCTTCCTTACAAACGGACATCTGTCGTATATAAAGCTGTTCCATATCTCCTACGAAACTTTGCCGATAGGCTTTTCGGGCTTTACTGCGGATGTGCCCTGGGCGCTTGTAAACTACTTATCGACGGTGCTTACGCTTGCTGTAAAGCTGGCGGCGCCGATAATAGCAATAGAGTTTATTACCGAAATCTGCCTCGGCGTGCTTATGAAGGCGGTGCCGACGATACATATATTTGCGCTGAATATTCAGCTTAAAGTGCTTATAGGCCTTGCGGCTATATTGCTTATGGCACAGCCCATGTCAGACTTTATCGAAAAGCTGATGGATATAATGTGGCAGAATCTGTACGGTCTGCTGTCGATGATGGGCGGGTAGGTGAAGTAAATGGCAGGCGAAGAAAAAACCGAAAAAGCCACCCCGAAAAAGCGCAAGGATACCAGAAAAAAGGGCGAGGTGCTTCAGAGCAAAGAGGTTGCCGTTGCCGTGTTCGTGGTGGGAATATTCGCATTTTTAGCGATATTCGGAAACTATATGTTTCAGATGCTCTTGAGCTTCATGCAAAAGTCCATGATGTCCCTTAACAAAACGGGGGACACGGTCGAATTTGCTATGAGTGTATTCTGGAATATTGCTATAATATGCGTTTGTACTGTAGGTCCTATCCTTGCCGTAGGCGTTGTGCTAAGCATACTTCCGGTCATAGTGCAGACAAAGGGACTTTTCAGTATGGAAGCAATGAAGCCGAAATTCAGCAGGATGAATCCCTTCACCGGTATAAAGAGGCTGTTTTCATTGCAGTCGCTGGTCGGACTGCTGAAAGGTCTTATCGAGATAGTCGTAGTAGTCGCAGTCCTTTACTTTCAGGTAATGGACAGGCTGAACGAGTTTAAAAAACTGATAGATACCGATGTAATAAAGATAGTTGCATATATCAGCGAAACGGCTATGAGCCTAATTGTGACGATATTCGTTATGCTCGTGTTTGTGGCGGCGGCAGACTATGTGTTTCAGTGGTGGTCTTTTGAAAAGAAGCTGAAGATGTCAAAGCAGGAGGTCAAGGACGAGTACAAACAGCTCGAAGGTGATCCGCAGATAAAAGGCAAAATAAAGCGTAAACAGCAGGAGATGGCACAGCAGCGTATGATGCAGGAAGTGCCGTCGGCGGATGTAGTAGTCCGTAACCCTACTCACTATGCGGTTGCGCTTAAATACGACAGAGAAACGGCATATAAAGCACCTGTTGTAGTGGCAAAGGGTACAGACGCACTTGCACTGAGGATAGTTGCCGTAGCCGAAGAGAACAAGGTATTCGTAACCGAAAACAGACCGCTCGCAAGAGGCCTTTACGAAGCGGTTGACATAGGACAGGAAATACCGAGAGAGTTTTACACAGCGGTAGCAGAGGTGCTGGCTATGGTATATGAGGCACAGCACAAGACCTTACCGCCAAGAGATAAAAACAAGAAATAAAGACAGATAGAGAAAAAGCAAGAAAGGAGGCAGGCGTATGTTAAAAAAGATGATGACGAATGTGTTCGCCGTATTCGTTATATTCATCGTACTTGCTATTATCATACCCCTGCCTACTCAGATACTGGACTTTCTGCTGATAATAAATATAGGACTTTCCCTCGTCATACTGCTTATGACGATGTACATAAAAGAAGCGCTTGAGTTTTCGATATTCCCGACAATACTGCTTCTGACTACGGTTTTCCGACTGTCGCTTAACGTATCGACTACAAGAGGAATACTCTCAAACGGATATGCGGGAGAGGTCGTAAAGACCTTCGGCGAATTTGTAATGGGCGGCGACGCCATAGTCGGATTCATAATATTCATAATCATAGTAATAGTAAACTTCCTTGTAATCACCAAGGGTTCTGAGCGAGTATCGGAAGTTGCCGCAAGATTCACCCTTGACGCTATGCCCGGTAAGCAGATGGCTATTGACGCCGATCTGAACACAGGTGCAATAACCGATGAAGAAGCAAAGCTGCGCCGTGCAAAAGTACAGCGTGAGAGCGACTTTTTCGGAGCTATGGACGGTGCTACTAAGTTCGTAAAGGGCGACGCCATTATATCAATAATTACGGCGCTGATAAATCTTATCGGCGGCGCTGTGCTGGGCATGATGGGCGGTCAGGATATAGGCACGGTTATGTCGACCTACTCGCTGGCAACAGTCGGTGACGGTCTTTGCTCGCAGATACCTGCACTTATGATATCCGTTGCAACCGGTATGGTAGTTACCCGTGCGGCAAGTACCGACAGCTTCAATGCCGATATCTCCCGTCAGTTTACAGCTCAGCCCAATGTAATGATGATAGCCGGCATAGTTATTGCGGCTCTTATGGTTATCCCAGGCTTCCCGAAGCTGATACTGCTCGGAGTCGGTGCGGCGCTGTTTATCTTCGGCTGGCGTCTGTCAAAGTCCAAAGCAAAGAAAGAGGCGGCGCTTGCGGCGCAGAAAGAAAGAGAAAGCCTCGCCAAGATACAGGAACAGCCGGCAACGGACAACGACTATTACAGAGATATCGACAATGTATTCAAACTGCTTAATGTTGAGCAGATTGAGATGGAGTTCGGCTACAGCCTGCTTCATCTTGTCGATGAAAAAAGCGGCGGTCATTTTATCGACCGTGTGGTAATGTTCAGAAAACAGTTTGCAATGGATATGGGTATGGTAATTCCGTCGGTCAGAATGACGGACAACCCCGAGATAAATCCCAACCAGTATGTTATCAAGATAAAGGGCGAAGAGGTAGCAAGAGGAGAGATCTTATCCGACCACTACTTAGCGCTCGACAACGGCGATGTTGTAAGCCCCGTAGACGGAATAGATACGGTAGAGCCTGCATTCGGCATTCCTGCAAAATGGATAAGCGCAGACAAGAAGGTAATGGCGGATGTTGCGGGATATACGCTTATCGATCCTGTTTCGGTAATGATAACGCATCTGTCGGAGGTAATAAAACAGCACTGCAGCGAGCTTTTGTCCCGTCAGGATGTCAAGACGATGGTGGACAATATCAAGGCGACAAATCCTACCCTTATCGACGACCTTATACCCGGTACGATATCTCTCGGATATCTCGAAAAGGTGCTGTGCCTGCTGCTTCGTGAGAGCGTTCCTATCCGTGATATGGAAACTATACTTGAAACGCTGGGAGATCATGCAGGAGCGCTTAAGGATATCGACATTGTTACCGAATATGTAAGACAGGCTCTTAAGCGCACGATAACAAGGAGATTTGCAGAGGCAAATTCGCTCAGAGTAATAACCGTCGATCCGAAGGTAGAAGATACGATAGTCGCCAGCGTGAAGAAGTCCGACGCAGGAAGCTATCTTGCGATGGATCCCGATCTGATACAGAGGATAGTAAATATTACAAGCGAAGAGATAGACAAGGTGAAGGATGTAATACCAAACATAATTATACTCACCTCGCCTATAGTTCGTATATATTTCAAGAAGCTGATAGACCAGTTCATACCTAATATAACCGTACTATCCTACAGCGAGATAGACAATACGGCTCAGATACAGGCTATCGGAAACATAGCGATGTAGCATTGGAAAAATAACGGGAAAGGAGTGTACTATTACGGTGTCGGCGCAAAACAAAGAGCGTGTACCGGAGCTTATGGAAAAATATAAGCTTACCGGAGATATAAACGTCAGGAATGAGATAGTTCTGATATATATGGACCTTGTCAAAGTTATTGCCGTATCGATGCGTAACATATATTCGGGTTATGCGGAGAGCGACGACATAATAAACGAGGGCGTAATAGCGCTGATGTCGGCAATAGACGGCTTCGATCCCGAAAAGAATGTAAAATTCGAGACTTACGCAGGAATCAAAATTAAGGGTGCTGTCATTGACTATATGAGGCGGCTTGACAGAGTGCCAAGAATGCTCCGCAAGCTGTCAAGACAGCTTGACGATAACTTCGCAAGGCTTAACTCCGAGCTTTGCCGTACACCTACCGATGAAGAGCTTGCAAAGAGCATGAATATGACTACCGAACAGCTGTCGAAGCTGATGGCAAATACCGCAGGTATGATAACCTTATCGTTTGAAGAGCTTTTGTACGAGGATAACCTTGACGAAAATATGTCAGGCAGAAGCGAAACCGCAGACGCAAGGATGTATGAAAAAGAAAAGAAGCAGGTTATAGCAGACGCCGTAGCAGCTCTTCCGGAAAAGGAAAAACAGGTAGTGACGATGTACTACTACGAAAAGCTGAAATATTCCGAGATTGCAAAGGTAATGAATATTACGCAGTCAAGGGTATGCCAGATACATTCAAAAGCCATGCTGACGCTGAAAGCAAAACTGGAATGCTATATCAATGCTTAAAAGGGTTGCCAAGCGCAGCGAAAAATGGTATTATATAATTGAAAGGAGGTGAAAAAACTTGCAGAGAGCATTTTACAATCTGGCGCAGTCGATGATAAATCATCAGCGGTCGCTGGACGCTATCTCAAACAATGTTACCAACATCAACACCGCAGGCTACAAGAAGGACGAGATAACAATGAACACCTTTCAGGAGGAGCTTATTCTTGTCAGCAACCGCAGATATACCAGCGGAAAATTCGTGCAGACCTATGTTGATACAAGCAAGACCAATCTTGAGCAGAGCAGTTTTGAGTTTACCGAGAGCCCCTTTGATATAGGCATTCAGGGCAATGTATATTTCAATATACAGAATTCTTCGGGCAGAGTGCTTCAGACGAGAAACGGTCAGTTTGAGCTTGACGGAGAAGGTTATCTTTGTCTTAACGACAGCGGAAGAGTGCTTGGAGAAAACGGCGAGATTTATATCGGAAACGATGACTTCATAGTTGACAACGAGGGAAATATCCTTAACGAAAACGGCGAAGTCATAGAACGGCTATTGCTCAGCTACATACCGGCAGATGCGGATGTAGAAAAAATTGGCAACGACCTTTTCGCATACGACGGCGATATGACGATTCCCGATGGTGAAAAGTACGATATCATACAGGGCTGTTTTGAAAAGTCCAATGTTGACGCAAACAAGGAGATAACGGCTCTTATGGAGACGCAGAGACTGTTTGAAGCAAGCAGTGCGATACTCAAGTATATGGATACCATAAACGGAAGAGCCGCAAGCGAGATAATCAAACTGTAAAATGACAGAATGTGAGGATATGTTATGAATATAGCATTCTACACGGGTAAAACGGGTCTGATTGCTCAGCAGGAAGGACTCAACATTTACTCAAACAATATTGCAAATGTCAATACGGTAGGCTTCAAGGCGTCCAGACCGAGCTTTGCAGACTGTATCTATACAGTACAGAGAGCCACCGAACCCGAATGGCAGACAGGTCACGGTGAATATGTCCACAGCACACAGCTTATGTACAGCGAAGGCGTATTTACCTATACCGATAACGAGCTTGATTTTGCCATTCCCTCAGCAGAAGGCTTTTTTGCGGTAATGGACAAGTACGGCGATGTGAACTACACAAGAGCCGGCGACTTTCAGATGACGCAGATAGACGACCACTGGGAGCTTGTCAGCGCAAACGGCGAATTTGTACTGGACTATGAGGGAAATCACATAACGGTTCCTTTTATCGAGGGTACAAGCAAGCCCGACTATGAAGCGCTTACGCAGATGATAGGTGTGTACACATTCGACAACAACTTTGGACTCGAACTTCTCGGCAGTAATAAGATGACTGCTACCGAGAGGTCGGGAGAGGCGGTTGCCGACACGAGTATCGACAAGATAAGAATGGCACTCGAACGCAGCAATACGGACATTGCAGGCGATATGGTACGCATTATCGAAACACAGCGCTCTTACCAGATGAGCGCAAGAGTGGTGCAGACAGCAGACGAGCTGGAGCGTATCACCAACAATCTCAGATAACAGCTGGGAAAACCGTATAAGCCTGTCGGGGAACGCTTTCCCGACAGGTATACGGTATTAACATAATAAGCAGAGGTCTATCATGATAAACAGTTACGACGATTTAAGCCCGGTACAGCTTGATGTGCTTAAAGAAATAGGGAATATCGGTTCGGGAAATGCCGCAACGGCTCTTTCTCAGCTTCTTAACAGAAGCATAGATATGCAGGTCCCGCAGGTGCGGCTCATGGATATCGGCGACGCTATCACGGCACTCGGCTCACCCGACAAGCTGGTCGTAGGTATACTGATAAGACTTCAGGCGGATGCCGACGGAATGATAATGTTCCTGCTTGAAGAGCCGTTTGCAAAGACGATAGTAACGGGGCTTACCGGAGAAAAGCCGTTCTCGCTTTATGAGATGAGTGCAGACGATATATCGGTGCTCAGCGAGATAGGCAACATTATGGGCGGAAGCTATGTAAATGCAATAGCAAATCTTTCGGGAATGACGATAGATATGTCTGTTCCTGCGCTTACTACCGATATGCTTGGAGCTATAATGACAGTTCCCGCAACAGAGCTGTCCGAAGCGTACGAAAGAGTGCTGATGATAAGCGAACAATTTCTGATAGATTCAGTTGAGATACAATCCAATATGCTGCTTATTCCTACGGTAAAAACACTGAGAATGCTTCTCGGAAAACTGGGGGCAGATCTGTGAGCAAAATAGTAGTTGGGATATCCGACCAGAAGCTGTGCAAAGCACCCGATATTCTGGTCACATATGCACTTGGCAGCTGCGTTGGAATATGTATGATAGATAAAGTGCTCGGTATAGCAGGGCTTGCGCATATTATGCTCCCCGACAGCAGTGCGATACCAAGCGACGCTAACAAATTCAAGTTTGCCGATACAGCTATAAAGCTGCTGTATGACAATATGATAAGAAACGGTGCGGCGGCATCGAGAATAACCGCAAAGATAGCAGGCGGCGCAAATATGTTTGCTGTAACTTCGCCGTCGCTGTCAATAGGCGACAGAAATGTCGAGGCTACCAAAGCGGCTCTGGCAAAGCTCAGAGTACCGATAATCGCATCGGACACAGGGCTGAACTACGGCAGAACAATAACTTTTAACGCCGCAGACGGAGCGCTTGAAGTAATGTCGAGCCTTAAAGGAAACAAAACCATTTAACTTTGAAAACAAGGAGGCGCACAGATGGAAAAGACAGAAAGACAAAAAATGTCGGAAATATCTATGTCGGAGCTTGTTGAACTTGAGAAAACCGCCGATGTGCCCTTGGAAAATATAGATATTGCACCTGCCGCAAAGCCTGTTCATCCTGCGAATAACGGTCCGATGATAAAGACAGACGCTTGTGCAAAGGTGGTCGTGACGGATAACAAGCTTGAGGCAAATATGTGCGTATTCTCGCCGCAGTTCTCGGGCAAAGATATAACCGTTGCCGATATGAAGCAGGCTCTTAAAGACGAGCACGTGGTATACGGCATAGACGAAGAGCTTCTTGAAGAGATAGCAAACAACAAGCTGTATGACAAGATATTTACCGTAGCAAGCGGCTATCCTGCAATAGACGGTGAAAACGGAAAGGTGCATAATCTTTTCGATACGGATAAACAGCTTGTGCCGAGAAAGCTTGAAGACGGAAGCGTAGACTACCGTGATCTCGGACTTATAGTAAATGTGCGTACAAACGACCTTTTATGCGAAATAACACACGAAACGCAGGGCGAAGAGGGTATGAATGTATACGGTCAGGTCATTATGCCTCGTCCGGGCAGACCTCCCATTGTGCCCCAGGGAATAAACACAGTGCTTTCCGCAGACGGAACAAAGCTGTTTGCTTCTGACAGCGGAAACCTTGTGTACAAGGGCGGACGCTTCAATGTTGAGACCACTTTTTCCATCACGTCGGATATAGATGTAAAGACAGGTAATATAAACTTTCTCGGCGATGTTGTGATAAATGGCAGTGTGCAGGAAGGCTTCTCTGTTACCGCAGGCAAATCTATAACCATATCGGGTATGGTGACAGGTGCGACCCTTACCGCAAACGGCGATATCACCGTAAAGAACGGCGTATTTGCAAGTACGGTAAAATCTCAGTACGGCAATATCAATATTGCCTTCGGAGAAAACGATACCATAACCACCAGAGGCAACCTTACAAGCACCTCTCTTGTTGCGTGCAGGATAAAAATAGAGGGCGATCTTGACTGTACGAAAAATCCCGGTGCGCTTGTCGGCGGCGATTGCAGCGTAATGGGAAAATTTGCGGTAGCACAGCTCGGTCACAAGAGCTATACGCCTACGATTATTTCGGTAGGCAGTACCACAAATCTCCTGCTTGAGATGGATTCGCTCGAAAAGCAATGTACCGCTATCGACGAATATATAGAAAAAATAAATGCTTCTATCGAATTTTTGCAGGAAAAGAAACGCAACGGCGAACACCTTGACGCCGAAAAAGAGGCATATATCTCCTCTGCCATAAGGCTTAAAGTGCAGAAGGGTATGGATAAAAAGCCGCTGAGAGCAAGAATTGAAGAAATTCAGAAAATAATGAATGCAAAGGAAAATCTGTCGGTGAAGATCACAAAGTGCATATATCCTAATGTAAGGATAAACCTTAACAGCTTTACCACCACTACATCGGCAGAATATGGCAAGTGCAACATTATATGCGGACCAAACGATATAGAGTTCAGGTAAGCTTATAATAAGAAAGGCAAAGTTTATGACGGCAACAGTTAAAAGCAGGTATATAACAGCTGTAAAATGGCTTACGGCATTATTATGCGCTATGCTTTTCGCTGTTGCCGTTTGCTGTTTTGCTTCCACCCGTGCAGAGGCGGCGTCAATTTCATCCTGCACGGTATCGTCTATAGGCAGTTTCACATACAGCGGCAATGCAATAAAACCTTCTCCAACAGTAAAATACGGCAGTAAGACGCTTAAAGCGGGCACGGACTACACACTTAGCTACAAGAACAATATCAATGCCGGTACCGCTTATGTTACTATTACAGGCAAAGGCAGTTACAGCGGTTCGGTCAGAAAGTCATTTACAATAAAGCCTGCGGTTATATATAAAGTCTGCACCTTCTATAAAATCGCTACGCAGTATTATACAGGTTCAGCTCTGAAGCCTGTACCGAAAATATTAAAAGGCAAAACCGCACTTGTAAACGGCAAGGATTTTTCGCTGTCGTATGCGAACAATAAAAATAAAGGCAAGGCAACGGTATATATCACGGGAAAGGGCAACTACTCCGGCAGATGCTCGCTTAAATTCACGATAGCCGCAAGGCCGGTATCAACACTCAGCATAAGCATTGCAAGCCAGTACTACACAGGCAAGGCATTAACCCCTGCTCTGACTGTTAAATACGGCAGTACAAGCTATACAAAGAACAAGGACTACACCGTAACATATAAGAACAATGTAAATATCGGCACAGCGACGGCAATTATTACAGGAAAAGGCAGACTCAGCGGCACAAGAAGCGTTACATTTAGGATCAATCCCAAACCGCTGTCAAAAGCAACCGTCACCTGTGCTTCCTCCCTTACATATACAGGCTCTGCACTGACGCCTGCAGTAACGGTGAAATACGGTACTACCGTTCTGAAAAAAGGAACAGACTATACTGTTTCGTACTACAACAACAAAAACGCAGGAAATGCAACCGTAGTCGTTATAGGAAAAGGATATTACAGCGGAACGGTAGTAAGATCATTCACAATTAAAAAAGCAACGATAACGGATTCTTCCGTATCGACAATTTCTGCACAGCAGTTTACCGGCAGTGCAATAAAACCCTCGCCCGCCGTTAAGATCGGGACAAAAACACTCACAGCCGGAACTGATTACACACTGAGCTATACAGATAATACCTCAATCGGCACAGCCTGCGTTACCGTGACAGGCAAAGGTAACTACACAGGCACAGTAAAACGTACATTTGGTATAACGGCAAGAAATATAAGCTCGGTGAAGGTCTCTGTTCCGACAGATGAAACCTATACCGGAAACGAGATAACCCCCGATATCAGCGTTTCCTATGGCAGCTATTCCTTCATAAAAGACACGGACTATACTGTGACTTTCAGCAACAATCTGAACGCAGGTACGGCAACTGCGACCGTCACGGGAAAGGGAAATTTAAGCGGAAGCAAAACGGTATCGTTTGCTATAGAGCCTGCTGATATTTCCTCCGGCATCAGCATCGGAGTCAGAAATACGATATATAACGGCTTTGCACAAAGCCCCGAAACTATAGTAAAATTCGGCGATGTAATATTAACCGAAAACACGGACTATACCCTTATGTTCAGCGATAATATCAATGCCGGAAAAGGTACTGTAACTATAAGCGGCAAAGGCAACTTCAAGGGTGAAACAACACGAACCTTTACTATTAACAAAGCGGATTTTTCCAAAGTAACCGTTACGGCAAGCGGAATATATACTCCCTGTGGAGTAAAGCTCACCGTAAATGCAATGTTCGGTGAATATACGCTTTGCGAAGATGAATATGAGCTCACCGCCCCCGAGCATTCGGGAAAATACAGCATAATCGTAAACGGCGCCAAGAACTTCAGCGGCAGCAAGACCGTCAGCTGTAAAGTTGCAAAATCAGATTTATCATCCGCAAAAGTAACCGTAACTAAAAACACGGGCAGCTCCGATGTCACGGTAAGCGTTGCATTAGACGGTGTCGAGCTTATCCGTGATACGGATTATACCGCTGTTATCACCGAAAGCACGATAGGTATCACCTGTGTAATTACCGGTAAGGGGGATTACACCGGCAAAGTAACAAACACAACCGTTATAGACTATATTTCGGAATTTATGAATGCCGATGTAACTGTAGGAAATGTAACCTATATTGCAAGCGCACAGCTACCGCCTGTTACTATTACAATAAACGGCACGAAGCTTGTTTCGGGTACGGATTATGTACTCAGCGCAACCAACAATATAAACGCAGGCACAGCTACTGCAGTACTGACCGGAAAGGGCAAATATGCCGGAGCAAGCAGAAGCGTGAGCTTTGAGATACTCCCTGCCGACATATCCTCCGCTTCTATCAGCTGTGCCGATCAGGTCTATACGGGAGTGGGCATTGCCCCTGTTCCGACAATAACATATAAAGGCAAAACGCTCACAGTCGGTACGGATTTTTATATGACCGGCTATTCAAACATTGTAAATATCGGCACGGCGTCCTTTACCGTAAAGGGCAAGGGCAACTTCACGGGAACAGCAACCGGTACATTTAAGATAATCAGCGCAAACAGTATGGAGACTCTCGTTAAGCAACGCCTTGACGAGATGATGGAAGGTCTTTGGGACAGGAAGATAAACGATTATATGCACAGCTATAAGCTAAACAATTACTACAACACTAAGCTTACCTCTCCCTGCACCTGTCACAGCTACTGTGAAAACGGATATGAAAGCGGCTGTACCTGCCTTATAGGACGAAGCAATGTGCTTAATAATAATGAGGGTATTCAATATAATGAGGGTATTCAATGCTGCGGCTTTACTCTTGAGGTGTTTGAATATCTGTTCGGCAAAACAAACGGCACAGGCGAAAATACGCTTACTATAAAGAACCGTTCAGACGGAAACTGGACAGAAGAAGCGCTCAAAAAATGGATGACCGATACCTTCCGTCCGGGCGATTATCTCGCATACGATAACATAATGTACGGTTATCCGCACTATGTCACGATATACTCCGTAGACACCGACGGAATATGGGTATATGAGGCGAACTACGGCGGCAGATGCAAGATAAACTTCCGTAAGTTTACATTTAAAGAGATATACGAGCAGACAGACGGGCTGTGGCACAGAACGCCGAATAATTATGAGCTGTCGCAGTATTGATAATAAATAGATTTAGCGGTCGTGAAAAATCACGACCGCTTTTGTGTATATTCGCTTTACTTTCCTATTGCCGCTTTCAGCCGCTTCAGCGTTTCTTCTTCTCCGAGCAGCTGCATTATCGTATATAGGTCGGGCGAGTTCTTCCTGCCCGTTACAGCAACTCTCAGTATTCCGCAGGCGTCTGCCACAGAGCCTTTGAAGTTTTCGGGAGACGCTTTGTACTCCTTTATATTCGGGCAGAAGCCTAAGGGCTCGCCCACTGCCTTTACACCGTCAAACCATGCGCTGCTGTCTGCGCTGTGGTCATAAGCGGAGATATAAGCGTTAATAAACTCGTCACGGTCAGCCGCTGTCAGCTTTTCGTCAAACTCGTAGCCGTCCACTCCGTCGCCGTAGAGATAAGGGAACATCTCCGAGAGGTCGCTCCACTTTGCTATATCCTTGCGTACTTTTTTGCCGTTATACTTCCACAGCTTTATGCTTTCTCTAAACTTGTCGGGCGAAGCGGTAATATAAGCGTTCAGCTTTTCATCGTTGTCTGCCGCCCATGCGCTTATCTCGTCAAACAGCGTTTCCTCGCTCATCTTTGCTATTACATCACGGCTTACGCTTGACAGCTTATCCATATCGAACAGCGCACCGCTGACGGGCATCTTTTCAAGCTTGAACTTGAACAGGGACATATCGGCGTCGGGGTTTTTCATCCTCCACTCCTCATAATTGGAGTTTGCGATAGTCATAAGATACTCAAGCACCGACGAAACAGGGAAGCCCGACTTTGAGTAGTAAGATACGCTCGCTTCGGGATCTTTTCTCTTGCTGAGCTTTCTCTTCTTGTTCTCGCCGCCGTCAAGCTTCATAATAGGCGCTATATGAGCGTATTTCGGCATTTTAAGTCCGCTTACTCTGAACAGCTGTTCGTGCAGAGGGTAGGAGCTTATCCACTCGTCGCCTCTTATAACATGAGTCGTTCCCATAAGATAATCGTCAACCACATGGGCATAGTGGTATGTAGGTATACCGTCGGATTTCAGCAGTACCACATCCATTATGTTTTCGGGCATCTCGATATTACCTCTGATAAGATCACGGCAGGTTATCTTGTTTTCTGCGTTTCCGTCTGAGCGAAGACGAAGAACATATTCTTTGCCGGCTTTTATATTTGCCTCAATCTCTTCAATGGACAGATCTCTGCATTTAGCGTAGCTTCCGTAATAGCCCATATCGGCTTTTACCGCCTCCTGAGCCTTTCTTATCTCGTCAAGCTCCTCTGCCGAGCAGAAGCAGGGATATGCAAGCCCCTTGCGTACAAGGTCCTTTGCAAAGGTCTGATATATCTCTTTTCTCATGCTCTGTCTGTAAGGGCCGTAGCTTCCTTTTTCGGCTTCGCCGTCAGCCGCCGCACCCTCGTCAAAGCATACGCCGTAGCGTGCAAGAGAAGAGATTATTTCATCAGCGCCGTGCTCTATCTCACGCTTTTTGTCGGTGTCCTCAAGGCGAAGATAGAAAACGCCATCAGACTGCTTCGCCATGCACATAGATATAAGCGCCGCATAAAGTCCGCCGATATGCATAAAGCCGGTGGGACTGGGGGCAAATCTCGTTACAGCCGCCTTGTCGGGAAGCGTTCTTGCGGGATACTTTGCAAAAATATCCTCGGGAGTCGTCTTGATATCACCGAACAGAAGCTCGGCTAAATAATTGTTGTCCATTGAAAAATGACCTTCCTGTTCTGAGCTTATTTACTGCTCTTCATTTTCTTTCCTATACGGATTATCTGAAGTATAGCCGGATTCAGTACCAGATTTGTACCAAGCTCTATAAAGAAATTGATTCCGACTAAAGCTACCAGAATAAATACAAATAAGTTTGTACCCTCGGCAAGTCCCGATAAATAATCGAAGAAGAATACATAACTGCCGAGTATAAAAATTCCCGTATTTACTACAGGGGCTATAACAGCGGATACCAATACGGCTGCTATCTGGTTTTTCTTGCTTATCAGCTCGTACACAAGACCTGCACAAAGTCCTGCAAGTATGCCCTTGACTAATACGGTAGTTATAGTTCCGGGTATATTTACCGCAAGAAAAGTATTTGCGTCACCGGTCAGTAAAACCGATACACCGAAAACAAAACCAAGCCATGCGCCCGAAACCCATCCGTACAGAGCCGCACCGACTACTATAGGGATAAGCGTCAGCGTAATGCTGAATGTTCCGAAACGCAGTCCCATTGATATGAACTGCATTACCACAACTATAGCGGTCAGCAGACCTAAGCCGATAATCGTGTTTGCATTGAATCTGTTGCTCTTTGCGCTCTTAGCAACTGTGTTGTTTGTGTTTGACATAAAAATCTCCTTTGCTGAAGTCTCGTTGTCAGTGAGTACCTCGCAGGGTTATATATTTTACATATCATCCGCAATAGAGAAGAATTCACGATCGGTAACCGCAGAAAGTATAGCTGTCGGTTCCGTCCACAGCATCGCTTACTTCTTCTGATTTTTCTTGTAGATAATATGCAAACCCTCTAAAACCAAATCGGGATCGACCGTAAGCTCACGCATGCACAGAGGAGCTATAAGTGTGGCATATCCTCCCGTTGCTACTATAGACGCCTTTTCACCCAGCACCTCTTCATAGCGCTCTATCATACCGTCTATCATACACGCCATTCCGCCGATAACTCCTGCCCTCATACTGTCGGGGCTGTTCGTGCCTATCATCCTTTCGACAGGCTCTGCGCCGATAAGCGGCAGAGAAGCCGTCTTGCCCGACAGCGCCTCAAAGGACAGTCTGGGGCCGGGAGCTATCGCACCGCCCAGCAGTGCGCCGCTTTTATCAAGTGCAAATATCTTAAGACAGGTGCCGACATCGACAAATATACACGGCAGAGGATACTTGTTCTTTGCCGCTACCGCCGCACAGGCAAGGTCGCTTCCCAGCACCGACGGATCGTCTATCTTTATATTAAGTCCGGTCTTTATACCGGGAGATACTACTATAGGCTTTACATTACAGAGCTTTTCTATGCCACGCTCAAGCATGGGAGTAATAGGCGGTACTACCGATGAAATTATACAGCCTGTGACCTCCTTGCTCTCAAAACCGTAAAGCGATAGGATATCCTTCAGCTTTATCGCATACTGGTCTTCCATACGGGAAACCTGCGTGTTCAGCCTTGAGATGAATCTAAGCTCGTCACCGTCAAATCCGCCGAAAACTATATTTGTATTGCCTACATCAACCGCAAGTATCATTCTGTGTTGTCATCCTTTCCTTCTGCCGCTGTTTCTTCGGGAAAAGCGGCTTCGGTCTGTTCTGTGTCGGATATGTTAATTATATCATCGCTGTCGGTTTTGTCAATATCCGAAGCATTGTTTTTTATTGCCGTCAGTCTGACAGGCTTTTTTATTTTAAGATACAGCAAAATCATTCCGACAAATATCAGTATACCGCATACCGTCAGTATAATACCCGTACCAAGCCCTGCGGCAAAGAACTTAAATTCTACAATATGCTCGCCTTCGGTAAGCTCTACCGTCATAAGAGCGTCGTTCAGCGCTGTACCGTACTCAACAGCGTTACCGTCAACATATACCGTCCAGCCCTTTTCGGCAGGAATAGTCGTAAACAGTACATCATTTGCCGAAGCGTTTACGGTAAAGCGGATATCGGTCTGGCTGAGCTTTTCTACCTTGGTTTCGGAGTTCTTTTCCCAAAGCTTTGCTATTGCCGATTTCTCCGCTTCTTCGTTGTAAACGGCAAACTGAGGCTCTCTGAAATAAAGGTCGCTCCTTCTGAGCACCAGTTTTATCTCAACCTCTTCGCCCTGTTCAAATCTGCCGAGATCCTTGATGTTATGATTATCACTTTCAAAGCAGATGCCCTTATATTCGCCGTTGACATAAAGCGAAGCCTCACGCTCATAATCGGTAGGCAGATACATATATACCTCGCCGCTGTCCGGTACGGTAATAGTGTAAGTTACACTTGCTTCTCCGGTGGGATTTGTAAAGCCGATGTGCTGTTTTTCAAACGAGCCTTTTATACAATTTTCGGCATACGGTATTCCGTCTGCGGAGAATACATCGAAAACCTCTCTGTAGACGCCTGTCAGCGCATTGAGAAGATTATCCTGGTTATCGAATACATCATATTCCGACAGCTCTAAGTTAGAAACCTTGCCGTTTGCAAGGAAGCCTATCGGTAATGCGTCAAGGTTTTCTGTGACGCTTATATCATCTGCCGAAGTGATTGTCGATGTGGTGCTTCCTTCGGAATCAAGTATATATTTTACCCCGAAAATGTCACAGGTAAGCGGAGTATTTCCCGAAAAGCGAGAATAATGACCGTTTGATGTAAAGCCGAAATATCCGAGCATATCAATAGCCTTAGAGTTCAGGGTACTGCTCGAATGGGACAGGCCGTACATATTTGCCGCCATAGGATCGTTTACCGATCGGAAGAAGTTCTTCTCAATACGGTAGAAGCCGTCATCCTTGCTTTTTATCTGCTCCACCTTTTCACGAAGCGGCAGTATTACGCTGAGATAGCTGTCCCTCGTTGAGAAGGTTATGTCCCTGTGCATCTTGTTAAGGGTGCTTGTGGCATTGAAGCACAGCTCGGCGCATATCACCGAGGTTACCGCTATAACGCCTGTCTTTGTAAGGCTCTTTCCTTTGAAAATGCGTTTTATCGCATATACGCATATTCCTGCGACGGCAACAAACGCTATTGCAGGCAGTGCAACGGTTATTCCGTCAAACACTTCTCTGCCGCCGTCTCCAAGCTCGGCAATCACCGTATCGGTTGACTGTATGTAAATTATCAAAGCTATATAACAAAGAGTAATTGCCCCTATCGTCTTTGCCTTAAGCAGCTTCAGGTGTTCAAAGCAATGCGCCGCAAGTGCGACAATTATAAACGAAAGCATGAACGAATAGCGATAAGGAAGCCAGTTGGGCATCTGTCCGCCGTGCCACATCATATCGACAGGGCGTACATACATTGATACCACAAGCAATGCGATAAGCACACCGCTTGCCAGCTTTTTCTTAAAAGAAAACGCCTTACAGCAGAAAAAGCCTGCCGCAAGCACAAGAGCAACAGAGCCGCAGAAGATAAACGGCAGTCCCTCCATCCTTACGGTATCGTATGAGTTGGCAAACAGCTTTCGTGATACATCGGCAATATCAAAGCTTGTCACAAACGAATAATCCGGCTCGGTAAAGCTGAATTTTCCGTTCTGCAACGAATTGTACACGGGTAGCAGCATAAATGCGCTCATCATAGCGGAAACTACGCCGCATATTCCGAAAAACACGCCTTTGACGCAAAACCGTCTTGCGACATTTTCCGCTGTATTGCCGACATAGGTTTCAAGAGAAAAATAACGGCAGATGAAATAAAGCGTTGCAAATATCGCCACCATAAAGCCTATGTAGAAGTTCGATACAAACGAATATACAAGCGAACCTACAAGCAGTCTGAAGCGGTTCTCTTTGATAAGAGAATCTATACCCCAGCAAACAAGCGGCAGAGCAATAACGCAGTCCAGCCACATCGGGTTCATCGTCTGCACTATCATATATGCGCAAAGTGCGTACATCGGTGCGAAAAGTGCCGCCGTCTTCTTTTCAAGCTTCTGCGACTTATGTGCAAACAGCGCAAAAGTAACACCGCAGGTGCCGAACTTTGCGAGCATCATCGCAAGAAGTCCCTCGGTTATCATACTTCTGGGGAATAACCATACAATAAGGCTGAAGGGGCTGGCAAGATAATAGCCTATAATGCCCATAAACTCGCCCGACAGGTTTCTGCTCCAGGAATACATCAGACTCTCACCGTTGCCGATAACATCATGCACATAGTCATAATAGAATACATACTGTGCATTAAGGTCAAGCGCCAGCACCGACCGTTCGCCGAAGGGAAAAATTCTGAAGGTTATATACGCTATACACATGATAGCCACAGGGATAAGAAATGCCGCAAACAGATATCCGTTCTTATAGCAGATGTGCCTGAAAGACAGCATTTTTTCTCTGATAGTTGCCATTATTTATTGTCCTCGTTTTTCTGTCTGTGTCCCGTTTCTTCGCTGATTATATAGCGTGGACGCTGTTTTATCTCCTCGTAAATCTTGCTCATATAATAGCCTACTATACCGATACCGAGCATAAGGATACTGCCGATGATGAGAAGCAGAAGTATTACCGTTGAAAAGCCGTCTGCGGCTGTTCCCATACAGAAGTTGACTATAGTCTGTATGCCCAGTATAACGGCGAATATAAAAAACAGCACTCCCGTAACTGTAATAATATGCATCGGTACGTTCGTAAAGCTGGTGATAGAGCTGAGCGCATATTTAAACAGCTTTCTGAACGACCACTTTGTCTTGCCTGCATTTCTTGGCTCAACATCAAATTCTATCTTTTCGGTAGTAAAGCCTACCCAGCTTGAAAGCGCCCTGAAAAAAGTCAGCCTTTCGGGCATTTCGTTAAGAGCGTCTACAACCTTTCTGTCCATCAGCTTATAGTCGCTTGCTCCGTCAAGGTCGATATCCGAGCTGTTTTTCATCATACGGTAAAAGGTCTTTGCGAACAGCTTATATATAAGCCCCTCGTGGCCTCTTGACGCCTTTATCGCTTCAACTACCTCTGCGCCGCCCTTCCATGCGCTGTACATCTTTTCAAGAAGCTCGGGCGGATGCTGTAAATCGCAGTCTATCACCGCAACGCAGTCGCCTTCTGCGGCTTTAAGTCCTGCAAAGATAGCGCCCTCTTTGCCGAAATTCCGTGAAAAGTGAAGCCCTCTTATATGCTCGTCCGTTTCGCTGAGCTGTTTTATAAGCGCCCATGTGCCGTCCTTTGAGCCGTCGTCTACAAATATAAGCTCATATTCGGACAGCGGCGCTAATATGCCGCCAAGTCTCTCGGCGGCGACAGGTATGTTTTCCTGCTCGTTGTAAGCAGGTATAATAACAGATATCATATTATTCACCGATAATGTTTATTTCGACAATCTTCTCCCGTTCACCGTCAAAATCCATATATATGATGAACTGAGAAAGGCCGAGAGATATCTCTCCGTCACAAATAGCCGCTGTTACGCTGTTGCCTGCAAGCTGATGGCAGATAGCCGGTCTGTACTGCTCTTCCGCAAGGGTAGTCACCTTTTCATAATATTTAAGATAACCGCCCAGAGCCTCGGGATCGTTTGTTGCGGTGAAAACCGAAGCGGTAGTGTGCATAGTCGATACGGTGCATATACCGTTTTTGATATTGGCTCTGCGAACACATTCCATTACATCATCGGTAAGGTCCATATAGCCTGTTTTTGAGGGAATCGTGATTGTGAACGTCTGCTTGAAGTTGTTCATATGGCATATCCTTTCGTTGCAGCGGCGTTGCCGCTTTTTATTATTTTACGCTTAGTTTTCTTTCTTAAGTGTATTTATCCTTACTCTGCCCGACAGCGATGTTACCGCAAGACAGCTGTCGTTTGCCGCCCTGCCGTCGCTCGTTTGGGCAATTCCGTTGATGTAGCATCTTGTTCCGGGTGAGATGACGATATCGGTATCCTCCGCAAAATCAAGATTTACACTTCCGCTTGTGTTTGTCAGTCTTCCCGAGTTGAATTTATCTATGAATATCTCTGTACTGCCGCTGTCCGACTCGATATCGAGCGTGCCGGTACAGCTCAGCTTTTCTATATTTACATTGCCGCTTTTGCATCTGATATTTACCATATAGCCTTCTACGGCGCAGGAGTCAAGATTTGAAGAAGCCATATTGAGATTAAGACTTTTAAAAGGCTTGTCGGGAAGCTCAATATCTATCCCGTAGCTGAACTGGCTTTTCGTATAAAGCGAAATCACAAAGCTCGGCACCTGCTCAACTACAAGTCTGCCTCTGTCCTCGTATATTTCGACATCCGTATCGCTAACATACGAAATATGTATCTGCTCGTCAGCCGACCTTGTTATATGTATCGGTATATCCGTCGCCTCAACTGTAAGGTACTCGGTAAACGGAAAGCTCTCTTTGCCGCTTCTTACACTGCTCTTATAATCCTTTTCAAGATATATTCCGCATATCAGCGCACCTATCAGGCACAAAGCACCAAGAAGAAAGCATATCCGCATTACTATCTGTACGGCGCTCAGCTTCTGCACTCGGATATGCCGGAAGCGGATAAGGTTTTTCAGCTTCATTCTTTATCCGATGAAGAAAACAGACGGTAGACATAAGACGCCGCAAGCGGACAGAGTCTTGCCGCACATAAAAGTATCAGTCCGAGTCCCAAGAGCAGGCTTGCCGCACCGAAGAACAGCATCATAAATTCGGGCATATCCGACACAAATATACTGCCGTGTCCTACCACTCTAACTACTGCGGCAGGCAATGTTATCATGCCGTTTGCGATAAGCGCAAGCGAGAACACCATCAATGTGAGTATCCCGGTGAAAATTGCCGCCGATAAAGCAATACGGCTGAGTATCTGAGGGATACGGGAAAATCTGCATAAAGACTTACTGTGCATAAAAGCTCCTTATCTGCCGTCGTCGGCAAAAACGCTGAACGGCTGAAATCGATATTCCGCCCATTTTATCTTTATAATCGTTTTTATTATATCATATTATTGACGACGTGTCAAACAAAGCCGCAAATCTCCCGAAGGGGTACTATCAGGAAAAAATAACAATATTGCTACCTGTGAACCCACCGGGCAAACAAACCTCAATATAGATAAAAGCTATCGCCCGACGGAATTGCCTAAAGGCGCAACCTAAGAAAGAGTAACGATATAGCTATCTGT
>CAMEKR010000003.1 GCA_945921515.1 uncultured Clostridia bacterium | reverse complement strand
TCTTCTTCAAGTGTAGTTGCCATATATCCGCCGTGACTCTGATATTTTATCACGCCCATTCGTGAAAGGAATCTCAGAACGGCGCCTACTGCCGTATGCGCTGATTCTTCATCAATATGCTCTGTTTCATTTGTATATACCGAGAATGCGCTTGTTTTGGAATTCTGCCAGTTGAAGTTAAGCGTCGCAGTATCAAACGGTTTAGGCTTTCTGAGAAGTATATACGGCAAGCCGAACAAATTGGCAAGACCTATGTTCTTATGTTCTGTATCCATCATTCTTACATGAGGGATGAAATCACCCGAGATATAAAAGGAAGTGAACTGAATGCCGTACTGGTATTCTTTTATTACATTGAATATACCTGCGGCGATCCGCTGGGTAGTTTTGCCTTCGGAGTCACCGGGAAACATTCTGTTAAGATCGGTATTATCGACCGACCAGAATCTTCTTTGAATATTCATCGAATAAGGATTAAGCGACGGAACAACAAGAATTTGCTTTCCATGTGCGATATCACCTTTTTTCTCAATTGCACTCAGTGCCTTAATTATCTGAGAGCAGACATACAGCTGCTGTACTTCGTTACCTCTCATAGCGCCGACTATACAGCAGGTCTTTTCGCCTTTGCCGAAACGATAACCGCTTATTTGAAAATCATCACGGTAGGTCGATTTTAGTCCGAATATGTTTTCTACGGTCATTTCAGCATCCTCCCAATATTCTTACAAGCAACGAGCCTTCATACACAACGGGATATTCACGAAGAGTAAATACGATACCGCTGCAGGGAGCAAATATCTGCTGTTCTACAGTACCCGTAAGAGGATTAAGTATATCGCCTATATGGTCGCCCTTTGTAATACCCGCCCAATGCTTGATTGCAGGGATATATATACCTGAGGCATCGGAATAAACCACTGATACATTTCCGTCGGTTGAAACTATCGGATGAGATACTTTTTTGACTTCGCCTGCCCATATACCCATTTTTGACATAAGATTGAAAATACCATCAAGAAGCTGGTCGCCATATGATTTTGTTATCCTCATTCCTGCTCCCATTTCAGCGACAAGAGTAGGCGTGCCGGCTTTATTGAGGCTGTGCGACAGAGTTGCCTCCATAACCGTTACGCTTGAATGTACCCAGATAAAGTCAACATTCAGCATCTTTGCATAAGGAAGAAGCACAGGAGATGCTTCTTCCGATATACGAACCTGAGGAATCTCTCTTAAAAATATATTGCTTGCATGAAGATCAATACATATATCCGCACCTTTGATATCGTTCATAATCGCAGCCGCAATATGCTCTGCAACAGCTCCTGTCTCGGAACCGGGAAATATCATATTCATATCAAGGTCGAATATAGGCATCTCACGCTTTATCGAATCCATACCGAGAGGATTCATTGAAGGATAAACATCAACAATTCCTTTAAGAAGATGCCCGTTCTCGCTGAGCCTTCGTATAAGCTCATAACAGACATACTGACCTTCAAGCTCATCACCGTGAATACCCGTAACTATGCATATCCGCTTTTCATCCCCCGTCAGAGAATACGGCTCAAAATGGTTTTTCTTTATACTGATCCGTTCATTAATCGGCAGTTGAACCGAAACAACATCCTGTAACAAATCATCGCCTCCGAATTTATCAATATGTTAAGTATATTCTATTTCACAGCCGATGTCAAGAAATAAAGCTATATAAGATACTCGGGACGGATGCCGAGCACTTCGGCAATGCGGAATGCATTTTCAACCGAAACGGAAGTAAGCCTTGTTCTGCCAAGTTCGTAGTTTTCTACCGTTTTGAAGGCTATTCCGCTTCTGTCTGCAAGCTCTTTTCGTGAAATACCGCTTTTATTTCTGAAATGCGTCATTCTGTTTTTTATGCTGTCTATCTTGACGGTGCGCTTATTCTGAGTTTCACAAGTCTTTGACTCATTAACGATATATTCATCTATGGCTTTCATAAGCGCTAAGGGAGAAGATAAATAGTGAAACTTCGCAAACTTTTCAAGATTGATATCACTCTTAAAAAACTCTCTGTAATCTCCTTCTTTTATAATGCTGATCCTGCCGTGTGCGTCGTTTGCTACATCAACATACAACCACTCTATATAGTCTTTTACAAATTCTACAGTATTGTTCATCTTTCTTCGGCACTCTGAACAATAGTCATTAATACAGTCGATAACAGTGTTCTCGTATATACCTTGTCTGAAATTCACGCAGTCGGTATGGCCGCAGGGCTTGTGATAAATCTCAATGCTTCCTCCGACATATACATCGTCCAGTAATCCGAAAAGCTGGAGAACATTTATATTCTCATATTCATTTTCCGCAAGCCTCTCTTTAAATTCTTTCTTATCCACAGATATCATCCTCCGTCAAAAAATAAGAAAAAGGCACAGAAATTCAATGTTTCTGCACCTTTGCTATTATTTATTATACGCTTTTTTGAGGAATTGTCAACAGTTTATTGCGCTAATTCTGCAAGTTTTGAGTTGTAATTATGCAAATTTTGCGACTTATTATATTTTGAACCGCTTATTCGGTCACTTCACTTGTTTTTTCATACGCATCACAAAAACGCAAAACTAAATCAATAAGCTTTTCGGTATCTTCTTCGCCGAGAATCTTTGAAATCTTTTCAAGGCGTGAAAACAAGTCATTGAATCCATCGGTAACGGTTTTCAGACCGTTTTCGGTAAGCCGTATGTATGTTACCCGTCTGTCGTCCTTAAGCACTACTCTTTCTACATAGCCTTTATCTTCAAGCTTGTTTATCGTCTGAGAAAGATTAGGTCTTGTGAAGTTGAGATAGCTGTTAAGCTCGCTCAGTCCAAACAACTCAGTTCCGGGCTTTTCTGCAATAATCTGAGTCATAGCCCTGAATACTCCTCTTTCGCTTGCATTAAGTCCGTCTATCAGTTTAAATTCTTTTGGCTGTATTGAAAACTTACCGAGAGCAAATATCAGTTTAGCAATTTTATCTTTATTGTCCATTTTTAGTACCTCCTAAATGTACTATTGCGATTTATCTGCTATTATGGTATACTTAATTTATAAACGGATTATTAAATTTAACTATTTTGAATGGAGCAGCAATGGAAAAATTTTTTACCGATATTGCAGTTATCGGTGCAGGAGCGTCAGGACTTACCGCCGCTATAGCAGCAGAACGATACGGAGCAAAGAAAGTCACGCTTATCGAAAAGATGCCCAGAGTTGGCAAAAAGATTCTTTCAACCGGGAACGGTAGATGCAATCTTTCAAATACAACTATAAGCGAAAGCGATTACAACGGCGATACAGAGCTTTTGTCATATACAGCAAAAGAAGCCGACAATATTACCGAATTCTTTTCTTCAATCGGGTTATTATGCAGAAAAGATGACAGCGGCAGAATTTATCCTTATTCAATGTCGGCTACCTCTGCACTTGACGCTTTGCGTTTTTCCGTTCAAGCAGGCGGTGCAAAAGTTATCTGCGATGCAAAGGTCAATGATATATTAAAAACGGACAGCGGTTTTAAAATAATCTGTGATAACTCTGAAATTTACGCAAAGAAAATAATTATGGCTGCAGGCGGCTGTGCTTCACCTTCGCTCGGGAGTAACGGAGACGGGTTTACCCTTTGCAAAAAGCTCGGTCACAATATAACAAAGCTATATCCTGCCTTAGCGCCGATAAGGACTCAGACAGAGCTTGTAAAAGCTGTAAAAGGACTGAGGACTCCTGCTGTCGTTTCGCTTATTTCTCAAGGTCGGACTATATGCAGTGAAGCCGGCGAAGTGCAGTTTACCGATGGTGCATTATCGGGAATATGTATCTTTAATATCAGCGCAAAAGCCTGTGAATATATAGGAATCGGTGAAATATCGCTTGATACAGCTCCCGATATCACAGACAGCGAATTATTCGCGCTTATCAAAAGCACCTCTAAGATACGCAGTGATCTTTCCTGTGAAGAGCTTCTGACAGGACTCTACCACAAGCGTATAGGTCAGGCTATATTAAAAAATGCCGGTATATCCCTTTCTAAGCTATGCAAAGATATCAAGGACAAAGAGATCTCAGCTATAGTAAGCAAGGCAAATGACTGGAGATTTCCTATAAAAGCCGTTTCCGACTGGAGCCTTGCTCAGGTAACTTGCGGAGGTATACCTGCGCATGAGGTAACAGATAGCCTTGAGTCAAGAAAAGCACACGGAATGTATCTTTGCGGAGAAATACTTAATATCCAAGGAAAATGCGGCGGATACAATCTTGATTGGGCATGGAAAAGCGGATATACCGCCGGAAAAAATGCCGCTGTTTCACTTATGGAGAAAAAATGATAAAACTATGCAATATAAAAATGCCGCTTGAATACACTTCTGATGACTTAGCGGCTTATATATCGAAAAAACTTAAACTGCCACGCCTTTGTGATAAGGATATCATTCTGCTTAAAAAGTCGCTTGACGCAAGGCATAAGGATAATATTCACTTCGTGCTGACCGTTGCTTTTGCAACTTCGGATGATAATGCCGTAATGAAAAAGAATCGTTCACTGAAAAATCTTTCTTTATACGAGCATAAAGAATATACTCTTCCGAAAAAAGCTTCGCTTTCAAAGCCGCCTGTCGTTGTAGGAATGGGACCTGCAGGGATGTTTGCGGCTCTGTATCTTGCACAATGCGGAGTTAAACCGATCGTGCTTGAAAGAGGGCTTGATGTTGACAGCCGTAAAGAAAAAGTTAGGCAGTTCTGGAAAAACGGTATACTTGATACAGAGTGCAATGTTCAGTTCGGTGAAGGCGGCGCAGGTACTTTTTCAGACGGCAAACTAAACACAGGGGTAAACAATCCTCTTTCAAGGATAGTATTTGAAGAATTTGTCCGTCACGGCGCTCCACCCGAAATTATGTACGAGTCAAAGCCTCATATCGGGACAGACAGGCTATCCGATACCGTAAAGAATATCAGAGAAGATATCATTTCTCTTGGCGGAACAGTTATATTCGGGGCAAAATTCACAGGCTTAGAATGCGAAAACAATCGTGTGAAAGCGGCGATTTACGAAAAAGACGGACAACAGCACATAATATCTGCCGATAATATCATCCTCGCTGTAGGACACAGCGCAAGAGATGTCTTTTATTTGCTTGCCGACAAAGATATAGCTATGCAGCAAAAGAGCTTTTCTGTCGGAGTTCGCATAGAACATAAGCAGGATGAGCTTAATCGCTGTATGTACGGAGAAATATGCGATAATCCAGCTCTGCCTGCAGCTGACTACAAGCTCTCAATGCATTGTAAAGACGGTAGAGGCGTATATACTTTTTGTATGTGTCCGGGCGGAGTGATTACCGCTTCTTCATCCGAAAAAGATTCAGTTGTCACAAACGGCATGAGCTACTATGCAAGAGATAAAGAAAATGCAAACAGCGCCGTTCTTGTAAGCGTAACCCCCGACGATCTCGGCGACAGTATTTTTGACGGAATAGAATTACAAAGACAAATAGAAAAAGCCGCCTATATTGCGGCAGGCGGCGGTTATAAAGCACCGTCGGTTACCGTAGGCGACTTTCTTGATAAAAAGATTTCGGGAAAATTCGGCAATGTCAAGCCTTCTTATCCTATCGGTGCTTCTTATGTTCTTCCCGACGAATATCTGCCGGACTATGTCTGCAGTGCGCTCAGAGAAGCTTTGCCGGAATTTGCTAAGAAAATCAGCTGTTTTAAAAGCAAGGAAGCAGTTCTCACAGGCCCCGAAACACGAAGCTCTTCACCTGTAAGAATCATAAGAGACGATACGCTGAACTCTATAAGCGTAAAAGGCTTATACCCTTGCGGTGAAGGGGCAGGATACGCAGGCGGAATCACAACTGCCGCAATGGACGGAATTAAGTGTGCTATGGCTGTACTTGGCAGGTACACCGAAAAAATTTAAGTGCATAGCTTTTCCATTTCATTTTTAAGCCGCTTGATAATGCGTTTTTCAAGGCGTGATATATAACTTTGGGAGATCCCGATCATATCGGCGACCTCCTTTTGTGTTTTCTCGGGACGATTATTGAGTCCGAATCTAAGCTCCATTATCAGCTTTTCTCTCTCATCAAGCTTTTCGACCGCCTCAAGCAACATACGCTTTTCTGCTTCCGTTTCAATATCCACGCTTACTACATCATCATCGGTACCCAGCACATCGGAAAGCAATAGTTCATTGCCGTCCCAGTCCACATTAAGCGGCTCATCTATAGACACTTCAAATTTCTGTTGATTTGTTTTTCTCAGATACATCAATATTTCATTTTCGATACATCTTGACGCATATGTGGCGAGCTTTATGTTCTTTTCTGTGCTGAAGGTATTGACAGCTTTAATAAGCCCGATAGTGCCGATAGATATAAGGTCTTCTATACCTATCCCGGTTGATTCGAATTTTTTGGCTATGTACACAACAAGTCTGAGATTATGTACTATAAGAATCTCCCGTGCTTTTTCAAAATCGCTGTCAAGCATAAGAAGCGTCTTTGCTTCTTCTTCCTTTGACAGCGGCGGAGGAAGCTTATCTGCTCCGTTGATATAGTCAACTTCTCCCGCTGAGATACATCCACAGCGTAATTTTTTCAAAAGCTTATTTATCATACAAAACATACTTAACATAAATTACCTCACACTAAAATCTTAGGATTGAAAACCGCTTCATACTCCTGATTGCCGCCGAGAACAATGCCTATAAGAGCATTCACATTGTATTCCTTACCGCTTTGTTCATCGATAATTAAAATACTGTCGGCTTTGAAGGTGCACGCCATTCCGTTTTTTCCTACTGTAGAAAAAGGAAGAATACGCAATCCTTTTAAGTCACTCGGCGGAATATCTGACAGGTCTTTAGTTTCATATATCGTATTTATAGACGGCGGAGAAATATCTGCGCAGTTTTCTTTTCTGCAAATAATCACGGGAAGTCCGCTGAAATAGTCAACCATTCCGTTTCCGCTGTCAGCAAGTGCGCATAGGCTGCACATTTTGCCGAGATTTGAGATAACGACCTTATATTTTCTGTCACATCTGCCGTTCTTATCAAGAATCAATCGTATTGCTCTCAGCAAAAGATATGATACCGCCGTACAAACAAGGACAGTTAAAACATCTATTCCAAAGTATACAGTTCCGTTTATAAACAGCATATTCATCGGAGCCGCAAACAGCCATATACACAGCATTAGCCCCGAAAAAACAAAATTAACTAAAAGCAGAAACAACAGCGCTCTGAAAAAATCGGAAGCTTTACTTTTACCAAACACCGCAAATGTTATTACAAAGCACAAAGCGAGCTTAATTACAGTCAAAAGCAAGGTCATATCCTGCGGAATAAAGATAGTAAGTGACGCCGCCGCTCCAATAGCAGAACCGATAATGATTCTGATATTATTCACTCGTCTGTGGGTAAGCAAGCAAACAGCGGAAATCTCAAAATATGTAACATATAGATTTATTAGAATCAGAACATCAATATAAATAACCATTTTAATGCCCCTTGCTTATTATACAAGCATCAAACGAAAAAACTTGTCGTAACATGGGCATAAAAAATGCACTCCACAAAAAATGTGGGGTGCATTAGCAGCAATATATGATCACTTTATATCTCTTAGTAAAAGCTTTTCTGCGTTTTCAAGGGAAATAGCGTCATTTTCATCACCTGAAATAATTCGTGCTATTTCGTGTTTTCTGCCTTCAAAGTCAAGCTTTGTTATAGCCGTGTATGTGCGTTTATCATCACTCGTCTTTTTTATCAGCAGTTGTGTATCCGCTGCGGCGGCTATCTGTGCAAGATGCGTTACACAGAGTATCTGTCGGTTTTGTGCGGCCTCGCTCAGCTTAATGCCTACTTTAGCCGCTGCCCTGCCGCTTATTCCGGTATCTATCTCATCGAAAATCATTGTTTGTACTTCATCTGCATCTGCAAGTACATTCTTTATTGCAAGCATGATTCTTGACAGCTCACCGCCCGACGCTACTCTGCTCAGCGGCTTAAGGTCTTCACCTTTATTGACGGAAATCAGCATCTCTACCTTGTCCATTCCGCTTAAGGTTACCTTGTCCTGTGTTATATCAAACACAAGACGGATATCGGGCATATCAAGGAAACTTGTCTCTTCCGAGATTTTCAAAGCCAGTTCATCTGCGGCTTTTCTGCGGCTGTCGGTAAGCAAAGCGGCAAGCTGTTTTACCTTTTCTCCTGCCTCTTTTTTCTTCTCGGTAAGCTCTTCTATCATATCATCGCCGTTTTCTATCTCATAAAGCTCTGCGCGCCATTGCTCAGCTTTATCAAGTATATCCGAAAGGTCGGCGGAATATTTACGCTTAAGGCGAAGTATAACGCTAAGTCGTTCTTCATACATTCCGAGAAGTCTCGCTGTGTCTTCATCGTCATCGGGGATTCGCTCGGCAATCTCCTCACGGATATCCTCAAGATTTACGAGTATATCCGAAATTCTTTCAGAAAGATTATCAAGCTCAGGGATAGTGTCTGTAAGAGAAGCTACAAGGTCACGACTGCGTTCGAGCAGACCGTAAGCGCCTTCTGTTTCATCATCTCCCGAAATTGCGGTATTTGCAGAATAAAGATTCTCGCTTATGTGCTCGATATTGCGAAGCTCTTCTATCTTCTGCTTCAAGACAGACTCTTCATCTGCTGAGAAATCGTATCTGTCAAGCTCTTCAAGCCGTTCTCTGAGCAGATCGGCTTTTTCTGCCGATTCTGCGCTCTTTTTGGAAACCTCCTTGATTCTCCTCGACAAAGAGGAAAATTCCTTGAATGCAGTACCGTACTGTGAAAGCAAGTCTGCATTGTCTGCATAGTTGTCAAGAAGTACCCGTTGATTATCGCTGTCCATTATAAGACGGTTATCGTGCTGACCGTGAATATCAATAAGCTCCCCTGCTATATCACGAAGTATTGCAGCTGTTGTAGCTCTGCCGTTTATCCTTGCAGTACTTTTTCCGTCGGCATGAATATCTCGCTGTAAAAGGAGTTCATCGGCTTTTTCGAAACCGTTTTCTTCAAGCTTTTTTTCGACAGATGAAGGAATGTTATCAAACAGTCCGGTTACTACCGCTTTTTCGGCGCCCGAGCGGACTATATCCTTGCTGACTCTTGCTCCGAGCAGAGCGTTTATACCGCCGATAAGTATACTCTTACCTGCACCCGTTTCACCGGTAAAAACATTCAGCTTATCATCAAAGGCAATCGACGCCTTTTCAATGACCGCCAGATTTTCAATTGACAATTCCTTAAGCAAAACGCCGACCTCCTTTTTTAAAGCATTTCTTTAAGATGGCGTGCAAGCATTCTTGCGTCGCTTTCCGTTCTTGTTAAAACGAAAATAGTATCGTCACCTGCTATAGTGCCGACTACATATGACAGATTCATCATATCAAGACCTGCACAAGCCGCATTTGCAAGACCGCTGTGACATTTTATGGAAACTATATTCATAGCAAAATCTATGCTGACAACCGCTTCGGAAATAATATTGTGAAATCTTACCGAATGAACCTTTTCGGCTTTGGCATAGCAATTAACGCCGTTTGCAGATACGGATTTTTCTATATTCAGCTCGTTTATATCACGGGAAACCGTAGCCTGAGTGACATCATATCCTCGCTCACGCAACAGCGAAAGCAGCATTTCCTGAGTTTCAACCTCATTAGTGGATATGATACGCAGTATCTCCGCCTGTCTTTTCTTTTTCATTATGACACCTCTCGCCGCCGTTTATTTAAGCGGACGCATAAGCTTATTGTGTACCGCCTTATAAAAACTGCTTCCGTTAATGTCGATAAGGGAAAGTTGTTGTTCGGATTTTCTTATCCTTATCGTTTCGCCTTCATAGAAATCCATATCATCATTTCCGTCAATGCTGATAGATACGCCGCTGTTCTCATATGCAGTAAAGCTAACTGCCAGCTCCTGATCCGAAGAAAAAATCATAGGTCTTCCGAAAAGTGAATGAGCGCACAGCGGAGTAAACTCAATACATTTCGCCTCGGGGAAAATTATCGGTCCTCCGGCAGACAAAGAGTATGCCGTTGAACCTGACGGCGTACTGAAAATTATACCGTCTGCTCTTATATTGGTAACCTCGTACCCTTCAACCGAAACGCTGAATTCGGGAAGTTTTGAATAACGGCATTTATTGAAAACAACATCGTTAATTACCGTATAAGTGCCGTGTCCTTCGTAAATAACATCAATAAGCATTCTTCTGCTAATACTGTATTCGCCGGTAGCAAGTCTTGAGAGCAAATCAAGCTCATTGCTTTCTATTGCAGTCATAAAGCCGAGCCGTCCGGTATTGATGCCGAGAAGCGGCTTATCAAAGCTTGCCGCCTTCTGCCCCCATTTAAGAATGGTACCGTCGCCGCCGATAGTCATAAACATATCACACTCATTTATAAGCTTGTCACTATCGCCGAAAACCACACTGTCTACGATTAAAGCAGACTCGTATTGCTTTTCTATCAAAGGCTGTATACCGATCTCACACAGCTTTTTGCAAGCTTCATATACGACTTTTTTGCTTAGTTCTTTACTAAGGTCGGCACATATCATTACTTTCAAAATCATTCACCCGCTTTTGTTCTTCTGAGAAGAATAAGATATTCCGTATTTCCGTCTCCGCCTGTTATCGGTGAAGGTATAGTCTCATATACCGAAAACCCGATTGAAGCGGCAAATGCCGATATATCATCACATACTTTTTTATGTATCTTAGTATCTCTGACGATCCCGTTTTTACTAAGATAGGCTTTTCCTGCTTCAAACTGAGGTTTTATCAAAGCAACGCTCTCGCCGCCGTCCTTAAGCAAAGAATATGCCGTTGGCAAAATAAGTTTTAACGAGATAAAAGAAACATCAATGCTGATAAAATCTACTGCAGGGATTACTCCTACGCAGTTTCTAATATCGGTTTGTTCCATCGAAATAACTCTGCTGTCATTTCTCAGCTTTTCGTCAAGCTGATTCGTGCCTACATCAACGGAATATACTTTTTCTGCACCGTTCTGAAGCATACAATCGGTAAAGCCGCCTGTTGACGCTCCTATGTCAAGGCAGACGCAACCGTCAAGATGAAGCTTATAGTAGCTAAGAGCTTTTTCGAGCTTTAAGCCACCTCTGCCAACATACTTAGGCATTTCACCGATCACCGAAATCGTGTCACTGCTTCCGACAAGAAATGAAGGTTTAACACATATCTTGCCGTTAACGCTGATACTTCCCTGTTTAATAAGAGTTGCCGCAAGACTTCTGCTTCTGACTATATTGTTTTCCGCAAGATAAACATCAAGCCTGCTTTGCATTATGCCCTCCTATTACTCTTCTCATTCCGTCTGAGTCAAGGTTTGCTTTTGAAAGCTGAGAGGCGGAAGTAGCGTGACGGACAAATCCGTCTACGGCTGTAATATGAAAACTTCCCTTGTAACCCGACATATACAGCGCAGAACATAACTTCTCACCTATACCGCCGTTTTTTTCGCCTTCTTCAAAGCAATATATCTCATTGTACTGCTTACAGATATCGATAATATCCTTTTCAATGGGAAAAACCTTAACCGCCTGAAGAACATCGGCAATATCCGAAGTCTGATACGCAAAAGCAGATATTCTTCCGTATGTGAAAATCAGTTTATCTTTATGCTTACCGCTGAATTTATAAGAACTATATTCTGTCATAGCAGAATTATAATACTCGCTTCCTCTGGGATAACGAACAACCGATACGCCGTTGTCCCGGTAAAGAGCTTTTTCAAGACAAAGAGAAAGCTCGGAAGCATCAGACGGTGAATACACGGTTATACCCGGTACTGTAGTAAGCATAGGTACATCAAAAAGTCCATGATGGGTTTCGCCATCCTCGCCGACAAAGCCTGCTCTGTCTACCGCAAGTACGATATGTCGGTTTTCGATGGCGCAGTCATGCAAAATCTGGTCATACGCTCGCTGTAAAAAAGAGGAATAAACGGCAAATACAGGGAGCAACCCCTGAGAAGCAAGTCCCGCACAGAATGTAACTGCGTGTTCTTCTGCTATACCGACATCGAAAAAGCGGTCCGGATAGGCTTTTGCAAAGTGCTGAAGTCCGGTACCATATTTCATGGCAGCTGTCACCGCACATATTCTATCGTCTTTTTGAGCAAGAGATAACAATGCTGAGCCGAAAGAATCGGAAAAAGACACGCCCGAACCCGTCTGAGAACGGGGAGATAATCCGTGATATTCGCCCGAGTTTTCTTCGGCAGGCTTATAACCTTTTCCTTTTTTCGTGTAAATATGAACAAGACAGGGCTTATTCATCATTTTTGCCACCATCAGCGCTTCAATAAGCTCATCAAGATTATGACCGTCTATAGGGCCGAGATATTTAAAGCCGAAATTTTCAAACAGATTGGAATGGTATATCGCAAATTTTATAAGCTGTTTTGTATCTTTAGCCGCCTTACCGAGACTTTTTCCGATAAGCGGAGTCTTATCAAGAATATTCTTTACCGATGTTTTTGTGGTATAGTATTTCCTTGTAGAGCGAATCTGCGCAAGATAAAGCGCCAAAGCACCGGTATTCTTGGAGATAGACATCTCGTTGTCATTTAACACAACAATAAGATTCGTATTGCTCTTTCCGGCATTATTAAGGCCTTCATAGGCTTCTCCGCCTGTGAGAGCACCGTCACCTATAACTGCAACAACGCTGTGGTTATCGCCTTTAAGCTTCATAGCCTCTGCTATTCCGAGTGCAGCGGAAATCGAGATACTGCTGTGGCCTCCGAGAAAAGCGTCGTGAGGCGACTCTTCGGATTTAGGAAAACCCGACAGACCGCCTTCACAGCGAAGAGTATTCATTTTTCCTGCTCTGCCTGTTATTATCTTATGAGTGTAAGCCTGATGCCCCACATCGAACACAAACTTATCCTTAGGCGTATCAAAAACCGTATGCATAGCTACCGTAAGCTCAACCGTACCGAGATTTGATGCAAGATGCCCTCCGTTATCGGTTACGGTCTTAACAAGCAGATGTCTTATCTCTGAGCAAAGCTTACGCCTGTCATCAGCAGAGAGCGATTTAAGATATCCGGCAGACATATCATTCTTAAGTATCAAAGTAAATCTCCTGATTACCGAGTTTTTCAGACAACCTGAATAGGTACTGCCATTGCAATAAGGATACCGAGAAGTGCACCGCAAAGGACTTCAAGCGGAGTATGTCCGAGAAATTCCTTAAGATCCTGTATCTCTTCGGGCTTCTTCTCTTCTATCTCATCTACTTTATCGTCAAATCTGTCCATAAATTCTTCGTCAAGTTCGTTTACGACACGGCGCAGACGATTAATTTCTTTAGCCTGAAGACCGGCAGAACGTCTTACTCCCATTGCATCATACATAACCACCATTGCAAGTATCATTGAAAGTGCAAACTCTGCCGAACATATTCCGCATACTCTGCAAGTGGAAATAGCTGTAGCACATACGGTTGCGGAATGTGCCGACGGCATACCTCCTGCACCTGTAAGTCTTTCAGCCTTAAAGCTTTTTGTTTTGATAAAATGTATTACTGTTTTAATTATCTGAGCTGTTCCCCAGCTGACAAGCGCAATCAGTAATATTACATTTATCTGATCAGTTCTCATATTTTTTGAACACCTCCGGGCAAACAATCACCCGATTATTTCTTTCTGCTAAGCAGCATATCCGTAAGCTTATAAAGAAATCCTGCGTTTTCAAACGCACAAAGAGCCTGCTTTGCATCTTCGGTATATTTCTCGGCAAGCTCAGTTGCTTTTTTAATTCCAAGCAAAGTTACACTTGTAGTCTTGTTTTGCTGTGCGTCGCTTCCGACAGGTTTTCCGAGTTCTTCCGATGTAGATGTAACATCAAGGATGTCGTCTATTATCTGGAAAGCAATTCCTAAATTATATGCATATTTCCGTGCAGCTTCTGTTTTATCGATATCTGAGCCTGCGGCAATGCATCCCATAACACATGACGCAGTAAGAAGCAGAGATGTCTTCTTTTCATACATATCCAGCAGACTGTCAATAGAACTAAACTGTCCGTCTATATCAACTGTCTGACCTTCAATCATTCCAAGCGTACAATCATACAGTACCGATATCATAGCACACTTTTTATCCGGAGGCAAATTGCTGTCACATATGATCTTCCCTGCATATACACTGAGTGCATCGCCGGCAAGCAACGCAACAGGTTCACCATGCGCTTTATGACAGCTCGGTCTTCCTCTTCTCATATCATCGTCATCCATACACGGCAAATCATCATGAATAAGTGAAAATGTGTGTATCATTTCAATAGCGGCTGCCGCAGGAAGAGCATTTTCCAAAGTTCCGCCGCACACTCTGCACATTTCAAGGGCAAGCACGGGTCTTATTCGTTTTCCGCCTGCTTCAAGGCTGTAGGAAGCCGCATCATATAAAGCTCTGAAACGTGCATCTTTTTCGCAAAACGAGTCGCAGATATTCTTTAACCGAGCTTCAAATAATGAACGGTAAAACTCAAAGGTTTCATCAAAGTCTGTATCAAACGGGGGAAATGAAGGTATTACAGATGACATATTACGCCTCTTCCAGCTTGCGAACGGTCAGTTTTGCATCAGAAATATATTTTCTGCAGAATGCAATCAACTCAACCGCTTCGGTATAACACTTCATAGAATCATCAAGTGTTATATCCGGCTGTTCCATAGTGACGGAAATCTCGTCAAGTCTTTTCAAAGCTGCTTCAAAACTCATATTATTTTTCCTCATTAGCTGTAATTCCGGTTATCTTTGCCGTTGCAGAACCGTCTGACATAAGTATCCTTATATTGTCTCCGGGGGCAATGTCATTTACCCCTGTTACTGTCTTATCATCCTTTGTTACGGCGCTGTAACCTCTTCTGAGAACGTTTATAGGGCTAAGTGCCTCTATCCTGTCGGAAAAACTGTCGACTAAAGCCGAATATCTTCCAATCGACTGCCGAACAGAAGAATCAATCCGTCCGAATATAAGCTCAAGCTCCCTTTCGGAGCGTTCAAGCCGTTTTTCGGGAGTATATGCGGTACAATGCCGCTGTATTGAATCAATCTGCTGTTCAAAGCCGTTTAGCTTTGTCCATACAATATCACTTAATTTATCCTGCAAGCGTTCAATGTTTTCTGCTAAAGCATCACAGGTTACTGCCGTTGCTATTTCAGCCGCCGCAGAAGGCGTAGGAGCACGCAAATCGGCAACAAAATCCGAAATAGTAAAATCTGTTTCGTGTCCTACAGCAGAAATAGTAGGAATATTACTGTTGAACAGAGCTTTGGCATACTCTACATCGTTAAAGCACGACAAATCTTCGGCACTGCCGCCGCCTCTGCCGATTATTATAAGGTCTGCATCGGTTTTCTGCGCAGCTTCAAGCGCCTTTATCAAGGTCTTTGGTGCTGTCACGCCCTGTACAGTTACCGGTATAATAATAACATTAAGTATCGGTCTGCGCCGTGACATAATATTCAGCATATCCTGCAAAGCGGCGCTTTTTTCGGCTGTTATTATACATACCGTATCGGGCTGTGCAGGTATCTCACGCTTTTTAGAAAAATATCCGCCTGCTTCAAGCTCACGCTTTGCTTTTTCAAAAGCAAGAGCAAGCTCTCCTTCGCCGTTTTCGATAATCTCGCTGACATATATCTGATTTGCACCGTCACGCTCATATACGCACACACTGCCTCTTACAATAACGCTCTGTCCGCTATATGGCATAAAGCTAAGATGTGCCGCCTTATTTGCAAACATGACGCATTTTATAGATGAAGTATCATCCTTAAGGGTAAAATAGATATGCCCCGACGCCTTATGCAGAGTAAAATTCGATATTTCGCCCGTAACATATACATCCGAAAGAGCCTTATCCTCTTTTACAAGCATAGACAGCCGTCTTGTAACCTGCGATACGGTTACGGTGAAAAAATCAGTCATCAGCCTTACCTTTTGCGATACAGTCCTGATAATATGAATTCAATACGCCGTTGATAAAGCGAACATCGGCTTTATCTGCATATTCCTTCGCAAACTCAATAGCTTCGTTTATCGCAACCTTATCGGGAACCGAAGGACAGTATTTCATCTCATAAATCGATATCATCATAATAGCAAGGTCTATGTAAGAAATACGATCTACCTTTCTTGAAGGAGAATATCCGTCTATGATAGCGCAAAGCTCTTCTTTATGCTCATTGACGCCTTTTGCAAGAGATACGGACTGAGCGTTATATTCCATCTCAAACGACTCTTTGCAATCTTCTAAAAGCTCATCGAGAGTCGCCGGATTGAACTGCATCTGAAAAAGGATAAGCAGAGCCGCTTCTCTCATTTCGTGTCTTGTAAGTTTTCTTTCTGCCATAAAATATATATCCTGTTCTTTTATTCTGTTTTATTAAGCACAATATCGGTTATTCTGACATTTACCTTTGAAACAGAGATACCTGCCATATTCTGAATTGCGGATTTAACACTTTCCTGAACTGCTTTTGCAACCGTTTCTGCTTTATATCCCTGAAGCACGACAATACAAACCGTCACCTCGACAGCATCGTTTTTCATAACTGCCTTAACAGGTGAAAACAGCTTGCCTGCAAATTGAGCAATACTTTTTTCGCTGACGACAAGATGTTCACCGTTTGCAGCCACTCCTTTTATCTCTGTTGCAGCTACTTCAGCAATCTTTGTAATAACTTCATTTGAAATACGCAGGCTTGCACCTGTACGAGTAGTCTTTTTATTCATATCGTACTGCCTTTCCTGCCCGAATATATTAAACGGGCACTGTGATTGTTACCTCAATATGCCGAACGGCACACTTAGCTATTATAAGTCTATTATACACATTATACACCACAACCGAAAAAAATACAAGTATATAAGAAAGTTTTTTGCTTCAAAAAAATTACCTGAGATAAAAAGAACTGTCGCCAAGCACTATTCTGAGTGCAGATGAGGCAAGAACCGGATAGATTCTGTCGCCGGTGCTTTTTCGGACAGGTTTTTCAAAAGGCTGTATCTCGGTACCATCCGGTAAAACTACCTCTCTTCCGAGAGAAACGGTAATCTCTTCATCTGTTATGCTTGTATATGAAACAGTATCCATAACAAGATTTCCGCAGGTTATGACGTTGTTGTTTTTGTGAGAAAGAATTTCCATTTGCTCTTTATTAAGCGCATTTGCTATTATAAGTGCACTTTGCGGTAAAAAAGAGGGAACTGCATTAACATTCTCACCAAGCACAATTATGCAGTCCTCTGCACCAAGACTGTGAAGTACATCCGTACGCCAGATATATATGCTTTTTCCGCATCCCGTTTCATACAGCGAATTTCCGCTGCAAAACCTTACATGAAACGAAGTCGCAAGCGCCTCAACAGCACATAATGCAACATCTTCATCATCGTCAATTATTATAACATTATTCATATATGCCTCCTTGCCTATAACGATATAGTTTACAGCAAAGAGCGATATATGCAAAAAAATACGCCCCGACGATATCGCCAGGGCGAAGCCGAATCAAAGCGGCAAATTCTCCTCATTAAATTTACAATAGATAATCAGCGACATTCAACAATGAACTTCATTGCTGTACGCTCTTCACCGTCAATATTAACGGTAGTGAAAGCGGGAATGCACACTAAATCAACACCGGACAGTGCCATATAGCTTCTTGAAATTGCAATAGCTTTTACTGCCTGATTAGAAGCACCTGCGCCAACAGCCTGAACTTCAACTTCTCCGTTTTCACGGATAACTGCTGCAATAGCGCCTGCAACCGACTTAGGTACAGATTTTGCTGAAACTTTTACTACTTCCATTTTTTACCTCCCGTTAGAATATCAGTATCGTATTCTCTTTATAGAAGTACAGATACCTGTTTTTTCATCAACAGATATGACAGCGCCGCATATATGAAAATTGCCTTCGGCGTATTCATACCTTTGCGGATATCCGGTAATCATATTGTTGATAATAATCTCTTTTTTGACGCCGAGCACCGAATCGGTCACGCCTGTCATTCCGACATCGGTAATATAGCCCGTGTGCCCGTCTATTATCTCTTCATCAGCCGTCTGAATATGCGTGTGAGTTCCAAGAACCGCAGAAACCCTTCCTGCAAGATAATAACCCATAGCCTTCTTTTCGGAAGTCGCCTCTGCGTGAAAATCCACAATTATGACTTTAGAGTCAACTTTACTTAATATTCTGTCAATACAGCGAAAAGAGTTTTCAAGATTCTGCATAAAGACAACGCCGAGAAGATTTATAACACAAACAGAATACTTTCCGTGATCGAGCACCGTATAGCCTTTTCCGACAACCTCATCGGGATAATTTGCAGGGCGAATGACTATATCCGATGTTTCGTAAAAGTCATTCATTTCTTTTCTTCTGAAACAGTGGTTACCGGTCGTTATGACATCAGCACCGCTGTCAATAAGAAATTTTGCCGACACGGGTGTTATGCCGTTTCCGTCTGCAGAATTCTCGCCGTTTACTATGACGGTATCAATATTGTATTCTTTTTTAAGAAAAGGCAGTTTTTCTCTGAGATTTGCACAGGCCTTCTGCCCCACAACATCTCCGATAAAAAGTATATTCAATAATTTACTCCCAAAGTATGATTATCTCTCGATTATCTGCTCTCTGTCGGGGCCGACGCCTACCATAGAAATATGGCAGTCGCAAAGCTCTTCAAGACGCTCTATATACTTCTTGCAAGCGTCGGGCAGTTCGTCAAAGCTGCGGCAAGCAGATATATCTTCATCAAATCCTTCAAGCGTTTCATATACGGGAACGCAATCTGCAAGCTCCTCAAGCGCTGCAGGGAAATTTTCGATAGTAGTTCCATCGGGCTTTTTATAAGCTACGCAGACTTTAAGGTCGCCTAAACCGCCGAGTGTATCAAGTTTATTGATAGCCAGAGAAGACAAACCGTTTACTCTTACGGAATGACGCACTATAACAGCGTCGAACCAACCTGTTCTTCTCGGTCTGCCTGTAGTAGTACCGAATTCTCCGCCCTTATTTCTTATCGTTTCGCCTATTTCATCGTCCAGTTCGGTCGGGAAAGGACCTTTACCGACTCTTGTGGTATAAGCCTTAGCAACGCCGATGATATTAGAAATAAGCATGGGGCCTACGCCCGTGCCTACGCATACGCCGGCTGAAAGAGGATGCGAAGAAGTAACATAGGGATATGTGCCGAAATCAATATCAAGCAATGTAGCCTGTGCGCCTTCAAACATTATAGTTTTGTTAGCCTTAGCCGCCTCATAAACGATAACGGAAACGTCATCAACATATTTTGCAAGGCGCTTACCGTACTCGGTGTACTCTTTAATAATAGCTTCTATATCGTGGGGCTCGCCGCCGTAAACATCGGTAATTATCTTATTCTTCAGCTTACCTGTCATTCTTGCCTTTTCTGCAAAAACCTCCGGGTGAACAAGGTCGTATACACGGATACCGCAACGCTCGTACTTGTCCATATAGCAAGGACCTATACCACGCTTGGTAGTTCCGATATCGGAATTGCCTCTGAACTTTTCCGAAAGACCGTCAAGTGTAATATGCCAGGGCATAACTACGTGAGCTCTGGGATCTATCTTTAAGTTGTCAAAGGACACACCCCTTGGAGAAAGGCTGTCAATTTCGCCTAAAAGGTCTTTAGGATCGAGCACCACGCCTGCACCGATAAGGCAGGGTGTATTTTTATAAAGAATGCCCGAAGGAATCAGGTGTAGTTTGTAAGTCTGACCGTCATTTACTACGGTATGACCTGCATTGTTACCACCCTGTGAACGAACGACAACATCAGCTCTTGAAGCTATAATGTCAATAATCTTGCCTTTGCCTTCGTCACCCCACTGAGTTCCTACAACAATATTTGCCGGCATTGAAAGTCCCCATTTCTTTAAATTATATTTGTATTTTTATAAGTACACACAAATGTACAAGATACATTTTTATTATATCAAAGGCAGAACAAAATTGCAAGTATTTTTTACTACTTTTGCAAAAAACAGCGAGGTGGCGTTATTGCACAATAGGAATGTGAAGAATAAGAAAAATAGATTTGTTAGGATAGTGTTAGGAAAACAATTTTCCTAATAAAAACTAATAGTACAATACACATTAAATGATGAAATTTTTACACCGACAAAACGTGATGAAATTGGGCAGTATAAAGGGAAATATAAGAAAAGAACACTTCAAAAAGAAGTGTTCTTCATAATGGTTGCGGGAGCTGGATTCGAACCAACGACCTTCGGGTTATGAGCCCGACGAGCTACCCCTGCTCCACCCCGCGATATTTATATACTGTCTTAATGACCTTGTATATTATATCACAGCATTTGAGGTTTGTCAAGAGTTTTTTTGAAATCTTTTTGATTTATTATATTCGTCATATGCAAAATTATTCTTACCGCCGCCGGCAAAATGCAGACGGCGGTAAATCCGTTAACCTTCTGTCTTTTTAATTCCGAAAAAAAGTCTTAAAAAACCTGCTAAAATCCTCGGAGTCTTACAAACAACGATCTTCATAATATGTACCTCTCTTTCAGCAAAAAAACAGCAGCCATAATCCGAGAGCTATCATAAACAGCGACAGTATTATCAGCAGCGACTCTGCTGACATACAGGTGATGCAGATAAGAACGCCTGCAAGACCCAGAATCATAGCAGGAAATTTTGACCGCCCGGGCCTTCGCCTTCTCATCATAAAAATACCTCCCTCGGATAAAGCTACTACACTTTATTCCGTTGGGAGATATTTTGTTACTCATTTTTTTACTGTCAGCACGGCAACAAGTCCGCTTTCACAGGTAATAACCGCTTCTTTACCTTCTATAAACTCGTTGCTGACACCTATCGGGAAGCTTCTTTTCATCAGATATCTGTCAAGCGGATATGCACAGCCGGATATGGATACTACAGCTTCATCACTTACGGCAAACACCGATAAGTATCTTGAAATATCGGCTTTAAGCCGTAAAGATTCATCGGCGAGAATATATACATCTGTTTCATCGCCGACAGCATAAGCTTCAGCACCGTGTTCACGGATAAAAAGCAAAGTTGCTATATTTGCAAGAGTGTGATCTGTTCTTCCGCCGCAGGCGCCTGCAAGAATTATTTCATCAAAGCCCTTTTCAAGCGCTGTCCTCACTGCAAGGAGTGTATCGGTATCATCTTTATGAGCAGGTGCTCTTAATACATCGATATCATCAGGAAGTTTGCTTTTTACGCTGTCGAAATCACCGATAAGCAAATCCGGCTTGATACCGGCGGACAATGCCTTGTCATAACCGCTGTCCGCACAGATAATATAAGCATTATCGGGTATTTTTACTGTAGAGCAGGATTCCGGACCGCCGCAAAATATATAACAGCAATTTTTCACTTTTCTTTGAACTCCCATTCATTCAGCTTCTCTGCTTCTTCGCACATTTTTACATAGCTTTCATAACGAGAGGGGCTGATATTCCCTTCCCTTAGAGCCTCAGTTACTGCACAGCCGGTCTCTTTCAGATGAACGCAGTCTCTGAATCTGCATTTTCCGATATATTCGGAAAACTCTCTGAAAGAATACTGCAGCTCGTTTTTGGGAATAAAACCGTATCGGCTGACTTCAACCGTAGAAAAGCCGGGTGTATCGGCTATATATCCGCCTTCATCAAGTCTGAACAGTTCAACCTGACGGGTAGTGTGTCTGCCTCGACCAAGCTTCTTGCTGATATCGCCGGTATCCGCCATAAGTCCCGGGAAAAGATGATTCATCAGGCTTGATTTGCCGACACCGGAATTTCCTATAAGCGCAGACAGTTTTCCCGAAACATACGATTTTATCTCATCTATACCTTTTCCGGTTGGGTTATCCATATAAAACACCTTGAAACCGCAGCTGCGATAAATCTGTGCAAATTCCTCGCAATCTCTCAGATCCTGCTTTGTAATTACAATCACCGGCTCAATATGCTTACTTTCAAATATCGAAATCAGCTTGTCGGTAACAAGCGTATTAGGCACAGGATCAACCGCCGAAGTTACAAGCAAAGCGCAGTCGAGGTTTGCAAGCGGAGGGCGGATTATATGGTTTTTTCTTTCCTTTATGTCACATATCAGCGGCACTGAATTTTCTGTCACGCTGACAATAACATTATCACCGGCACACGGCGATATCTTCTCTTTTCTGAATAATCCCCTTGCATTAGAACATAAAACGCCGTCGGAGACAGCTACATAGTAGTTGCCGCCGACAGCTTTAGTTATAATGCCTTCAAATTTATCATTCTTCAAAGGCTGACCTCAATATATCACTCTTCGGTTGGAACCGGCTCAGGCTCGGGCTCGGATGATTCTCCCGAAGATTCTGCAGGAGTCTGTTCATTGTACTTCAACTCGTTGAACAAATTCTCATTGAACTCGTCTACGGTCTGAACTGCTTTGCCGGAAGAGAAATCGACCGTTACCTTAGCAAGCTGTCCGGACTTTGAACTATCCTTGACATTCTCGATAGTGATATAGTAAGTCTGCTTGTCTGTACCCGATACTTCAAACGAAAGCTGCTTGCCTGCAGCGATAGACATATTCTTTGTCTCTGTGCCTATCTGATTGCCGTTACTGTCTGAATAGGTAAATACAAAGGTTCCTGAATCCCTCGCAATAGTAGGAAGTGTCAACATTACACTGCCCGTAATAACGGGATCGGGCTTAGAAACCGGTTCTTCTGTGGTAGTGTCGGGAGCGACATACTTGAGCTGCTTGAACAAATCAGCATTGTAGCTCTTTACATCGGGCACGGTATCCTCATTCTTGAAGTCAACATCGATCTCAGCAAGAACACCGTTGAGAGAAGTATCTGCAACATTTGTAATCTTAACAGTGAAGGTGGTAAGCTCATTACCGCTTACGGGAATCGTTATTGTCTTGCCTGCATTTACAGCCATATCACGCTCTTCGCTGTCGAAAATTACACCGTCTTTGAAGTACTCAAACTTGAATACGCCGGTATCGGTAACATCCGAAGGAAGTTCAAGCGATATCTCCGTCTTTATTGTAACAGGCTTTCCGTCGCAGACGGTAACCTCAATCTCGGTATCTTCGTCAACCATTGAGTTCTCGGCGATACTCTGCTCGATAATCTGACCTTCTTCATACTCGTTGCTTGAGCCGGTAACTTCCTTAAGCTTGAGTTTTCTTTCTTCAGCCTCTTGTCTTGCTTCTTCAATGGTCATTCCTATAAACTTAGGAACATTAACAGCCTTAAGTCCCTTGCCGTTACTTACATAGACCTTGACCTCTGTACCCTGCTCAACCTGTGTATGTGCGGCAGGCTCGGTCTTGATTACATAACCCTTACTTACTTCCTCATTCTCAACGAAAATTATCTTCGCTTTAAGCCCTGCTTTTTCAAGCTTTATCTTTGCGTCATCGGAAGACAGGTTGGAGTAATCGTCAATCTCAATCCTCTGCGGACCGTTGCTGACAACTATCTTTACAAGAGAGTTCTTCTTGATTGTTCTGCCTGCAGGCGTCTTCTGATCCATTACTTCCATCTCTTTGTATTCGGTGGAGTACTGTCTGTCTATTTCGAGATTAAGTTCGGGATATTTTGTCTGAACATCCTCAAGAGTCATACCGATTATATTCGGCATAGTCATCTCATCATCGTTACCGCTTGTGCTTGGGATGTTATTAGTAACGATTGTGAAAATAAGCCATGCGGTCATAATCACAAACACGGATGCAACGGCAAAAAGTATAGGCAGCAGCGGTGAACGACGCTCCTCTATCTCTTCGTCTTCGTCATCTTCGTCGTATAAATCATCATCTTCATCATCACCCTGCTCGTCTTTTTCTTCCTGAACAGGTGTGTTAGGATCGCTGACCTTGTCAACAAAATACTTTGTAGTACCGTCTGTTGAGAAATACTTGTACTCAAAAACGATGCTGGGATCTTTTTTGAACTCCTCTATATCGTTTATCATCTCGCCGGCTGTTTGATAACGCATTGAAGGCTCTTTCTGCATTGCCTTGAGCGTTATTTCTTCAAGACCTTCGGGTATTGAAGAATTGATCTCACGAAGCGGCTTTGGCTGAGTCTGCATATGCTGAAGCGCAATAGCAACGGGAGTCTCACCGTCAAACGGCTTCTGTCCGGTGAGCATTTCATAGAGCATTACACCTACCGAATAGATATCGCTCTTTTCATCGGTCATCTCGCCTCTTGCCTGCTCCGGACTGATATAGTGAACAGAGCCGATAGCTTTTTCCGAAAGAGTCTTGTCTGTCTCACGGTTAAAGCGTGCAATACCGAAGTCCATGACCTTTATGGTACCGTCGGGGAGCATCATTACATTCTGTGACTTGATATCACGGTGAACAATGCCTCTGTCGTGGGCGTGCTGAAGCGCTCTCAGTATCTGAACGGTAAAGTATACCGCATCCTTCCACTTAAGGACGCCCTGAAGCTTTATGTAGTCTGCAAGCGAAATCCCGTCTATATATTCCATAACAATAAACTGAATCTGCTCGCTGAAGCCTACATCATAAATCTTTACGATATTGGGATGAGATAGCAAGGCTATCGCCTTTGATTCATTTCTGAACCGTCTGAGGAAATCCTCGCTGCCGGCAAACTCGTTCTTAAGAATCTTTACGGCAACTATTCTGTCCTCGGTAATATCCTTTGCCTTATAGATGTCCGCCATTCCGCCCGCTCCGATAAGTTCAATAAGCTCGTAGCGACCGTCAAGGCGTCTGCCTATCATGTTGTCCATATTGTTGTCCATAGAATCCACCGTTTCTCCGTATATGTTGTATTAAGACCCATACGGCAGGTCAGGTTTATATTGTCACCACAGCCACCGTAACATTGTCACGGCCGCCGTGTTTGTTAACATAATCAATAAGCTGATCACAGCACTTTGAAACAGGAGAAGCGGCAATAATATCCGCTATCTTGCTGTCCTCTGCATAAGAGCTGAGCCCGTCCGAACAGAATAAAAGCATATCGTCCTTTTTTACATCCAGCTCAAAATAATCGGGAGTTATGAACGGCTGTGCTCCAATAGCCTTTGTGATGCGGTTTCTGTCGGGGTGAGTCTTGCTCTCCTCATAAGTTATAAGACCTTTTTCGACAAGCTTTCTTACATAGGTGTGGTCTTTTGTAACCTGCTGCATATTGTCGTCGAAAAAGAAATAACACCTGCTGTCGCCGACATTTATCAGATATGCTCTTTCGGCGTTAATAATACCCACAACACAGGTAGTACCCATACCGGCTTTTTCCGGATCTGAAGTTGCCATATCGTACACCACGCTGTTTGCGGCGGTAACAGAAGTGATAAGCAGGTTTCTTATCTGATTTCTTGTGATAAAAGCACGGAATCCCTTGATTAGCCTTTCTTTAATAAATTCTACCGTTGTTGAACTGGCACAACCTCCTGCGTTCTGACCTCCCATTCCGTCACACAGTACTACGGCAATAGCTCCGTTGTCCAGCTCGCCTACCCAATAGTTGTCCTGGTTTTCTTCACGACAATTACCGATATCGGTCTTTGCGTAAACCTTCATATATTATTGTTCTCCCTTGATTACATTAATTGTTATCCCGCCTCAGTTGTCCGCAGGCGGCGCTGATATCTGCACCGAGCGTTCTTCTAACAGTAGCGTTCAGACCTCCGTCAATCAGCATCTGCTTAAACTTCTCAACCGATTCGCTTCGTCTGAATACGCCTTCTTTTATCTCGTTTACCGGGATAAGATTGACATGGCAATTCTGCCCTTTCAGAAGCTTTATAAGCGCATCGGCAGACTCCCTGTTATCATTTACACCGTCAATCAGTGCAAATTCATAACTTATCCTGCGCCCTGTGGTATCAAAATAGTACCTGCACGCTTTCATAAGCTCTTCTATAGGATATCTGTCATTTACGGGCATAACCGAACTTCTAAGCTTGTTTGTAGGTGCGTGAAGGGAAACCGAAAGTGTTATCCCGAGCTTTAAATCTGCAAGCTCATAAATCCTGTTTACAAGTCCGCAGGTAGACACCGAAACGTGCCTCAGGCTCATATCTTCTTTTTCGGATAAAATCCGCAAAAATTTAACAACATTGTCATAGTTGTCAAGCGGCTCGCCTATTCCCATAAGCACCACATGATTTATCCTTCGTCCGCTGTCCCTTTCACTTGTGTAAATCTGCTGAAGCATCTCACCGGGAAGCAGGTTCCTAACAAAGCCCGCCTTTGTGGAAGCGCAGAATTTGCACTGCATCTTACAGCCGACCTGAGTCGAAATACATATGCTGTTACCGTGTTTATATTCCATAACAACAGTCTCGACTTTTTCTCCGTCGGACAAACCATAAAGATATTTTACCGTATTATCTATGTTGGATACAAGTCTTTTTTGAATTTTTAGTGAGTTTATCCAAAAAATATCGTCGAGCTTTTCTCTGAGTTGTGCAGATAGATTGGTCATTTTGCTAAATTCTTCTACTTTGTATGTATGAAGCCATTCATATATCTGCTTTGCCCTGAACTTTTTTTCGCCTATAGCTAATATTTTTTCTTCAAGCTCCTCTTTTGTAAGCGAAAGAATGTCTGTTTTTTCCATTTAACCTGTATCACTTTACCTTTCTCAGAGTAGCTGTAAAGAAACCGTCGCCGTTTATATCACACGGCAGCATAGTTCTCTTATAGCCATCTTCAAGCCCTTTGATATTCAGCGGAACAACTACCGGAACAAAATCGGTATGCTCGCTTAAAAATTCCTCGACGATATCATCGTTTTCCGCCTTGCTGACCGTACAGGTAGAATAAATAAGCGTTCCTCCGGGTTTTACATATTCTGCGGCATTGTTTATTATTTTACGCTGGGTATCAGGCAAAGTTTCAAGCTGTTTCATAAGCTTATATTTTATCTCCGGCTTTCTCCGTATAACTCCGAGTCCCGAACAAGGCACGTCGCAGATAACCTTATCTGCCTTAGGAATATTGGGATTTGGCTTTGTGGCGTCATTTTCTTCAGCTGTGATAATTGTAAGCCCGAGTCTCTTCGCTGTATTTGATATGACAGAAACCTTACCGTCATATAAATCATAGCTGTATATTTTTCCCCTGTCCGCCATTATCTCGGCACAGGTAAAAGTCTTTCCTCCCGGTGCGGCGCAAAGGTCAACAACCGTTTCATTGAACACCGGAGCGGCTATTTTACAGCATATCTGAGACGAGATATCCTGTATATGAAACATTCCTGATTTATAAGCAGAACTCAGTTCAATTCCCTTAGTGTCGGAAAGTTCTATACATCCGTCGATAAGCTCATTTATTACCGATTTAATTCCGTCTTTTGCAAGGCACTTGATTACTTCCTCGACCGAGTATCTGACCGTATTTACTCTTGCGTATATCGGTGGTCTGCCAAAGCAGGAGGTAAGCATTTTCATTGCCCTTGCTTCACCAAGTTCACGCTTCCACTTCTTTATAAGCCACTTTGGGCAGGAGTATTCTATAGACAGTTTTGCCTCATCCTTAAGTTCTCCGTAATTTATCACCTTTCCGTCCCGCAAAAAGTTGCGGAGTACAGCGTTTACAAAACCTTTTGCCCTGCCGCTGTCACAGTAATCGCACAGTAAAACCGACTCATTAACTGCGGCGCTGTCAGGCACCGAATTCATATAAAGAAGCTGATAAAATCCCATTCTGAGTATCTCTGTAACCGGAATACTTATCTTATCAAATTCTATTTCGGAATAAAAGCGAATCAGATAATCAAGCGTCATTCTGCGCTCGAGTACGCCGTAAAACAGTGCCGCCGCAAACGCTTTGTCGCGTCTGTTTGCTTCCTGTGAGCTGAACGCATGATCGAGTATTATATTTGAGTATGCGCCCGAAGTATCCATACGGATGAGCAGATCGAGGGTTATCTGTCTTGCAGTTTTCATTATTTTCTCCAAATCATCGTCTTCTTGAGTTTGCTATCAGTCTGAGAAGCTGTAAAATTGCAACGGCAAGCGATGCAACATAAGTCATTGCGGCTGCCGTGAGAGTTTTCTTTGCTCCGGTATATTCCGCACCGTAAAGGAAACCCTGCTGTTTTATAGTAGAAAGCGCTCTTCTGCTTGCATTGAATTCTACAGGGAGCGTAATCAATTGGAACAGTACAATAGCAGCAAAAAGAATAATTCCTATGCCTCTGAGGATGTGATTATCAAAGACAAGTCCGAGAATAAAGAACAGCATCCACGCAGAAGAACCAAACTGAGCAAAAGGAAGTATTGCCATCCTTATTTTTATAGGAAAGTAATCCTGTGCGTACTGGATAGCGTGTCCGACCTCATGAGCCGCAACGCCTATAGCACCGACTGAAGTGCTGTTATATACCGAAGAAGACAGCGAGACCGTGTTAGTCTTAGGGTTGTAGTTATCGGTCAGTTCGCCGTGAATAACGCCTACCTGAACATTATAAAGTCCGTTGCTGTCAAGAATTTCTCGTGCGACCTGCGCCGCTGTCTTTCCCATTGAGCTTGGCATTCTGTTATATTTTCTGAAGGTAGATTTCACATTAACAGAGGCAAATATCGAGAAGATAAATGCCGCAATGAGCAAAATGTAAATAACGTAATAATTCAGTAAAAAGTCAGGCATAAAAATCCTCCTTTACCTATCCGAGAACAATACCTCTCTGTGGTCTGAAGCCGTTTACAAAGCTGGATGCATCCATTCTTCTGCCGCCTTCGCCTTGAACTTCTGTAAAGCTGATACACTTTCCGTCACCGCATACTACGGTTAACTTTTCCTCGTCTATCAGAGTTCCGCAGGGCTTGTCCGATGTACAGTCGGTCATTACGGCAAAAAAAACCTTAAGCCGCTTATCGCCGATAAAAGTATATGCGCAGGGCGATGGTGACATACCCCTGATAAAATCATATACATTCTTTGCAGGGAGCGAAAAATCTATTCTGCACATCTCTTTAGAGATCATACCGGCGTAACAAGAAAGGCTGTCATCCTGCTTAGCCGGAGCCAGCGTTCCGTCTTCACAGGCAGCAAGAGTCTTAAGAATAAGCTCTCCGCCTACAGCCGCAAGCTTGTCGTGAAGCTCGCCTGCCGTCATTTCAGAAGTTATGGCTACTTCTTCGCTCATAAGCATATCGCCCGTGTCGAGTCCTTTTTCCATCAGCATCGTTGTTACTCCGCTTTTTGTCTCGCCGTCTATGATGCATTTTTGTATCGGTGCGGCACCTCTGTATTTCGGCAGAAGTGAAGCGTGGATATTGATACAGCCGTATTTCGGCAATGAAAGTATACTCTCGGGAAGAATCTGACCGTAAGCCGCTACAACAATACAATCGGGAGATAGCTTATTAAGCACTTCAAGGCTTGTCTCGGCGTCGTCGCCTTTTCTCAGCGAAAGCGGCTGATAAACCGGAATACCGAGCTTCTCGGCGCATTCTTTCACGGGAGGCGCCTGCATCTTCTTGCCTCTGTTCTTAGGCTTGTCGGGCTGTGTAAAAACAGCCATAACATTGTGACAGGATGCAAGTCTTTCGAGAGCGGCAACCGCAAAGTCGGGAGTACCCATAAAAACTATGTTCATAGCTTTCCCTCCTTATCTGCCTTTTTCTTCAAGCTGATCCGATGTTAACAGACCGTCTGCCTTATCGGTAAAAAGGATACCGCTGAGATGGTCTATCTCGTGACAGAGAGCAACCGCAAGAAGCTCTGTGCCTTCAATTTCAAACTGCTTTCCGAATCTGTCCTGCGCAGATACTTTAACCTTAGCAGGACGGTCAACATATCCCCATAAGCCCGGTACAGAAAGGCATCCTTCAAGCTCGTGCTGTTTTCCCTTCATTGAAGTAATGACAGGGTTGATAAGCTCTATCTTGCCGTGTTCGTCGCCTACATCGATAACAACTACTCTTCTCAGTACGCTTATCTGAGGTGCGGCAAGTCCAACACCGTTAGCGTCCTTCATAGTCTCATACATATCGTCAAGCATAGTCCACAGCTTGTCATCGAACACCGTTACATCCTTGCATCTTTTTCTGAGCGAATCATCGCCGTCTTTTGCTATTATTCTCTTTGCCATTGCCGTTAATTCCTTTCTTTTATATAATTTCGCCGTTCATATCGGCGAAGAAGCTTACACCGTCAAGAGCGGGCGACTTATATGCGTCAAGCAAAGTTGCCTGCATTACTGCCCTGAACTGCTTATTATTTTTGCACTTAATTATTATCCTGTAGCGGAATCGACCATTCACCTTTGCTACCGAGCAAGCCGACGGACCCAGTACACGGATAGGTATGCTGTGACCTTCAAGATTCTTCATAAACAGCTTTACAAAGGATTCTGCTCCCTTTTTGCAGATATCCTCTTCTCTTGCCGACAGCCCGATCTCGCAGATATCACAGTACGGCGGAAAAAGCAGAGCTTTTCTTATCTCGCACTCCTGTTTAAAAAACTCGTCATAGTTCTGCTGTGCCGCAAGATTTAGAACATAGTGCTCGGGAGAGAAGGTCTGAAGATAAGCTCTTCCCTGCTTTGAGCCTCTGCCGCATCTGCCGACTACCTGAGTAATGAGAGAGAATGTCTTCTCATAGCCGAGATAGTCCCCTGCATACAGCGATTTATCAATAAGAAGAACACCAACAAGTGTGACATTTTCAAAGTCAAGTCCCTTTGCTATCATTTGTGTGCCGACCATTATATCATATTCGCCTTTTCTGAAGCTTTCAAAGTTCTTCTCATAGGAGTATCTGCTCATCGTGGTATCGGCATCCATACGAAGCACACGGGCTGTCGGAAAAAGTGCAGATATTTCATCTTCAATGCGCTGTGTTCCTGTTCCCGAGAAGTATATGAACTTTGAGCCGCACTCCTTGCATTTTCCGGTGAACAGCTCGGTATATCCGCAATAGTGGCAAATTAGACAGCCATTGGTCTTATGATATGTCAGCGGAATATTACAGTTGGGACACTTGCTGACAGCACCGCACTTTATGCAGTTCATATATGTATTGTAGCCTCTGCGGTTAAGCAAAAGTATTGTCTGCTCGCCTTTTTCAAGATTTGTTCTTATTTCATCTGCAAGCGCTCTGCTGAAATTTGATCGGTTGCCTGTCTCGGTTTCAACCTTCATATCCACAAGATACACTTCGGGAAGCACCGAACGGCTGTAGCGTTTTTTCATCTCAAACAGCTTATATCTGCCGCATGAAGCGAAATAAGCGCTTTCAAGGCTCGGAGTAGCCGAAGCAAGCAGAAGCAAAGCATTATGATAAAAGCATCTCTGCTTAGCTATACTCCTTGCATGATAACGGGGAGATTTTTCAGACTTATAGGTATGCTCGCCCTCTTCGTCTATTACTATTATGCCAATATTGTCAAGCGGAGCAAAAACAGCGCTCCTTGTGCCTATTACTATCTTTGCGTCGCCTTTTTCGATACGCTTGTATTCGTCCATTCTCTGCCCTAAAGACAAATTGCTGTGAATAACAGCTACAAGGCTTCCGAAAAGGTCGGTAAAATTACGCACCATCTGCGGAGTAAGTGATATTTCGGGAACAAGCATTATAGCAGTTTTCCCCTGTTTGACAGCCTTATTGATAAGCTTCAGGAAAACTGTGGTCTTTCCGCTTCCGGTAACACCTTTAAGGAGCGCACACTGCGGATTGTCACTGTCCATAAGCTTGGATAGTCCGTTAAATACAGAAGATTGCTCATCGGACAGCGTTATATCATCAACGCTTTTTACCGCTTTTGCGTCAGCTGTAAGAGAGCGGGATATTTCGTTATCAAAGCACTCGGCAATGCCGTTTTTCTCCATGTTGGAAATAACAGCTTCGGTCACAACGCAGTTATAGCATACTTCCTTTACAGAAGCAGATACAGCCTGCTCAAGAAAATCAGCAACTTTTTTCTGCTTTGCCGTAAGCGGCTTATTTTTTTCTGAATACTCACCGTTTAAATAATAATCGGTAAGGCGGACGTTCTTCTCTGTCTCGTTGCCGACACGCTGTTTTATGATATCAAGCGTAAGCAATACCGACTTATCTGAAAGAGCCGGTACGAGCTTTTTCTGCCTGTCGTCAAAACCGTATTCTATCATATCGTTAAGTTCTCTGTCGCTTTTGCAGCCTGCAAGCATTGCGGCAACAGAAGACTCCGATGGAGAAAGGCTGAAGCTGTCGGGATTTTCCAAAAAAACGCTGTTTAGTGTATATCTTTGTGAAACATTGAGCGCCATACCGCCGGGCAAAATTGTTTTAACTGCGTCAAAATAAGTGCAGAAGGTGTTATCCTTCATCCAGCGCATAAGGCAAAGAGCTTCGTCGCTTAAAATAACGCCGTCGTTTACTGTGCAGTACACTTCTTTCAGCCGACCGTAATCGGTTCCTTGCTTTACAGCGGTAATAAGTCCTACACGCTTGTTCTTGCCTTTTCCGAACGGCACTATCACTCTCTGCCCTACAACAGCAGAAGTGCCTTCGGGTAGATAATAATCAAACTCAAGATCAAAGCTGTAAAGCGCCTTGTCAACTACCACCGAAACAATTGTTCTTGTATCAGAGTTTTTATGAACAATATTGTCCATTAGGATCTCTTTATCTCATCTAACAAAGCGCCATTGCGCTCGGCTTTCATCTTTTCTGCAAGTATTACCGCATTTACATCGTCAACAGCCTTGTTAAGATCGCCGTTAACTACAAGATAATCAAACTTATCGGCATACTCAAGCTCGTTTCTTGCCTGTGCCGTTCTTGCGGCGATAGTTTCCTCTGTTTCGGTTCCTCTTTTTCTGAGTCTTCTCTCAAGCTCTGATATTGACGGAGGAAGTATGAATATGAGAACACATTCGGGGAATATCCTCTTGATATTCATAGCACCTTCGACTTCTATTTTCAGGATAACATCCTTACCCTGAGCAAGAAGATCGGTAACAGCTTTTTTTGGAGTTCCGTAATAATTTCCGCAGTAGCTTGTATATTCAAGCACTTCGCCGTTTTTTATCATCTTTTCAAATTCATCCACAGTCGTGAAATGATAGCTGACGCCGTCAGTTTCGCCTTCTCTAATTGCTCTTGTGGTAGCGGATATCGACTGAGTAAGATTTGTATTTTTCTTGTAAAGCTGTTCAAGTATAGTATCCTTACCACAGCCCGACGGTGCGGAAATAACAATAGGCAGTCCTTTATTCATCTTCATTCTCCCCCTCTTTTTCATCGGCTGTAAAGCCTGTAAAATGCGAAATATCAAGCGCAGACAGAACAACATGATTGCTGTCGGTGATAATGACCGTTTTTGTCTTTTTACCGCAGGTAGCGTCAATTGCGGTGTTGTTGTCCTTTGCCGCAGAGATGATGCGCTTTACCGGTGCGGCATCTGCGCTTACAGCCGCAACCACCCTGTCGGAATTTACTGTATTTCCATATCCGATATTGATAAGCTTCATAAGCTCTCCTTTTTAATTACAATTTCCGTGACTTGTATATCGTATTATTATATCACGAATATGTGATAATTTCAAGATAAGCAAATCATATTTTCTGTCACATATCAACCGAGCTTTGAAGCAAGCAACGGTGAATAATGCTCTCTGAATTGCGTGAAAGTGCCATTGTCTATTGCATCTCTTATCTTTTCCATAAGAGTGTTATAGAAATAGAGGTTATGCTGAACGGCAAGTCTGCCTCCGAGCATTTCTCCCGATTTGAACAAGTGCCTAATATACGCTCTTGAGAAGTTGCGGCAGGTCGGGCAGTCGCATTCGGGATCGATAGGCAAAGAGTCTGTTTCAAAGCACTGATTGGTAACATGAGTAATTCCCTGCCAGGTGAATACTGTCGCATGGCGTGCGTTTCTGCTGGGCATAACACAGTCGAACATATCTACGCCTCTGTATACAGCTTCTATTATATTGGAGGGAGTACCCACGCCCATAAGATAACGAGGCTTATCGAAAGGCGCATGGGGTATAACCGTTTCGATTATGTGATACATCGTTTCCGTAGGCTCTCCCACAGCAAGGCCGCCGATTGCTATACCGTCTACATCCATCTGAGCGATAGTCTTCATATGCTCGGCTCTTATATCATCGAAAGTTCCGCCCTGATTTATAGCAAACAGCATCTGCTGTTTGTTTATAGTTTCGGGCAGAGAATTTAGACGCTTCATCTCGTCAATACAGCGCTGAAGCCATCTTGTTGTCCTCTCGGTCGATTTTTTGACATAATCGTAAGGAGAGGGGTTTTCAACGCACTCATCAAACGCCATTGCTATTGTAGAGGCAAGGTGCGACTGTATACGCATACTTTCTTCGGGGCCCATGAATATCTTTCTACCGTCAACATGAGAGTTGAAGTACACGCCCTCTTCTTTTATCCGTCTTAGCTTTGCAAGCGAAAACACCTGAAATCCGCCGCTGTCGGTAAGTATAGGTCTGTCCCAGTTCATAAACTTGTGCAGTCCGCCCATCTTATACACAACATCATCGCCTGGGCGTACATGAAGATGATAAGTATTACACAACTCTACCTGACATTTCAGCTCTTTTAAATCAAGAGAGGAAATTCCGCCTTTTATAGCCGCCGATGTGCCTACATTCATAAAAAACGGGGTTTGTATTGTGCCGTGAGGGGTTATAAATTCTCCCCTGCGTGCGTTGCCGTCCATTTTGATAAGTTTATACATATTATTGTTCCTTTTCATTCTATGTGTTCTTTCGGTACAAGTCCTACCTGACCGTTTTGTGCTATTCCGAAGTAATATTCTCCTATTTCGCCGTAAACATAAAACTGCTCGTCCTTTTTTACCGACAAGAAGCAATCGAGATTTATCCAACCGTGAAGCCTGCCGTCCCACTCGCCCGTACAGCATTTGGGTATCAGACCTTCCGAACCGTCATAACGGTTTAATACACGGTAAAACTCGCCTTGCTCGCCTATAATTTCAAGGTCGCTGTTATCTACATCGCAGTATTTGTACTCGGTATCGGATATAAAATCCGATTTTACCCGTCTTGACGGAACAAGCGGAAGAAAAACATCGCTATAGTGATAATCTTTGCCGTTCTTTTTTATTATTAACGCATTGAGCTGTCCTGCCCATTTGACCTCACAGCCTCCGTCAATGTCGATCATCCTTTGATCCAAGTCAATAATAGGACGATTTGTATTATTTGCGCGTCTGAAATTAAAGCACGGAAAATGACCTACAACCACATATTTACTAAGCGGATGTCTACTTCTTAAAAACCAGGGTGTTGACTGAATTATTCGTTCCTCGCTGTTTTCCCAGTCGGTACGGTCTTCTATTCCCGCATGAACGAACAGATAATCTTCGGTATCTATTGCAAGCGGTAAATCTCTTATAAACTGAAGTTCATCGGAAAACGCATTATTTACCAAAACACGCTTATCGTCAAAATCAATATCAAAATCCGTAATTCCTATAGACTTTGCCATATCAATGTATGTATTATCGGGACGGAATTTAAGTCGGCTGAGAAACTTTTCCTTAGTGTCACGAAAAGCCATCCTCTCGCACATGGTATCGTTGTTGCCCTGCAAGCATATACACTTCGGATTCTCACACAGCTTTTTTACAAAACGCAGAGTTTCAATATTCTGTCTGCCTTTTTCAAGAATATCACCGAGAATAAATAGATAATCACTGTCGGGACGATAACCGCACTTATCGAGCAATGCTTTAAAATCATCACAGTGAGCGTGAATATCGCTGACGCAGATGATACGGTATTGCTCGGGCAATGTGAGTTTTACAGTTCTCATTAAATAAGTCCTTTTCCTTTATATAATAATCATGCTGTCTCCGAAGCTGAAGAACCTGTACTTTTCCTTTATTGCCACATCATAGGCATGAAGCGTCTTTTCTCTGCCTAAGAATGCGCTGACAAGCATAATAAGCGTGCTTTCGGGCAGATGAAAATTGGTAATCAGTCCGTCTATTGCTTTAAACTCATATCCGGGATAGATAAATATGCCCGTGTCGTGCGAGCAAGCGCATATTTCGCCGTCGGGGCTAAGCGAAGCCGCAGATTCAAGCGTGCGGCAGCTTGTAGTACCGACAGAGATAACTCTGCCGCCTCTTGCCTTGCATTCTTTTATCTTATCGGCAGTCTCTTGAGGTATAGAATAATGCTCGACATGCATCTTGTGGTCAAGAATATTATCCTCTTTTACAGGTCTGAATGTACCGAGTCCGACATGAAGAGTTACAAATGCGGTATCTACGCCCTTTTCTTTAAGCTTTGCAAATACATTCTCGGTAAAATGAAGTCCTGCCGTAGGTGCGGCGGCTGAACCGACCTCGTTAGAATAGATAGTATTATATCTGTCTTTATTTTCAAGCTTCTTTGTGATATACGGCGGCAGAGGCATCTGACCTATCTTATCAAGCACCTCAAATATATTATCACCGTCATAGGTAAACTCGGCAATTCTGTCGCCGCCATCGGCATAGTCAACTATCTCGGCTGTAAGTATTCCGCCAAAATCCACCTTTGTACCGATTTTCAGGCGCTTGCCGGGCTTTACCATAACCTCCCAGCGATCCTTTGAAACCTGATGAAGCAGTAAAAACTGAACTGCCGCACCGGTACCCTGCTTTATACCGTAAAGCCTTGCGGGGAATACTTTGGAGTCGTTCATCACAAGCAAATCACCTTTTTTGAGGTAATCGCATATATTATAAAAATGATCGTGTACTATTTCGCCGCTTGCACGGTCTATCTTCATAAGTCGTGAGCTGTCACGGGGCTCAAGAGGAGTCTGCGCTATAAGCTCTTCGGGTAAGTCATAATAAAAATCGGATTTAAGCATTAAGATACATTCCTTCAATATATTTTCGGGCTTTTGCAGTCCGTTATAAATACATTACTTAATAATACCACAATGGCAGAAAAAAATCAAATGATTTTTTAGCTTTTTGGCATTGACAAACGCATATAATTGTGTTAATATAAAAAAGCAGGTAGAGGTGCGGTCAAAAGATCAGTAACCGCTGTGTTAATCCGCCGACGGATTACAGCGACGAAAGGCTTTTCCGCCGAAGAGCATAAGAGTCGGAGCTTATGTATCTGGTCGTGTATTTAACAGATGCACGATTGTCATCGAGCGGTTTTGCTACAGGTGGAGAGCTATCAGAACAATTTTTTTCACATCTGCATATAAGGCCGCCTGTAACAAGTTTACAAGCGGCTTTTTTACAGATAAATATGCTTAAAGCAAAAGAAGGAAGGAAAACATAATGAAAAACTACAATGTTGGTATCATCGGCGCTACGGGTATGGTAGGACAGCGTTTTGCGGTTCTGCTTGAAAATCATCCCTGGTTCAAGGTAAAGGTACTTGCGGCTTCCCCCCGTTCCGCAGGAAAGACTTATAAAGAGGCTGTAGGCTCAAGATGGCTTATAGAAAAGCCTATGCCCAAGGCAATGGAAGATATAGTTATTATGGACGCTACAGCGGATATCGAAAAGATAGCTTCACAGGTCGATTTTGTATTCTGTGCAGTTGATATGAAGAAAGATGAGATTAAGGCACTTGAAGAAGCATACGCAAAGCATGAGTGCCCGGTTATGTCAAACAACTCAGCTCACCGCTTTACAGACGATGTTCCTATGATAATCCCCGAGATTAATGACGAACATATGGCTATCGTTGAGGCTCAGAAGAAGCGTCTCGGCACTAAGAGAGGCTTCATCTCGGTTAAATCCAACTGCTCTATCCAGAGCTATGTTCCCGCACTTAATCCCCTGCGCAAGTTCGGCATTACGAAGGTTCTCGCCTGCACATATCAGGCAATCTCCGGCGCCGGCAAGACCTTTGAGACCTGGCCCGAGATGGTAGATAACCTTATCCCCTACATCGGCGGCGAGGAAGAAAAGAGCGAGCAGGAACCCCTCAAGGTATGGGGCAAGATTGAGGGAGACAAGATAGTAAAGGCAGCTGCTCCCGCTATTACGACTCAGTGCCTCAGAGTTCCCGTTTCAAACGGTCACTTTGCCGCAGTATTCGTAAGCTTCGAGAACAAGCCTTCAAAGGAAGAGATTCTCAAGATATGGAAGGAATACAAGGGCGCTCCGCAGGAGCTTGAGCTTCCCTCCGCACCCAAGCAGTTCCTCAACTACTTTGAAGAGGACAATATGCCTCAGGCTAAGCTGCACAGAAACCTTGAAGGCGGTATGGCAGTATCGATCGGTAGATTAAGAGAAGATACACAGTATGACTACAAGTTTGTCTGCCTGTCACACAATACTCTTAGAGGCGCAGCAGGCGGCGCAGTTGAAATGGCTGAGCTTTATGCGGCAAAGGGCTATTTTGACTGATAACTGAATACACGGAGGTATTCAATGAAAAATACGATTTTTACAGGCTCGGCAGTTGCTATCGTAACTCCTATGAACGAGGACGGAAGTATTAATTACGATATCTTCGGCGAACTTATTGAAGAACAGATCGCAGGCGGTACAGACGCTATCGTAGTATGCGGTACTACAGGCGAATCTGCTGCAATGACCGATGACGAACATAAGGAATGTATACGCTTCTGCGTTGAAAAGACGGCAAAGAGAGTTCCTGTTATAGCAGGTACGGGAAGCAACGATACCGCTTACGCTATCCAGCTTTCAAAAGAAGCAGAAGAGCTTGGCGCTGACGCTCTACTGCTGGTTACACCCTATTACAACAAAACTTCGCAGAAGGGTTTAGTTGCACATTTCAGCGCAATAGCCGACAGCGTAAATCTGCCGATAATTCTTTACAACGTTCCAAGCCGCACAGGCGTGAACATTTCAATTGAAACCTACAAGGAGCTTGCTAAAAAGGAAAACATAGTTGCCGTAAAGGAAGCAAGCGGAAATATCAGTGCTGTTGCAAAAATAGCGGCTGAGACTGACTTTGACATCTACTCCGGCAACGATGACCAGATAGTACCTATAATGTCGCTCGGCGGCAAGGGCGTAATATCCGTACTTGCAAACTGTATGCCGAGAGAAACGCACGACATAGCGGCATACTGCCTGAACGGAGATTTCAAAAAAGCGGCAGAGCTTCAGCTTAAGCTGCTGGAGTTTGCAAACAACCTTTTCATTGATGTAAACCCCATTCCCGTAAAGGAAGCAATGAACATAATGGGCAAGAATGTAGGTCAGTGCCGACTTCCTCTTATCAGGTCGGAAGATGAAAAGATTGCAAAGCTGTTTGCTTCTATGGAAAAATTAGGACTTACAAAATAAACCTTATGAAAGGATAATAAAATGGTAAACATCGCCATAACAGGCGCTTGCGGTAAAATGGGTAGAGTCATAGCAGACATAATATCCGCACGCAGTGATTGCAGTGTATGCGCCGGTGTGGATATTGTCGCTGAGCAATACTCCGACTTTCCCGTATACAAAAATGTCAATGAGCTTACTTCAAAGCCGGATGTAATAATCGACTTTTCGCACCCCTCTGCTCTTGATTCTTTGCTTGACTACTGCAAGATAAACAATGTTCCTGTAGTTGTGGCAACTACAGGCTATACAGACGATCAGATAAAGCAGATAAAAGCCGCCGCTGAGCAAATCCCGGTATTCTTTACCTTTAATATGTCGCTCGGAATAAACCTTCTTGTTGACCTTGCAAAGCGTGCAACAAAGGTACTCGGAGATCAGTTTGACATTGAGATAGTAGAAAAGCATCACAATCTTAAAAAAGACGCTCCCTCGGGAACAGCCATCATGATAGCGGAAGCAATCAACGAGGAGCTTGACAACAAGATGCACTATGTGTATGACCGCCACAGCGTAAGAAAACCCCGTGAAAAGACCGAGATAGGTATGCACTCAATAAGAGGCGGTACGATCGTCGGCGAGCACGATATAATATTTGCAGGCCGTGACGAAGTAATCACTCTGTCTCACAGTGCAGGCTCAAAGCAGGTGTTCGCTGTAGGCTCGGTCAATGCGGCTGTGTTCTTAAGCGGCTGTGAAAAAGGTCTTTATCAGATGTCGAATCTTCTGTCCGAAGTATAACGGAGGTCAATATGACAGATATTAAAGTATACGAAAATGTCTCGATAGTAACTTTTTCTGATGTTCCTTCGAGAAAGCGTTTTGTTTCCACTACCCTCTCCGCAGTTGCGGAAAGCGGTATCAATATTGATATGATATCGCAGACGCCGCCTAAGTCGGATATGTTCTCATTCGGATTTACCTTCAGCGATGACGATTTGCCCGAACTGCTGACGGTACTTCCTAAAATAACATCCGTTCACGGTATTACACCCTGTGTGAACAGCGGTAATGTAAAGATCGTCATTAAAAGCAAGGAGATGGAAGATCAGGCCGGCTTCGCTGCAAAGGTCTTCATAGCGTGCGAGAACATCTGTGCGGATGTTATGCTGATAACAACAAGCGTTGACGAGATAAGCCTGCTTGTAGGCGACAGCTTTGCACAGTCACTTCCCGAAGAACTGAAAAAAGTTCTTGGTTAATAGCAAATTAAGAATGACATCGGATTTTTCCGATGTCATTTTATTGGATGGTGAAATATGCTAAAACTGGTCAGATTCTTAAAAAACTACAAAGTAAATGTTATACTCGGTCCTATCTTCAAGCTGACGGAAGCAATATTTGAGCTTATCGTTCCGCTTGTAATGGCACAGATAATAGATGTAGGTATCAATGAAAAAGCCGACAGCAGCTATATTTGGCAGATGGGCGTGATACTTGTTATACTCGGCATATGCGGACTCGGCTTTGCGCTTATATGTCAGTATATGGCTTCTGTAGCATCTCAGGGCTTCGGTACGGAGCTTAGGCATGAGCTGTTCAGCCACATCAATTCCCTGTCGCATAAAGAAGTAGACGAGTTCGGCACGCCGTCACTTATAACAAGGCTTACATCCGACATTAATCAGCTTCAGGTAGCTGTTGCAATGCTTATAAGGCTTGTTGTAAGAGCGCCGTTCCTTGTTATTGGCTCAACGGTGATGGCATTTACGATTGATTTCAAGGCGGCTCTTATTTTTGTTGCTGTTATACCGCTTGTAGCGGTAGTAATGTGGCTTGTTACCACAAAGACTGTTCCCTTCTTTAAATCGATACAGAAAAAGCTTGATAAAACTTCGCTTATTACCCGTGAGAATCTCGAGGGTGCAAGGGCGGTAAGGGCATTTTCAAAGCAGGAGTATGAACAGGAACGCTTCAGAGAAAATGCCGAAGATATAGAAAAGGCGGCTGTAAGAGCCGGAAAAATATCTGCCCTGTTAAGCCCCGTAAACTCAATCATACTGAATCTGGCAATAGTTGCTATAATAGGTTTTGGCGGATATGCCGTAAATATCGGCGACTTAACACAGGGACAAGTCATTGCGCTTGTAAACTACATGAATCAGATACTGCTTGCACTTGTTGTTGTTGCCAATCTTGTTGTTATATTTACAAAATCTGCCGCTTGTGCCGCAAGAGTAAACGAAGTGCTTGATACAGAGCCTTCTATTAAAGACGGAACAAAGGACGGTTCTGAAGCAGATGGCACACAGCCTGCCGTTAAGTTCGACAATGTATCGTTCAGCTATCACGACAACAGCGAATATGCGCTGAAAGATATCTCATTTACAGCCGAGAAAGGACAGACTATAGGTATAATCGGCGGTACGGGCAGCGGTAAATCTACCCTTATAAACCTGATACCGAGATTCTATGACGCAACCGAAGGCACGGTAAGCGTAAACGGCATTGATGTCCGTGACTATCAGCTTGATAAACTGCGCTCGGGTATTGCCGTAGTACCGCAAAAGGCGGTGCTTTTCAGCGGTACAATCCGTGAGAATATGAAGTGGGGCGGCGACGATATCACAGATGAACAGATATGGCGTGCCCTGAAAATCTCGCAGGCGTATGAATTTGTTGAAAAGCTCGAAAACGGTCTTGATTATGAGATACTGCAGGGCGGCAAGAATCTTTCGGGCGGTCAGAAGCAAAGGCTGACTATAGCAAGGGCGATAGCCGCAAACCCTCGGATACTGATTCTTGACGACAGCGCAAGCGCACTTGACTATGCAACCGACTCAAAGCTGAGAACTGCGATTAAGGAAAACTGCTCGGATATGACGGTGTTCATAATTTCGCAAAGAGCGAACACTGTCAAGAGTGCCGACAAGATAATAGTTCTTGATGACGGAAAGGTCGAAGGAATAGGCACGCACAGAGAGCTTGTGCAAAACTGCGCCGATTACTGTCAGATATGTCTGACTCAGTTCAGTCCGGAAGAACTTGAAAAGGAGATAAACGGCGATGAGTAAGAAAAACAACAGTAAAAGCGTTCTTATAAAGCTGCTCAGCTATACAAAGCCATACACATTTTATCTCGTTTTCACTATAATAAGCGCTGTTATAAGCGCAGTTGCGACTCTCTACGCACCTGTGCTTATCGGTAATGCGGTTGACCTTATAATAGGCGTTGACAATGTTGACTTTGACAAAATGCTGCCTATCATAATACAGCTTGCTGTAGTTGTGCTTATAGGCGCAGGCTTTCAATGGTTCATGGGCTACTGCACCAACATCCTCACGCAAAGAACGGTGAGAGATCTAAGGACAGACGCATTTAACAAGCTGCAAAGAGTTCCTCTTAAATATATCGACTCCACGCCACACGGCGATATCATAGGCAGAGTCGTAGCGGATATTGATACGGTTTCCGACGGACTTTTGCAGGGATTCCAGCAGATATTCACGGGTATAGTAACGATACTCGGAACGCTGTGCTTTATGCTATCGATAAATTTAGGCATTTCACTTGTGGTAATTCTTATCACGCCTGTTTCGCTTATTGTAGCGTCTACAATAGCAAGGCTCTGCTCCAAGAAATTCAAGGAACAAGCGGCGCTCAGAGGCGAGATAACAGCGCTTGCGGAAGAATATATCGGAAATCAGAAGGTAGTCAAGGCTTTTTCTAAAGAGAAATACAGCGAAGACAAGTTCGATGTGTTGAACAAGAAGCTGTACAAGGTCGGTAAACGAGCGCAGTTCTACTCTGCTCTTACAAATCCCTCCACAAGATTTGTAAACGGTCTTGTATATGCAGGTGTTGGAATTTTCGGTGCGCTGAGTGCAATAAGCGGCGGAATATCAGTCGGTCAGCTTTCCTGCTTCTTAACCTACGCAAACCAGTACACAAAGCCTTTCAACGAGATATCGGGCGTTGTGACAGAGCTTCAATCGGCATTTGCTTCGGCAAGGCGCATATTTGCTCTTACCGAGAGCGAGGACGAAATATCCGACGCAGGAAACAAGGTGCTGACAAATGTAAAGGGCGATGTTAAGATAGATCATGTTGACTTCTCCTACACGCCCGAAAGAGAGCTTATAAAAGACCTCTGCCTTGATGTAAAAAGCGGTCAGCAGATAGCCATAGTAGGCCCTACCGGCTGTGGAAAGACGACTATAATAAATCTGCTTATGCGCTTCTACGATACAAACAGCGGCTCTATTTCGGTAGACGGAAATGATATAAGGAGCGTCACGAGGGATTCTCTGAGGCTCAGCTACGGTATGGTGCTTCAGGAGACCTGGATATTTGAAGGAACGGTGCGTGAGAACATCGCATACGGAAAGCAGGACGCAACCGACGAGGAGATAATCGCCGCCGCAAAGGCCGCACACTGCGACAGCTTTATAAGGCGAATGAAAAACGGCTATGATACTGTCATCAGCAACAACGACGGAATATCGCAAGGTCAGAAGCAGCTTCTGTGCATTGCCCGTGTAATGCTTGCTATGCCGCCTATGCTTATTCTTGACGAGGCTACCAGCAGTATTGATACAAAGACCGAGATGAAGATACAGAACGCCTTCGCCGCTATGACTAAGGGAAAGACCAGCTTTATTGTAGCGCACAGGCTATCCACTATCAAAAACGCCGACACCATACTTGTTATGGATAAAGGAAAGATCATAGAGATAGGCAATCATGAACAACTGCTCGCTAAAAACGGCTTCTATGCAAATCTCTACAACAGCCAATTCAAAAAATCATAG
>CAMEKR010000002.1 GCA_945921515.1 uncultured Clostridia bacterium | reverse complement strand
GAGTCCGAACCCGAAATTGAGCCGGGATATTCGACCGAACCGGAAGAGTAAAATGGCGAAAGCCCCAAGATATTGTGGTAATTTATAAACAGTATTCAAATTATGATGATATTTTTTATTAAAACGCTTGCAATTATTATAGAAATCTGTTAAAATATTATAGTAAACGGTTTTACCCGGAAAAATACGGAGGAATGCTAAAATGAACTTTGATTTCGATGAAGAAGAGTTTGAGCGTGATGTCAAGATAAAGGTTGTCGGCGTTGGCGGCGGCGGCGGAAACGCAGTAGAAAACATGGTCAGAAACAATGTCGAAGGCGTTGACTTTATTATTATAAATACCGATGTCTCTGCCCTTAAGGCAAAGGACGGCAGCACAATGGAGCGTGTACAGATAGGAAGAAAGACTACACGAGGCCGTGGTGCAGGCGGAAACCCGCCTATTGCTGCAGAGTCTGCAAAAGAGAACAGAGATGATATTCAGGAAGTTCTCAAAGGTGCGTCGCTTGTTTTCATTGCGGCAGGTATGGGCGGCGGTACCGGTACGGGTGCAGCTCCTGTTGTAGCTGAGATTGCCAAGGAGATGGGCATACTTACTGTCGGCGTTGTTACAAAGCCTTTTGACTTTGAGAGAGAATATAAGATGAATCTTGCCCTCCAGGGCATTGCAGAGTTGAGAAAGCACGTTGACGCACTCGTCATCGTTCCCAATCAGCGTTTACTTACCATTAAGGAAAAGAACATATCCATCAAGGCGGCTTATGCAATGGTTGATGATATACTGTACAAGGCAGTAAAGGGAATTTCCGATGTTATCAACGGTAGCGGTGAGATAAATATCGACTTTGAAGACGCCAAGACCACTCTTGAGGGCGCAGGTGACGCTCACATTGCTATCGGTCACGGTAAGGGCGACGAAAGAGCCGAGCAGGCGGTAGACGAAGTTGTTAACAGCCCTCTGCTCGAAACTTCTATCAAGAACGCAGGCAAGCTTCTTGTAAACTTTGTTATTTCCGACGACACACCTCTTGAAGATGTAGCTAAGGTTATGGAGCTTCTCACAGAGTCAGCCGCAAAGGATGTTCAGGTAATACACGGTGTTACTTTTGACAGCTCTCTTGAAGATGAGATCATTATCACTGTAATTGCTACCTGCTTTAAGGACGGCTCAGATAACACTCTTGCTAAACCCGATGGTGCTGCAGCAAAGACCGTTCTTGCTTCTGCTCCTGCCGAACAGACGGTATCCGAACAGCCGTTACAGACAATTTCAGAAGAAAAGCCTTTCTCAGAATCGCTTGTGTTCCCTGCAACTCCGGGCAGCGCAGATGATGACGACGATCCTTTCTCGGCACTTTCCGAGCTTCTTAACAGCAGAGGAAACTGAAAATAATACAATATTCGAGCCGCTGTGCAAATGTGAAATGCTCAGCGGCTTTATCTGTAATTAGCACTTGAAATTTTCATCGTTTTGGTATACAATATAATAAGCAATGCTGTCAGATGAATGCCCGTATGGGCTTGAAAGGAAGGCATATGGAAAAAGTTATAAACTTTCTTACAAATAAATGGTTCAAACTCGGAGTATCGGTTTTATCACTTGGATATATCGTATTTCTTTCCTTTGTTGCATGGCTGATGTTAGGCTTCTATCTTGAGCCTACGCATCAGGGTGCGCTTGTCACGCTGTACATTTTTATCAATTTGATATTTATGGGAATTATGATATTCACCAGAAAGCAGATAATCACAAGAATTGTCGCAATGATAGCTCCGTTTGTTGCTTTTGCTATACTTCTGTTCGGCTTCGGAAACTGGATAGCGGCAATACCTCCGATAGTCGTCAGCGTTTTCGTGTTCTTTATTTGCGGAATGAGCGAAACTACCAAGATAATTCTCGGTACTATATACCTTATAATGTATGTTGTCGGAGTGCTTGTCTATCTTACCTTCAAGATGCTGTTCGGCAATATTACGCTGATGGATGTTGATTTATCAAGGCGAAGCACAAGCTATCAGTATTCCCCCGATGAAAATTACAGAGTGGTGCTTTATGTCGATCCCGAGGGAGACGCCAGCAGAACGGTATCGTTCTACCTTGAGCAGACCGAGGGCGATATCAGCCTGCCTTTCCTTGAGTGCAGAAACGCAATGGGAAGCCTTCACATCATAACATCCAACTACAACAAGCCTGCAAAGATAGAGTGGAAGGATAAACACACCCTCTATGTAGACGGACGGCTTCGTGAGTTCAACTTCGATGCTGTCGACAGCGATGATACCGACGAAGACTATTGATATTAACAGTTAAAGGAGGATATGAATATGAGTAAAAGACGGATGATAAATCTGACCGGAATAAACTCCGGCGAAATATATTCTTTTTCATATCCTCAGTCTATACTTAAATTTACCTCGTATGACTTCTCCGGTTTTATCAAGCGCAGTACTGATTACTGCAACCGATGCAGAGAAACCGGAGAATACCGCCTTGAAGATATCGTTGCGCTTCGCAACAGCGTAAGTGCGTGTCATAAATATGTCGAGGCTAATATACACGGCAGTTACGAAAAGGTTGTTCAGGACCTGTTTATTGAATATATCTGCAGGGAGAAGGGCGTAGGAATATCTACCCTGTGGAACGAGCTTATAAGCGCAAAGACTCCGTTTGATAAGCTGCTTTTTTCACGGCTGACAGAGTATCGTCACAATAAGGCGGTCAATCAGTGGGTAAGCCTTTTAAGGCTTCAGGAATACGCAAAGCGAAAGCTCGACTTTATCTTCAGCGAAAAGACAACGCTTGAAAAGGCATACGGCAGACGGGATTATTTTGACCTTATCTTCAGCATAGCCGCAAATGAGATGGGTTATCCGACCGAATGCTTTGCCTCTGCTAAAGTGTATACGGTAGGAAGACTGCCTGCCGCACCGTTCATTACGGGAAATACCGCAAAGGCGGTTGCGTCGTCGCTGACGGATATAGAATACAGCGACACGGTAAAAAAGCCGTTCTCTCATATTCATTCGGACAATGAGGCTATGGATGTGTTTGCGGCGGTAAAGGGCAGTATCCCCGAAAAGCCCGATTCCGTACTCAGTACTATAATCAGCACAATGCGCTCTTTGCCGAAAAAGGTATATGTTTCGGACAGCTTGAAGGCGGTTATCGACCTTGAGATAGACCTTCTGCTTGAAAGCGGAGCAGTTCTACAGCGCTGTGCGAGATGCGGTGAATATTTTGTCCGTGACAGCGAATACGACCACGATTATTGCAGTAAGGTTCAGCAGGGCGGCCGCACCTGCCTTGAGCTCAGCATTACCGTTCCTCCGAGAACACCCGATGAGATAAAACAGCTTGACGATATGACGGGCGAGCTGTACACATATATGTCAAAGCGGATAAATGTCGATCTGACACAGCGTGATTTTGCAGAATGGTATCAGAGCTTTATGGCGATAAAAGAGAGCATTCTGCATAACACGCTCAGTATTGCGGAATTCCGTGAGTTTGAGAAGTACTCGCACGAACTGCATTTTGCACCTCCTGCGCCTGAACAGCCAAAACAGCCCGAGCAACCTTCACAGAGCGAAAAACAGCCCGAAGTGAAGCCTTTCGTATTTGAAAGAGTAGACCGAAGCGTGCTGTATGAGCAGGAGTACCGCAGAAGAAAGCAGGAGCGTGAGCAAGAAGAACAGGAAGAGCAAGAACAGGAGCAAGAAGCCGCTTCGTTAGCTTCTGCTGTATTTACAGAGGAAAAGCCGACCGTTCATGTTATGAAAGCGGAAGATACCGAAAACATTTCGGTAACAGTCTTTGAGAATCCTTTTGACGGTGCATTTGACGACAGCCTTACGGGACTCAGGAAGATAAGCGATCGTACCTTCAAGCCCCTTGATGCTATATTCAGCTTTGATGAAACGGATGACGATATGTCAGCAAAAGGCGGAGCGGATATAGACGGGGAAAAAGCAGAGAAAGAAGCTAACGCAGCTTTCGCCGCCGATAATGCGCCTGTCGCTGACAGCGGATTCGCAGGTGAGTTTGCAAAGGCGGATTACAACAGGCGTACACCGTCAAAGAACAGTTATGCCGCAGGTATGTACAAGCGCACCGCCGAGACTACAGGAGCTGAAGAATATCCCGAGATACAGCAGGGCGGCGAGCGCATAACTCAGGATGATTTTGATATACTGCCGTCTTCAGCCGCACCGGCTGTTACAGCGTCCGTACAAAGTGAGAAAACCGTTTCGGAAGCGCCACGCCCCGTACCCGTGATTAAACTTGACGCACCGCTTGCAGATGATATTGAAGAGTATGACGAGGATGATAAACCCGGCCGTACAGATAACAGCGCTATCGGCAAGAATACTGCCAAGCGTCTGCTTGACGGACTTAAGAAGCCTTCAAAAATAAGAAATCCGTTTTTAGACGATATTCACGATGACTAAATACGAACTTAAAAGAACCTTGCTCGATGTGTTCTTTCCGAACCGCTGTCCCGTATGCAATAAGGTCATAGGCAGGATGGATTATATCTGCAAAGAGTGCGGAGAAGAGTTTGAGTATAGTTATACTGCCCAGAAGTTCTGCACAGGCAGGCTGCTTTGCGTATGCAGATATGACGACAAGTCCTCACGGATAGTACTTGGCGCTAAGCGTAACCGTGACGGCAGTAAGCTCAGCTTTATGGCGTATACTCTGATGAAGTGCATAACACAGCACTATGACACGCTTCCGGATGTATTGGTGCCCGTACCTATGTACAGCTCGGATAAGCGGAAGAAGGGCTACAGCCATACCGAAAAGATATGCGCTGAATTGAGCGAGCTTACCGGCATACCCGTTGTTAAAGCGGTGGAAAAGATACGACGGACAAAAGAGCAGAAGTCGCTGAAAAGAAAAGACCGTCTTGATAATCTTAAGGGCAGTTTTGCTCTGTCCGACGCTAAGGCGCTTAGCGGCAAGCATATCCTTGTTGTTGATGATGTATCGACTACGGGAGCAACGCTCGAAGAAGTGTTCCGCACGCTTTTGCCGTCGGAGTGTGATGCTGTTGATTTTGCCGTATTTGCAAGAACGGTAAATAAAAATGATAAGAATAAAGAAAACGCTTGAGAAGTGATTCACAAGCGTTTTTGCTTTATTATAGCCGTTTGTAGTCGCTGAGCACGGTATTTGTCATAAGCCAGCTGAGACAATCCTCAAATAGCACGCCCTGCCTTGCCTCCGTACCGTAGCTGTAGGTAGTTTTTACCGCTATCTCGGTAAAGGTGGTGGCACGGTTAAGCGCAATCGGCAGGCTCTCACCTTTAAGCAATGACGCTGTCAGCACCGAGGTGAAAATATCACCCGTTCCGGGATAGTGCATGGGAATGTGATCCCAGTCGATCCGCCAGAAACTGCCGCTCTCTCTGTCAAAGCCTATGTTCGACAGCTTCTGCCCTTCATCGTCGATAAGAGGTACGCCCTTTATTACTACTATGCGCGGCTTATTGCTCAGTCTTGCAAGCCATGACCGTGCTTGCGAGACCGACATCATAGGCGGACATTCCTCACCGAGAAGCATACAGGTCTCTGTGAGGTTGGGAGTTATAACATCCGCTTCTTCTACAAGCTCCTTCATTCTTCTCATAAGCTCGGGAGTGCAGGTGCTGTATGGTTTGCCGTTGTCTCCGAGTACGGGATCGACTACTTTAAGCGCATCGGGATTGCCGTCTAAGAATTTAAGGCAGCTGTCCACCTGCTCGGATGATGTCATGAATCCCGTATATATTGCGTCAAACTGCAGTCCCAGTCTCTTGTAATGCTCATAGCAGTCCGAGATATGCTCGGTAAGGTCTTCAAGTGCCATATCGGTAAATCCGCCGGTATGGGTGGAAAGTACCGCAGTAGGCACCGGGCATACCTGTATCCCCATTGCCGATATTACCGGTATAATAACCGAAAGCGAACATCTTCCGTAACCCGAAAGGTCGTGTATCGCCGCTATCTTTTTATGTTGAGACATCGCTTATATCCTTCTTTCTTACATATACGAAGATATTTTATCACATCTTAGTAAAAAAGTCGATATGTAACGAAAATTTCTCGCTACCCATATAAAAATATCGTTTGCCTAAACCTCGGAAGAGCTGTATTATTTGCCATTACGGCAAATAAATTTGAATATTTTTTGATAAATCGTAAAAATATTTATATAAAACTCTTGACAAGTTATGAAGAGTGTGCTACAATATTGATAAACCCGAAAGGATGGATACGGATTATCGTATGAAAGGAATGGTCGTCAAAAATGAGTAAGAGCGTGTACAGCCTTGTGCTGACAGATGAGATAGTAAGAGCGATAGACGCAATGGCATACAGGATGGATACCAGCCGTTCTGCGCTGATAGACAGGATACTTGCCGAGCGTCTGTCTATGCAGACTCCCGAGATCCGTATGAGAAACATAATGGAAAATATCAGCAGTTTTTTTGACGAAGAGATTTTCCGTCTGCAGTCAGCGGCGAGCGAAGGAGGTATGCTTATAAAAAGCCCTCTGCCGTACAAATATAAGCCTACGATACGCTATTCGGTAGAACTGCTGAGAGAAGGAAAATATCTCGGCAGGCTGAAAGTAAGCTTCCGTACGCAGAACGCTTCTCTTATGCAGCTTATGAACATATTCCTTAATTGCTTTGCGTCTATAGAGAACCGTTGCCTTATGAAATACGACGATTTGGATGTCGTTATGCAGATAGACAACGACAAGATGTGCAGAATGCTCAATATGCCTATATTAAGAGACGGCAGAAAAATAAACGACGCTAATCTCATAGCAGAGGCAATAGCGGATTATGTAAATTTCCTTGACAGGATGATAAAGCTGTTTTTTGAAAATGCGGACAACAGAAAGAGGGCGGTAACGCTTATAGAAGACGCATACAAAGAAAGACTTAAAACAGTAAAAGTACTGGTGTAAACCAAAAGAAAGGATGATATTGATATGCTTAACACAAATAATCTGACGCAAAAATCAATGGAAGCCATAAGTCAGGCTCAGAGTATTGCTGTATCGTATCAGAACATGAATATAGAGCAGCAGCATCTTCTGCTTGCATTGGCACAGGCTGAGGACGGACTTATCCCTCAGCTTATGAAGAAAATGGGTGTGGATAATGATGCGCTTATCTCTAAGACAGAGCGCAGTATCAGCGGTCTGTCCAAGGTGACGGGAAGCGGCAGAGAACCCGACAAGGTTTATGTGTCGCAGGATGTTGACAAAGCGCTTACAGCCGCAGAGGAAAAGGCAAAGCAGATGAAGGACGAGTATATTTCCGTCGAGCATCTGTTTATCGGACTTCTTGAAAAGCCGAATAGTCAGCTTAAAGAGATATTCTCATCGCTTGGTATAACCGAAAAGGCGTTTCTCGGGGCGCTTGAGCAGGTAAGAGGAAGCGTCCGTGTCACCGGTCAGAACCCCGAGGAGACATACGATGTGCTTAAAAAATACGGTCAGGATCTTACCGAGCTTGCCCGTCAGAATAAGCTCGATCCTGTTATCGGCAGAGATAGCGAGATAAGAAATGTTATCCGTATCCTCTCCCGAAAGACGAAGAACAACCCTGTGCTGATAGGCGAACCCGGCGTTGGTAAAACCGCTATAGCAGAAGGTCTTGCACTGCGTATAGTAAGGGGCGATGTACCCGAAAATCTGAAAGAACGCCAGATATTCTCGCTTGATATGGGCGCTCTTGTTGCCGGTGCAAAGTACAGGGGCGAGTTTGAGGAAAGACTGAAAGCCGTTTTACAGACCATAAAGAAGAGCGAGGGACAGATAATTCTGTTCATCGATGAGCTTCATACCATAGTCGGAGCAGGCAAGACAGACGGCGCAATGGACGCAGGAAATCTGCTTAAACCTCTCCTTGCAAGAGGCGAGCTTCATTGTATCGGCGCAACGACTCTGAACGAGTACAGACAGTATATAGAAAAGGACGCCGCACTCGAAAGACGATTCCAGCCGGTAATGGTAAGCGAGCCTACCGTAGAGGATACTATTTCGATACTGAGAGGTCTTAAAGAGCGTTATGAGGTATTCCACGGCGTAAAGATACACGACTCTGCACTTATTGCCGCCGCAACGCTGTCCGACAGATATATCTCCGACAGATTCCTTCCCGATAAGGCAATAGACCTTGTAGATGAGGCTTGCGCTCTTATCAAGACAGAGATGGAGTCTATGCCGTCCGAGCTTGACGATATCCGCCGCAAGATAATGCAGCACGAGATAGAAGAAGCGGCACTTAAAAAGGAAACAGACCGTATCTCTGTCGAGCATCTTGCCGAAGTACAGCAGGAGCTTGCAGAACTGCGCTCGCAGTTTGACGAGATGAAGGCAAAGTGGGATAACGAAAAGTCTGCGATATCTAAGGTTCAGAAGCTCCGTGAGGAGATAGAAAACACCAATGGACTTATTGAGCAGGCAGAACGCAGTTATGACCTTAATAAAGCGGCTGAGCTGAAATACGGCAAACTGCCCGCACTTCAAAAAGAGCTTGAAGAAGAGGAGAAACTTGCAGAGCAGTCAAAGTCGGCTTCGTTGCTCCATGATAAAGTAACCGAAGAGGAGATAGCAAAGATTATCTGCCGCTGGACAGGAATACCTGTTTCAAAGCTGATGGAGGGTGAGCGTGAAAAACTGCTCCATATGGAAGACCTCCTTCACGAAAGAGTAATAGGTCAGGATGAAGCCGTACAAAAGGTCAGCGAGGCTATACTCCGTTCAAGAGCAGGCATTGCAAATCCCGACCAGCCTATAGGTTCGTTCTTGTTCTTAGGACCTACCGGCGTAGGTAAGACAGAGCTTGCAAAAGCGCTTGCCGAAGCACTGTTTGACGATGAGCACAGTATGGTTCGTATAGATATGTCGGAGTATATGGAGAAGTTCAGCGTGAGCCGTCTTATCGGTGCGCCTCCCGGATATGTCGGTTACGAAGAGGGCGGTCAGCTGACAGAAGCGGTACGCAGAAAACCGTATTCCGTAGTGCTTCTTGATGAGGTTGAGAAGGCTCACCCAGATGTATTCAACATCCTGCTCCAGATACTTGACGACGGCAGAATAACCGACTCTCAGGGAAGAACGGTGGACTTTAAGAACACTATCCTTATCCTCACCAGCAACTTAGGCTCACCGTATATTCTTGACGGTATAAACGAAGACGGTGAGATAACCGACGAGGCAAAGAGCGAGGTCGACAAACTGCTTAAAACCCAGTTCCGCCCCGAGTTCCTCAACCGTCTTGACGAGATAGTATTCTACAAGCCGCTTCGCAAGGACGAGATAGTGAAGATAGTAGATCTTATGCTTAAAGACCTCAGACAGCGCCTTGCCGATAAAGAGGTAGGCTTTGCCATTACCGACGCCGCAAAGGATTATATCATAGATAACGGCTTTGATCCGAACTACGGCGCAAGACCGCTGAGAAGATTCATACAGCGTAAGGTGGAAACGCTCATTGCAAGAAAGCTGATAGCCGACGATATCGCCCCCGGCTCAACCCTTACGGTAGACTATGACGGTGAAAAGCTGATATGCAGTTAACCGCCACCACCGCATTATACGGCGTTTTATAGATTAAAGAAGAACGGCACGGTTTCCCGTGCCGTCAGGCTGTCGATAAACCCACGCACCGCAAAAACACATTTTTAGCAAGTAGTTGGATTTATCTAAAAGGAAATTATTGTTAAATTTTCGGAGAGCCTCAAATCGGCTCTCCGAAAGTGTTTTTGCTTACTTTGTCAAGAGTCACCTACCGTACTTTTGTACGCCGACGGTGACTCTTTCCTCGTCTGCGTGTGTTTCTCGCAGTCTGACAGCTTGTCGAAAAATACTTTTTCGACAAGCTGAACGGCACGGGAAAATCAACCGTGCCGTTCCTATTATTCTTTTCTAATCCGGTACTACAAAGTTCAGCTTCTTGACATTTTCATCCTGCGAGAATGTTATCACATTGTACATAAACAAGGTCGTACCGTATTTGCTTACATCTACTCCTATATTGCTAAGGTCACTGTTTATATAGCGTAAATCAAGCATAGTAATGTGGCTGTAGTGCTTTGACAGGAACGGCACAAGTGAGTGAGCGTAGCTGTCTTTTATTATCAGCAGACTGCCCTTGTCATTTTCTTCGGATAACTCTGTGTCGATGTCTATTCTCGGCACATTCTGACCGAGAAAGGCGGAATATTTGTCCTTCTGACTAAGAAACTCTCTGAAGTACATAGAATCGTATGTCGCTGTGCTTTCTGCCGAGCTGTAGACGCTCACCTGTACAGAGGGTTCACCCTGGGCAAGAGAGTAGATATCTATTGTATCGGGCAATATGCTGTTGTCAAGAGTCTTTGAGAACAGCGTACCCTTAAATTCGTTGGATGCGTGTTCGATACAGAATTTGTCCTTTGAATAAGGGACGAATTTCATTACGCTGCTTGCTGCCTTGTAGCCGATATACGCACCGTAGCTCGTCCAGTGATGATCGGTACGGTAGTAGATATACTCTTCTTTTGCGGCTAAGAGTCCCGAGTATGCGTCGATTCCCGCTATAGACGGCGTGGCATCGTAACAGTATTTTATAAACTGCTTCTGGTCAGCCGCACCGCAATTTGCCGGAAGCGTATCGCTGTATATCTCCTGCGCATTGGGTACAAGCATAAAGAAGGTTTTCATCTTAGGGAATTTCTGAGCGAAGTTTTCCATTGCAGCGAGATTTTTATCAACACTGCTAATGTCATAGTCGCTTGTTCTCCACGACTGCATCATTCTGCCGTCTTCGGTGAAAACGCCCTTTATCTCTCTTTTTCCAAGCAATCTGTCGAAGCTGTTAGTAAGCCTTATCCAGTCCTCTCTCAGCACTATTCTGTCCGAAAAATATTCTTCAAAGTCGGACATAAACGTCTTTTCCGTAATCGTTTCAAAATTCAGCTGAGGCATTTTCTGCAGATACTTGTTTTCGTTTTCGCTTTTTGCGTTTTCGGGAAGACCTGCGCTTGATATAAGCGTAGCTATCGGGATAACTGTCAGCATCAGCGCAAATATGCCGATTAGCAGAATCTTAGGGATATTATCTTTTTTCATACTAAATGCCTCCTTCCTTAGAAATTGAAATATAAGAACGGATTGTAGGTCTGGTCAACAAGATATGCCGCACATATTATGAACATACCCGTTATCACCGCAATGCCGCCGTAGTTTACAAGCACCGCAGATTTTTTCTTTAAAGCTTCTACTGCAAGCTTTGGCAGATTGGTACAGCCGATTATGCAAATGATAAAGGTAATGCCGTAGGTCGCTATCTGATACATCGCAGTACTGTCGATAAACGCTCCTCCGCCAAACCCGAACATCTTTGCAATATATGCGCCTGCCGTGGGCAGGTCTGCGGTATCAAACAGCACCCAGCCGAGTATTACGAGCAGCATCGTATATATATGCCCGAATATATCGGGTATCTTGTCAAGCAGTTTACCGAGAAACAGCTTTTCAAGGATTATCACCACTCCGTACAGCGTTCCCCAAAGTATGAAGTTCCAGCTTGCGCCGTGCCATACTCCCGTTAAGAACCATGTAACAGCAAGATTGAAAATCGTCCTTGCCATACCCTTCCTGTTGCCGCCAAGAGGGATATATACATAAGATTTGAACCACGCACCGAGCGTAATATGCCATCTGCGCCAAAATTCCGATATGCTTTTTGAAAGATAAGGGTAGTCAAAGTTCTTGGGGAAGTTAAAGCCCATCATTTTTCCGAGTCCTACCGCCATATCCGAGTAGCCCGAGAAGTCAAAATATATCTGGAAGGTGAATGCAAGGATACCGAGCCACGAGCTTACCACCGAAACATTCGCTATATCCGTAGCTTTTATCGATGTCCACAGCGCACCTATGCTGTTTGCGATAAGCACCTTTTTAGACAGACCGATAATAAACTTTATTATGCCGTCATAGATAAGGTCTATCGTTATGCTTCTGTCGTCAAGCTCTTTTGCGACATCATCGTATCTTACGATAGGGCCTGCAACTATCTGAGGGAACAGCGTGACGAATGCGGCAAAGCTGATGGGGTTTTTCTGCACCTTTACATTGCCGAGATACAGGTCTATTGTATACGACATAGATTGGAAGGTGAAGAAGCTGATACCTATCGGAAGCATATTCATCGGCAGATACTCAATGCCGAAGAAATTCATATTGTTTATGTCTATTAACTGCGTTCCTGCTATGGCATTGATGTTCTCGGCGATAAATCCGCTGTACTTGAATATGCCGAGAAGTCCGAGATTCATTACTATTGACACAATAAGACATATCCTTCTCGGTACTTTTCTGCCCTCAAAGTGATTCATAATAAGTCCGGCAAAATAATCTATCATAGTCGAGATAAGCATAACTATGACATATATCGGCTCGCCCCATGAGTAGAACAGCAGACCGCTGAGCAGAATTATCAGATTCTTTCCCTTTTTGGGAGCGAGATAATATATTATCAGCGTTATCGGCAGAAAAAGATAAATAAATATCGATGTAGAAAATACCATAGGTGAAGTATACCTTTCAGTTGTTTGTTGCTTTTGCGGCGGCAACCGCAGTTTTATATTCCTCTATCGTGAAAAGACGGTTTATCACTTCGCACATAGTGTTTGCACTGAGCAGGGTAGGCAGTCCGAGCTTCTCAAGCACCCTTCGCCTTAAAACAGCGCTGTCTTTTCCCCCTACAAGTCCGTCGTCGAGCATATCCGCTTTTGAAAGAAAGCTTGTACTGTCCGAGCTTTCGGCAATTACTCCTGCGCTATTAAGCGCATTTATCAGCACCTGCTCGTCCATCCCCTCTACTCCGAGATAGCCTTCGGAGGACGGCTTTTCCTTGCGCTTTTCTTTTCCTTTTATCTGTGGGATAAATACGTTTATTATCTGTCCTTCTTTACAGCAGCCCTTTATATGATTTCTTATGCGAAAACCCGCTGTGTCGCTGTCGGTAAGTATCACGATACCGCAGGATTTAGCAAGAGTCCTTATAAGCTCGGTCTTTTCCTTGTCTTTGTATATCCCGAATCCGTTTGTGACAATTATTACCGTATCAAGAACGGACGACAGTTTTATTTTGTCATATTTTCCTTCGACTATAACAGCCTGAGAAAGCTTTATCAATAATATTCCCTCCTGCTTTTTTGTGAAGAGAGCTTGATTATCGCTTTTTCAAGCATTGTTTTTTTGTCCGTTCCTGTTGTCTTGAGCGCGAGATCGGTTTCGGACAGTATACTTAAGGATTCCCTTATATGCGCCATATCAAGCGTCTTTACAAGCTTCATGGCTTTTGATACGACAAAGGTTCGGTTTTTGGCATAAGCAAAGTCCGTCGCCGTTTTATCGGCGCTTATCCCTTTGTTTAAAGCCGCCTTTGCCCTGTAAAAGTCGATGTAGTTCGACGCCAGAGAAGCCAGTATTATTTCGGGTTCTTTTCTCTGTGAGAACAAATCGTCAAGAATATGCAAAGCCTGTTTGCAGTTTCCTTTGGCAAGCTCTGCTGACAGCGCAAATATGTTTGTATCAAGCTGTTTTACTATCAGCTTGTCTATCATATCGGGGGTGATTTTTCCGCTTCCCGCATAACTGCACAGCTTGTCAGTCTCGGCAGAGCACAGAGACAGGTCACACAGAGTCATTTCCGCTATTCGCCTTGCGTCTGCTACGGATATTATACAGCCCCGTTTTGCCGCTTTTTTCACGATAAGGTCCGCTACTTTAGGCACAGGCATAAACGAAAAATCGCATACAGCGGCGTCTTTTTGCTTTGTGAGTGTGCTGATCAGCTTTTTGTTTTTGGCTTTTTTAAGCTGATCGTTAGCTCCCGTAATGCTGATGACTACGGTACATTCATCCGGTACATCTCCAAGAGCGTCTATAATCGCTTCGATATCGTTATCTTCAAATTTTTCAAGGTCGAGGTCGTTTATCAGCACGGCCTTGTTGTCTGCAAAAAGCGGCAATGCGTCAATGCTGTCTATTAATGCGTCAACGGGGAATACCTCTCCCAGCTTCACAAGATTTATATCGTTTCTGTCCTTGCCGACCGTTTTGTCAAGTATCCTGTCGGTATATGTCTTTGTAAGGAACCGTTCTTCTCCGTAAAGATAATACACACGGCTCATATCTCCGCTTTTTATGCCCTGAGAGAGCTTTTCTTCATCTGTTTTCACGCTGACGCTCCTTTCTTTCAGTATTCGCTTTTCATCACAATACCATTATAGGTTATTTTAAGCTCGATTTTTGTAAAATAAAAGGGAATGCCGTTTTCGCTTCGCTGTTTCTTGTCGAAAAACAGGCACGGCGCTTTTGTTGTGATATCTTTATCATATCCCCATGCTATATTTACGCAGTCGCTTCGTATCTCCGAGATATCTGATATGTTGACGGTAACTAAGCCAACGGTAAGCGTTATCTTATTATCCTTGCAGAAAATACTTAGCCGCTTGCCCGCAAGAGAGTATTCTTCATCGCACAGCCTCACATTTTCGGCAAAACCGTGTGCGGCTGAGGCGGTATCGATCATATCCTCGTTTTGCCCTGTACTGCAAAGCAGTATAAGCTCGGGATCGTATTTATTATAAAGCCGCAGGGTATTTAGTGCGGCTGAAAGTTCGTCTTTATCGTTGCCTGCAATTACCGCCGCAGAAATATCATCGGATATTATAACGGCACATCCGTTTTCACCGTCGCTGTGAAGCAATATTTTAACGCTGTCATCGGGTATCACAGCTGACGCAATATTGACAGCCGTAAAGCAAACTAAAGAAACGCAAACTACAACCGATGTATATTTTTTGCCTTTGATTATTATTACCGCCGCCGCTATCCCTGCACAAATAAGCAGTACCGCAAGGCAGACGGTTTCGTCGCAGGCAAAATGCGAATACGGCAGAGAAGCGAAGAACGAAAATATCCTGCACATTATCTCAGCACAAAAATGTGCAATGTCCGCCGCAAATATCGCCGTAGCGCCGGATAGCGTAAAAATCAGCATTGCTACAAGGCATACGGTAAAGAACGGCAGAGCCGCTATTGATACTATCGCTCCCGTAAGTGAGAACATACCAAAATAAAAACACGACGGTATAAGTCCTGCAAGCACCGCACAGACAGCTACGCAGAGTATATCGCTCAGCTTTCTGTTCATAAAGGACAACCGCTTGCACAGCTTTTCGGATATCGCAGGCGCTATTGCTCCTGCGCCTATAGTTGTAACCGCCGACAGGATAAGTCCTGCGTCAAGACAGGCAAGGGGATTTACAATTGTTATAAGCAGTACCGCAAGCCCTACAGAAGTAACGGGGTCGCTCTTTCTGAAAAACAATGCTCCCGTGTTTGCAATGATTATCATTATTCCGCTTCTCAGCACCGACGAAGTAAAGCCGAAAAAAGCCATAAAAGCGATAGTGAGCAGTACAGTGACCGCAAATCTTGTCTTAGGAGCTTTAGATAATCCCAAGGCGGATAAAACCGAAAGCAAAACGGTGACTACAAGAGTCAGGTGCATACCTGAAACGGCGGTCATATGTGCCGCACCGGAAGCTGTTATATCGTTATAAAGAGTATCGGGCAGGGAGCTTTTATCGCCTAAGAATATGCCTTTCATAAGTGCGCCGCCGTCATCGGCATAGTAGATATCCGTCTTTGCGGCGACTCTTTCTCTCAGCTTATAAAGCGGTGACAGAATATCAAAACCGCCTTTTTTTACGGTTATCTCGCTGTCAGCAGTTACGCTGAGGACTATTCTCTTTGAACGGTATATATCTGCGGTAGAAAAATACGCCGTGTTATACAGCCTTTGTGCAGAGCCTTCAAAGCAGAGGGTATCGCCTTTTTCGGCTGAAATATCGCTTGAGTAAAAAAGCATACCGACATTTGTTCCGCCGACATCCTTTGACAGCGTGAATAATGCTGTATCATTGCCGAGTGTGCGTTTATCCGTTATTACCGCAGTGATAACGCTTTTCTCTTTGCAAAGACTGTCTGCGGCATTATCGAGCCTTGCGGATACTGCTGTGAACAAGGTTATTCCCAAAGCGGCAAAAATAAGCACCGCCGCAATATCGTATCTCTTTATAAACAGCACCGATACCGCACAGCCTACAGCAAGGGTAATTATTACTGAAATTACAAAAATTTCATTATATAGAAAAAATGAGGCGAAAAGCAGTCCTGTCAAGTATGATGCTCCAACAGCTGCCGATTTGCGCCTCATATCTATTTACCTATTATGCAAGCTCTGTGTTGAGCTTTTTGCCTCCGAGCAGATGGAAATGCAGATGGCGCACGGTCTGACCGCCGTCGTTGCCTACATTTGTAACTACTCTCCAGCCGTTGTCAAGGTTGAAGGACTGTGCTATCTGCTTTGCGGCAAGCATTATATCCTTTACGATTTCTGCGTTGCTGTCGCTGAGCATATCAGCTCCGTCGATATGTTCCTTAGGAATAATAAGGATATGTACGGGAGCCATAGGGTTTATGTCCTTGAAAGCAAGCACCTTTTCGTTCTCGAATACTTTTTCAGAGGGGATATCTCCCGATATTATCTTACAAAAAATGCAGTCCATAAATTTATCCTTTCCGGCTTATCAGCCTATCATATTCTTTACAATGTCGCCAAGCGCAAGCAGAGCCTCGTCGATTTTTGTCACATCGGCAATACCTGCCATAGCGGTATCGGGCTTTCCGCCGCCCTTTCCGCCTGCTATTGCGGCGATATCCTTAACTATCTTGCCGGCATTTGCACCCTTAGCTACTGCCTCGGGACTTGCGATGCACAGGAAGTTGCCCTTTCCGTCCGATACGCCTGCAAGCACCGCAATAAACGACTGATTGGAAGACTTTATCTTATCGCCCGCTTTTCTTAAGCTGTCGCCCGTAACGCCCGAGAGCATTGCCGAGAACACCTTGATACCGTTTATTTCGGTTGCGTTATCTGTTATATTCTGCATCTGGCTCATTGAAATGATGCCGTTCAGTCTGTCTATCTCAGCTTGCATAGCGTGCATTTCGTTCATCATATTTTCGCACTTCTGCATAACCGCCGAGGGATTAGCTATCTTCAGCGCCTGAGCTATATTATTTACCATAGCCTTAGTCTGATCGTATGCCGAAAGCACATTGTAGCCTGTTACTGCCTCTATTCTTCTTACGCCCGACGCTACGGAAGTTTCGGAGATTATCTTGAACAGACCTGCCTTTGCTGTGTTGTCAAGATGAGTACCGCCGCAGAACTCTGTTGAAACCTCGCCTGCCTGTACAACTCTTACGATATCGCCGTATTTCTCGCCGAACAGAGCCATTGCGCCTTTTTTGCGTGCTTCTTCAATAGGAAGCTCTTCGGTAACAACCGGTATACCTGCAAGTATCCAGTCGTTGACGAGCATCTCTACCTGTTCAAGCTCTTCGGGAGTAACTGCGCTGAAGTGGCTGAAGTCGAAACGGCATCTGTAAGGATCCACAAAAGAACCTGCCTGGTGAACATGATCGCCCAGAACTTTTCTGAGAGCCGCCTGTAAAAGATGCGCACAGGTGTGGTTTCTTGCTGTAGCCATACGCTTCTTTTCATTGACATGAGCTTTTACCGCGTCATCGTTATAGAAGCATCCGCTTTCGACATGGCAGTTGCATATATACTGACCTGCGGCTGTCTTCTTTGTGTCGATAACCTTGAGAAGATTGTCGCCTGCTGATATCGTACCGCAGTCGCCAACCTGTCCGCCGCTTTCTGCATAGAAGGGAGTGATATCGAGAACTACCGTTACTTCGTCGCCTTCATTGCATACATCGGTGACTTCGCCGTCCTTTATCATTGCAAGAATCTTGCTGTCTGTGCTGAGTGTGGTGTAGCCTACAAAGGAAGTTGTAAGTCCGCTGAGCGCAGTTGCGGTGGCTTCATCCCAGCCGCCCTTGAACGCCTGATTTGAGCGTGCCTTTGCCTTCTGCTCGCTCATAAGCTCGAAGAAGCGCTCTTCATCTATTCCGATATTCTTCTCCTGGAGAATCTCTCTTGTAAGGTCTATCGGGAATCCGTAGGTATCGTGAAGCTTGAAGAGGTTCTCACCGCTTAAGATAGGCTTCTTGCTGTCTTCGGCGGAAAGCTCCTTTACAAATTCGCCAAGTATCTGCATACCCTTGTCAACCGTCTTTGCAAAGCTCTCTTCTTCGGTCTTGATGACCTTCTTTATATATTCTCTCTTCTCGTTAAGCTCGGGGTATGCGGTAAGGTTCTCATCTATAACGGTATCGCATATCTGATATAAGAAGGGCTTGTTTACGCCGAGCATTCTTCCGTGTCTTGCGGCGCGTCTGAGAAGACGGCGCAGAACATAGCCTCTGCCCTCGTTTGAGGGGCGTATTCCGTCGCCTACCATAAAGGTTGTGGAACGGATATGGTCGGTAATAACACGGATGGAAATATCCGATGTTTCATCGTCGTGGTAGTTTACGCCTGCTATAGAGCAGATCTTCTTCATAATATTCTGAATGGTATCTACCTCGAACAGATTGTCAACATCCTGCATTACGCAGGCAAGACGCTCAAGTCCCATACCTGTATCTATGTTCTTTGTTGCAAGCTGGGTATAGTTGCCCTTGCCGTCGTTGTCAAACTGTGTGAATACGTTGTTCCATATCTCGATAATTCTGTCGCAGTCGCTTGCCTGTTCAAAGCTCTCAAACGGACCGTACTTTTCGCCTCTGTCAAAGTGTATCTCAGAGCAGGGACCGCAGGGACCGCTACCGTGCTCCCAGAAGTTATCCGCTTTGCCGAGCTTGATTATTTTCTCACGGGGTAAGCCTATCTCGTTTGCCCAGATATCAGCCGCCTCGTCATCTTGTTCATATACCGTTACCCACAGTCTTTCTTCGGGTATCTCAAGCACCTTTGTGAGATATTCCCACGCCCATGCGATAGCCTCGTGCTTGAAGTAGTCACCGAAAGAGAAGTTGCCGAGCATCTCAAAATAAGTGCCGTGTCTCGCCGTCTTGCCGACATTGTCGATATCGGGCGTTCTTATGCACTTCTGACAAGTGGTAACACGGTGTCTCGGCGGTTCTTCGATACCCTGGAAATATTTCTTGAGCGGCGTCATACCTGCGTTAATGAGCAGTATGGAGTTATCTCCCTGGGGTACCAGCGGAGCTGACGCCATCCTTAGATGTCCCTTGCTCTCAAAGAATTTCAGATAGCTTTCTCTTAAATCGTTAAGTCCTGTCCATTTCATATAGTTTATGATTCCTTCCGTTTATCATCAGGGTGCAGGTAGCCGCACCCGACTTTTATTGAACATACATATTTAATTATATACGAATTTGGTAAAAAGTCAACAAAAATTTACTCTTCATTCGGCTCGCTTGCGCTTGTGCTTTCGCTGCTCTCTTCGCCGCTTGATGCGTCGGGCTTTTCTTCGGGCTTTGCGGCTTTGTCAAATGCGGCGGAAATATCGCCGAGAAGACTTGTTATCCTTGCGCTGGGACGCTCGAAATATTTGTTCTCAAGCACCGCTGTGTTTCCTGATTCCACCGCTGTGAGCGAGGAGTAGTTTTTGTTCGAGGTGAGGATATCCTCGCCGAGCGAGTCGCTTACAAATATTATGTCGGGCTGATTGTCTTTAAGATTTTCGGCTTTATAGCTGTAGCCCTCGCTGTCCTCGGCACAGTTTGTCCCGAAAAGGCTGAGTATTGCGCTCTCAAAGGTATCTCCGCCTGCGGGAGTGCTTGCGGCGGTTATATATACAAACTTAAGGTCGGTCTTTTTAATTGCATCAAGCTGTTTTCTTATATCGGAAAACGCTTTTTCACCGACGGCTTCTCCCTCGAAAAGACCTTCAAAAGCAAGTCCGAAGAACTTGTAGATGTTCTCAAATTCTTCTATGGTACGGGGAGAGGTTATAGTCAGCACCTTTATCCCTTCCGCCTCAAGTGTTATCTTGTCCTTTGTCACTATCGGAGTTGCGGTAATGACAAGGTCGGGTTTGAGCTTCTTTATTGCCGAAATATCGGGATTTGCGCTGCTTGCCGCCTTAGGAAGCTTCTCCACAGCCTCAGGGTAGTTGCAGTAGTCGCTCACGGCAACTATTTTATCTCCGTATCCCATTTCAAAAAGTATCTCCGTATAGGCGGGAGTGAGCGATACTATTTTTTCGGGAGTTTTTGCTATCTCGGTATCGTTTAATACTACGGGATATGCGCTCAGAGGCTCGCTTGGCGCAGAGCTTGCTTCGGTTATCGTACCCGAAGATTTGCCCGGGACAAGCACAATATTGTCGCATCCGCTTGTTAAGAGAGCCGCAGTGAGAATAACCGCCGCAGTAAGCGCTGTTCTTTTCTTCATCTTACATCTTCTCCGGGTCTATGCCGAGCGCCAGTTTTGATTGCAGGCTGTCGGCGAACTGTCTTGCTGTTCTCGGCGATCTGCCGTTTCTCTTGAGCGCAAATCTTTCGGCGCATCTGTCAAGCTTTTCGACATCGATAATGATTCCTCTGTCAAGAACGATGCTTCTGACTATCTCAAGGTAGGTTTCCTTGTTAGGTGCAAGGAATGTCACAAACAGTCCGAATCTGTCGGACAGCGACATATTTTCGTCTATCTCGTCGGCACTGTGAACATTATCGCCCATTCGACTGCTTTCGGTCTCTTTGATAAGGTGGCGGCGGTTTGTTGTAGCGTATATCAGTATGTTTGACGGTCTGCCGCATACCGAGCCTTCAAGCACCTTTTTCAGTACCCCGAAGCCCTCGTCGTTTTCGCTGAATGATAAATCGTCTATGAAGATGATAAATTTCAGCGGATTTTCACTCAGCGTCTTGTAAAGCTCGGGCAGGCAGGCAACATCCTTCTTGTCCACCTGAACTATACGAAGACAGGAATATTCGTTTAAAAGCGCCTTTACGGTAGAAGACTTGCCTGTACCTCTGTCGCCGTAAAGCAGGGCATTGTCGGCAGGGTGTCCTGCGATGAACGCTCTTGTGTTGTCTACTATCTGCTTTCTCTGAGCCTCGTATTTCTTAAGGTCTGAAAGCCGTATTGCGTCGGGTTTTTCAATAGGCTGAAGCTCGCCCTTTTCATATACAAATGCCTTGTATTTAGCATAGATTCCGCTTCCGTTTTCGCTGATATGACGTATGAAATAATCTGCGTTGCAGTCAAATCCGCCCGTCACATATTCGGGAAGAGAGAAGATGAAATTATCGTTGAACTTCTGGAAAAGATAATCTTTGAGCTTGTGTGCGGACATCTTTGCAAGCTCTTTTATTACCGACACATCGTACTCTATTGCGTAGAGCTTTGCCTGATCTTCTTTTTTTATGTAGCTTTCAATAAGCTTTGAATCCGCATAGGTCAGAAGCTCACGAAGATAATCAGCCAGCGTCTTGTCGTTGGTAAGAAGATAGCTTGTGATGTTTGAATATGCCTCTATTGCCGTGCCCTCGTCATCGCTTGCGAGCTTTTCAAACTGAGCTATTATGTAGTCGCCGCTTATATCAAATGCGGTCAGAGATTTAAGTTTATTAGCTGTTTCTTTCATTTTTCTTTCCTTTCCGTCTTATATATCCTGCCTGTCCTGATTTTTTATCAGTTCCAGCATATTATCGAAATCCTCAAGTGTTGAAAGACTTCCGCACATATTGCGGAGCTTTGCCGCACCCGGTCTGCCCTTAAGATACCATGCGGCATGTTTTCTTGCCTCTTTCATGCCTATATACTCGCCTTTATCCTCGCACAGCAGATAAATATGCTCTTTCATTATTTCAAGCTGTTCATCGGCTGACGGCTCTGCGAGCGTTTCTCCCGTTTCGAGATAATGCCTAATCTGCGAAAATATCCACGGCTTGCCGCAGGCGGCTCTGCCTACCATGACAAGATCACAGCCTGTGTAATCATACATATACTTACAGCTTTCACCGCTGTCAACATCGCCGTTGCCTATAACCGGTATTTTTAGCGCCTGCTTAACTTCGGCTATTATATCAAGGTCGGCTTTTCCGCTGTACATCTGGCTTTTTGTCCTGCCGTGAACGGCTACCGCCGCCGCACCGCTTTCCTGTGCGGCTTTTGCCGCCTGCACAGCATTAACGCTGTTATCGTCCCAGCCTTTTCTTATCTTGACGGTTACGGGTATATCTACCGCTCTTACGACCGCCTCAACTATCTTTCCGAGAAGTACGGTATCCTTCATAAGCGCAGAACCTGCGCCGTTGCCTGCAACCTTAGGCACGGGGCAGCCGCAGTTTATATCTATTATATCGGGTTTATACTTAGACGCTATGACTGCCGCCTTTGCCATAAACTCGGGCTCACTGCCGAAGAGCTGTATTGCCATCGGGCGTTCTTCTTCGGTCACGCAAAGCAGCTGCTGTGTTTTCCTGTCGGAGTAGCACAGCCCTTTTGCGCTTGCCATCTCTCCTGTCAGCATCGCCGCCCCGTATTTTTTGCACATGGTGCGCATAGCTTTGTCTGCGACCGAAGCCATAGGTGCAAGAGAAGCCGTTTTTTCTATTTTAACATTGCCTATTGTGATGAGTTCCACACAGCCTGTTCCTTTCAGCCGATATTTATTCAATTATATCACTTTATGGCTTTGGATTCAATAGTTTAAGGCGCTTCAGGCGCAAAGAAGCCGCCATGAGCATTATTTTTATACAATATTCCTATTTGCACCTTGCATTTCGACAAAAATTATTGTATAATATTATACGGCAATTTTTCGTGTTGCCAAAGCGGTCTATTTAAACGCTGTTAACATTTTTAATATATTATTTCCCCGGCAATACGAATTCGTTAAGGAGTTGTTATCTTGGCATTCAAGTTATTTGATTATCAGAGTTCGGGCAAAGGTGTATCAAAAACCGCCCCTCAGAAAAAACCTTTCTTCAGATACTGGGAGATATTCGGCAGAAAGTTCTGGAAAATTATCGAGCTGAATATGCTCTATATACTTTTTTGCTTACCAGTCATCACATTCGGACCGGCTACGGCGGCTCTGACTCATGTTATGAGAAAGTTCATTCTTGAGCAGCCCTGCTTTGTATTTGACGAGTTTTTCACGGCATTCAAGAAAAATTTCAAGCAGTCGGTGGCGATAGGCATTGTTGATGTTATCTGCTTAGCTTCGCTTTTTGTATCGGCGGTAAATTTCCTATATGCCGAAAAACTGCCCGATGAATATATGGTCTTTGCCTGCATATTTATCTGCTGTGCAACGGTAATTTTCATTATGCACTTCTACATTTATCTTGAGATAGTTGCGCTTAAGCTCAGCCTTAAAGCCATCCTCAAGAATGCGGTTTTCCTTGTATTCCTCGGCGTTAAGCAGAATATACTCGCATTCATTATAAATGTGGCTATCATTACTCTTGTGGTGATATTCCTGCCTTTCTCGATATTTGTGGTAATTTTCCTTCCGCTTTCGCTGATTTGTTTCACCACGACCTTTATCTGTTATCCCGTAATTCAGAAGTATATAATCAATCCTTATTACGAGGAGCGAGGCGAAACAAATCCCGAGCTTAGTCCCATAGGCAGCGATGAGAGCGATGAAGGCGCAGTATTCGTTGACAGAGGAGGCACGGAAAAGGAGATCAAGGCAACGCCCAAGGCTCACGGCAAGGTTATAAAATAAGCGTATTGCAGGCATTCCCGCCGAAAAAGCGGGGCTGCCTGTTTTGCAATTTATGACAGAAAAAACTATAGATTTACAAAAAATGTTGCATTACACTTATAAAAGTGTTATAATATTATAATGTGCTGTGCGGTTTTCTGCACACATAAAGCATAACGCAAAGAAAGAAGGGTACTGAAATGAAGGCTGATTTACATTGTCACACAACAATGTCTGACGGATCCCTCGGTCTTGAGGAAACTATTGCGCAGGCAAAGCGCTACGGAATCGACTATTTTGCGATAACCGACCACGATACGCTATCGTCTGCTTCAAGAGCTGTAGTGCTCGGAGAACGCTACGGTGTGAATGTTATCCCCGCAGTTGAGTTTTCTACATACGACAGCGCTCACGGCACCAAGGCTCATATAATCTGCTACAATCCCGAAAAACCTAACAGGCTCGAAGGACTGTGCCTGCGTACCTGTGAGCTTCGTAAGAAGCGTGGCAAGCAGATGGCGATGAAGATTCTTGAAAAGTACCCTATTACACTTGAGAGCATACTTCGCTATGCTACAGGCAGTAAGGTCATATTCAAGTGCCATATCATGCACGCACTTATGGATTACGGTTATACTACCGACCTTTACGGAAAGGTGTATGAAGAGCTGTTCAACCCGGTGACGGGACTTTGTGCGGAAGAAGTCAGCACCGATATGCAGGACTACCCCGAGGTGCATTTTGTGCTTGAGCTTATCCATTCCGCAGGAGGAATTGCCGTGCTTGCGCACCCTGCGGTATTCGATAATTACGAGCTTCTTGAAGAGCTTGCGGCGGCAGGAAAGATAGACGGTGTTGAAATATGGCACCAGAGTGCAGATGAACAGCAGCGTGACCGCCTTATGAAAATAGCACAGGAGCATAATCTCATTACTACCGGCGGTTCGGATTTCCACGGTTTCTATAACCACTATCCGATAGCAATAGGTACAAATTATACCCCCGACGCTTCGCTTCAGCGAATACTGAAGAAAAAGACTAAATAAAATTCAGGCAAAAAGGAAGGAAAAGAAAAATGGCAACCGATATAAAACAGCAGGCACTCCAAAAGCACTATGAATGGGAAGGAAAGATTGAGGTAATATCAAGAGCTCCCGTAAACACAAGAGAAGATCTCTCGCTGTGCTACACCCCCGGTGTTGCACAGGCTTGCCTTGAGATAGAGAAGGATCCCTCTCTGTCATACAAGCTCACACGCCGCAAGAACTTAGTTGCGGTTATAACAGACGGTACGGCAGTGTTGGGACTCGGAGATATAGGCGGTCTTGCGGGAATGCCCGTTATGGAGGGCAAATGCTGTCTGTTCAAGGAGTTTGCGGGAGTTGACGCATTCCCGATATGCATAAAGTCTAAGGATGTCGATGAGATAGTAAGAACAATAGAGCTTATTTCCGACAGTTTCGGCGGAATCAATATCGAGGATATCTCTGCACCCAGATGTTTTGAGATAGAGCGCAGGCTTAAAGAAAAGCTGGATATCCCCGTATTCCACGACGACCAGCACGGTACAGCCGTTGTAGTAGGTGCGGCGCTTATCAATGCGGTACGCTGTGCAGGCAAGCAGATGAAGGATGTCAAGGTAGTTATAAACGGCGCAGGCGCCGCAGGTATAGCAATAGGCTCATTCCTGCTTGAAATGGGTATCGGCGATCTTATAATGGTCGATATCAACGGCATAATCAATAAGGATGATAAGTACGAAAATCCTGCTCACGCAGAAATTGCAACGAGAACAAACAAGGATAATATAAAGGGCAAACTTGCCGACGCCATGAAGGGCGCAGATGTATTTATCGGCGTATCAAGACCCGGTCTTGTGACTGAAGAAATGGTAAAGTCTATGGCTGATAAGTCGATAGTATTTGCTATGGCTAACCCCGAGCCCGAGATAATGCCCGACAAGGCACTTGAAGCAGGTGCATTTATAGTGGGTACGGGAAGAAGCGATTTCCCCAATCAGATAAACAATGTGCTTGTTTTCCCGGGAATATTCAAGGGAGCACTGCAGTGCGGAGCAAAGGCAATAACCGAAGAGATGAAAAAGGCGGCGGCTTATGCAATAGCAGATATAGTCACCCCTGACAAGCTCTCAAGAGAATATATCATACCGAGTCCTCTTGACAAATCGGTAGCACAGGCGGTAGCCGATGCGGTTGCAAAGGCTGCACAGCAGTAAGAAAGGATAATAAAATGACATTTGAGTATACACCAAAGGGAGTATGTGCCCGTAAGATGATAATAGATGTTGAGAATGAAACGGTAACCGGCCTTGAGGTTATAGGCGGCTGCAGCGGAAACCTTCAGGGAATTGCACACCTTGTAAAAGGTATGCCTGTTGACGAAGTGATAGAAAGGCTTGACGGAATAAGATGCGGCTCTAAGTCCACATCCTGCCCCGCACAGCTTGCAAACGCTCTTAAAGAGTATAAGAACAGCAAATAACAAGTAACCGTTTTTCGCAGGGAGGTGAAACGAGTGACCGAATACTGGGATGTTTATGACGCCCAAAGAAAGCGTACCGGAAAACTTCATAAGCGTGGTCACCGTATGAACCCCGGTGAATACAACGTGGTCTGCGAGGCATGGATAGTAAGCGGAGACAGGCTGCTCGTTACACAAAGATGCAGATATAAGAATTACGGTGGTCTTTGGGAATGTACCGGCGGCGCTGTAAAGGCGGGAGAGTCGAGCATTGAGTGCATGAAACGGGAGATAAAAGAGGAGATAGGCATAGCTGTATCGGACAGCGAGCTTGTTTTCAGAGGCACCAAGAACGGAGCTACTTTTTTTATCGACTGCTACGAACTGCATAAAAATATTGCTCTGTCCGATCTTACTTTGCAAAAAGAAGAGGTCGCAGACGCAAAGCTTGTCACAATTGACGAGTTTGAAAGAATGAACCGTGACAGAATGCTGATGCCGGGACTTTATGATTTTATGAAAGAGCTTGATTTCGGCTTTATCACCAAAGATATGAGAATCGGAAAGGATTAACGATATGAAAATAATGGCTGTGGATTACGGTGACGCGCATACGGGACTTGCCTGCTGTGACAGGACAGAAACGCTTGCTTCTCCGCTTGGCGTAATAGATGAAAGAAATTTTCAGATATGCGTTGAAAAGGTTGCCGCCGCCGCTGTTGAATATGAAGTCGGCGAGGTCGTTGTAGGAAATCCCATCAATATGAATGGCACCTACGGACCGAGAAGCGAAAAGTGCAGGGCATTTGCCGATATGCTTCAGAATTTTCTCGATATACCGGTTGTTATGTGGGACGAGCGTTCCACAACCGTTACCGCCCACAGTATGATGAACGATGTCAATAAAAGAGGCAAGGAACGCAAAAAGGTGATAGACGCAGTAGCTGCGGCGGTCATCCTGCAGAACTATCTTGACTACAAGGCAAATCTGCTCAGGCGTGAAAAGGAAAAGTCACAGCAGGAGTCGCAGGGCTGAGTTTTTCATGCATATCCGCCTTCCTTTTTTCATATCATAGTTTAAAATTATTACCGGACGGTGATACTATGATGTGCCATTTCTGCGATATAAGATGCAAAGAAGTAATCAGCATCAAAACCGGCTGCAGAATAGGATTTGTCGATGATATAGAATTTGACTCGTCTACCGCAAAGATATGCCGTATCATAGTATTCGGCAAAAGCCGCTTTTTCGGACTTTTCGGCAGAGAAGACGATATATTCATAAATTGGTCGGATATTGAGATAATAGGCGAGGATACGATACTTGTCGGATGTGATTTTGCACATACGCCAAAACGCAAAGGCGGTATTTTAAAAAATTTGTTAAAGTAGCACAATAAAAAATTTTGCCGCAAATATTGAATTATTTGCGGCTGTGTGCTATAATTAAAAGGCTGTTGACAGCAAATCCACACGCTGAGTATAAGGCTTTCAGGTGCCTAAGCAGGCTTGAGCCGGTAAGCACAGCGGAGGAAAAAACCAAAAAACAAGGAGGACACTACCATGGCAGTAGTATCAATGAAGCAGCTTCTTGAAGCAGGCGTTCACTTCGGACACCAGACAAGAAGATGGAACCCCAAAATGGCACCCTACATTTTCACAGAGAGAAACGGTATCTACATTATCGATCTCCAGAAGACAGTTAAGAAGCTCGACGAGGCTTACAACTTCATTCATGAGGTTGCGGCTGACGGCGGCGAAGTTCTGTTTGTAGGTACAAAAAAGCAGGCTGCTGATTCTATCAAGGAAGAAGCGCTCAGAGCAAACGCTCACTTTGTAAACGCAAGATGGCTCGGCGGTATGATGACAAACTTCAAGACCATCGAGAAGAGAATCAAGAGACTTGAACAGCTTCACACAATGGAAAACGACGGCACATTCGACCTTCTTCCCAAGAAGGAAGTTGTTAAGCTGAACCTTGAGATCGAAAAGCTTGAGAAGTTCCTCGGCGGTATCAAGAACATGAAGAAGCTCCCCAGCGCTCTGTTCGTTGTTGATCCCCGCAAGGAGAAGATCGCAGTATCAGAAGCAAAGAAGCTTGGTATCCCCGTAGTAGCTATCGTAGATACAAACTGCGATCCCGACGAGATCGACTATGTTATCCCCGGCAACGATGACGCTATCCGTGCAGTAAAGCTTATCGCAGGTGCAATGGCTGACGCTATCATCGAGGCAAGACAGGGACAGACCGAGACTGTTGAAGAAGCAGTTGAGGCTGAGGCACAGGCTGAGACTGAGGAATAATATATATTAAAGGAGAATAACAATGGCTATTTCAGCACAGGCAGTAAAGCAGTTAAAAGAACTTACAAACTGCGGTATGATGGACTGCAAGAGAGCACTTGAAGAGACAAACGGCGATGTTGACGCCGCAATCAAGAACCTCCGTGAAAAGGGCCTTGCAAAAGCTGCAAAGAAGTCCGGCAGAATCGCTGCAGAGGGTCTTGTATATACTAAGGTTGATGAAGCTAAGAAGGTCGGCGTTGTTGTAGAGATCAATGTTGAGACCGACTTCGCTGCTAAGACAGACAGATTCATCGAGTTCGTTGAGCTCGTAGCAAACACAATCATTGATAATGATGTTGCAGATGTTGAGGCATTAAAGGCTGTAGTACCCGCAGGTCAGACAGAGAACATCGGCGATATCCTCACAGAGAGAATCGCTACAATCGGCGAGAACATCCAGATCCGTCGTTTCAAGAGAATGACAGGCGATCTGTTCGCTTACACACACAACGGCGGCGGCTCTATCATAGGCTCTATGATAAAGATCGAAGCTGACGATGCAAACGACGACGCTGTAAAGGCTTGCGCTAAGGATCTGCTTCTCCAGATCACAGCAAGCGCACCTCAGTTCGTTGCACAGGCAGATGTTCCTGCTTCTGTTATCGAAGCTGAGAAGGAAGTACAGCTCAAGCTCGTTCAGAATGAAAACGAGCAGTCGGCAAAGCCCAAGCCCCAGAACGTTCTTGAGAAGATCGTTGACGGCAGAATGAGAAAGTTCGCAGAAGAGATCTGCTTACTCGACCAGCCCTATGTTAAGGATCCTAACATGACAGTTGCTAAGTTCATCGCTTCTGTTGGCAAGAACATCAAGGTTGTTGAATTTGTTCGTTTCGAAAAGGGCGAAGGTATTCAGAAGAAGGAAGACGACTTCGCTGCAGAAGTTGCTTCGATGGTTAAGTAATAATCTTAATACAAATATAAAACCCCGGCGAGAGTCGGGGTTTTATACTGTCGATAAACCTATTATTTTATAAAAATGGGGTTTGGGGCGAAGCCCCAAGCAAGGTCGCAGGGGCGGCAGCCCCCGAAAAACAGCCCCTTCCCGAGGGGAAGGGGTTTGGGGATGGGGTTATAGAACTTAACCTATTAATTAAAATATAGACTTTTTCGACAAGCTGAAACCCCGACTTTTGTCGGGGTTTTGTTGCGTTTTATATCAGCACTTGAATAGATTTCACTTTTATGCTATACTAATAAGCAGTCACGGTTTAAACTACATTAATATTAACTGTGTAAAATTAAACCGATACGGAGGTGTTCCGAAATGGCTGATAACGAGAAGGACAGGCGAGAGCTGTTAAAGCTGAGACAAGGCCTTGTAGATGAAAAAGACAGCGAAATAAAAGAGACGGGCTACGATGTAAAAATGCCAAAGACAGCAGGAGAAAAGGCTAAGAACTGGCTGTGGTATCATACCGTGATCATTGTGTGTGCGGTACTGCTCATCGGACTCGGCATAATTATATACTTTATGTTCTTTGTGAAAGAGGCACCCGATATCAGCATTTACAGCGTAGGCAATTATGCAATGTCGGTCAGAACCAACTGCGAAAATTCAATGTCGCCGTATGTGCCTGATTTTGACGGTAACGGCAAACACCGTGTATCTATAACACAGGCTGTACCCGATGAATTTCTCGGCGAAACAGAGCTGTGCAACGAGCTTGTAAACGGAAGCTGCGAGGTGTTTATCGGCACGAAAGAAGAGCTTCAAAAGGCGTATGACAGCTTTACTACGGCAGGAAAAGAGCCGCTTTTCAGCGATTTGTCACAGCTTACGGGAGAAGAGGGATACATAATCGATCTCAGGCAGACAGCCTACGGCAAAAGCAACAAGCTGTTCTATACCGAGCTGTATGCCGCAGTAAGAAACAGCAACGATGAAAAAGAAGAGAACGGGCTTAAGTTTATCGAAAATCTTATCGGCGGCATAATGTATATAAAGTCCGAATAAAACATCATTCCGTGAACAGAAAGGAACATATCCGATGTCAAAAGAAAGCGACGAAAAAAGAGAGCTTCTTAAATTAAAGCAAGGTCTTATCGAACAGAGCGATATTATAGAAGAAGATGTCCACGAAGAGATAGTGAAACCTACAGGCTTTAAGTGGATCGAGAATTTTATGTACCGCAACAAGTGGTACTTTATAGCGGCGGTATTTGTCATAAGCCTGCTGGGATTTTTGACCTATCAGCTTTTATCAAAGGAGAACGCCGACCTTACCGTAATAGTGGCAATATCCGACTCGGCAAAAACGCCTAACATTTACCAGAAAGTAAACGACCTGGAGCTTGCGTTTGAACAGTATTGCCCCGATTTTGACGGAAACGGAAAGGTTCATGTAGATGTGTATTATATGGATCTTACGGTCAGCAACAACACTCAGTATATGCAATCCAATGCAGCTAAATTCTACGGAGAGATTCAACGAGGTCGAGCAGAGCTGTATATCTGCGATCCCGACATTTTTTCGATAGAAGGATCTTCTGTGGATTACGATCCGGAAAGCACCTTAGTAACCTATGATATGATGTTTGCCGATATCGGTGAGGCTACGGGTTTAGAGGAGTACAAGGGCATAAAAAGAGTGAGCGTCAGGGATACTGCTTTTGCTGCTGATGCAAAATGGGAAAACTCCTGCCCCGAAAGTCTTGCGTTCTCCATTCGTGAGGAGAAAGAGGGCATGGTGAGCTACAATGCGTCAAAGGAAAGCCAGATTCGCGCAAAAGAGGTCCTGAGAAATATACTCACGGGCAATAAGGTGAATGAAACGCAGACCGAGAGCAGTTCGGACTAAGGAGTGATATTATGGATTATTATGCTAAATCGGGCAGACAGCCGTTCTGGAAGCTGCTGCTGACGGGATTTTTATTTATGATGTTCGGAAATCTGCTGTGTACTATAGTAACAATATCCACAGCTCCGTTTATGAATATTGAGTTTTTTAAGGTAGTAGTGTTCATTCTGACATTAGCTATCTTCTATTCCATGATTTTCACCGCAGGATACCGTGACGGCGACAGGGAGCAGAAATATGTCAGACTTCACAAGGCAGAGCCTCCCAAGGAGAACAAGTGGCTTGTTATAGGCGCTTTGCTTATGCTGATAATGTTTATACCTTCCGCAGTGCTGTTTTTGGACAAGATATGCGGCTGGTATTTTGATATGACCTTTGTTCACAGAATAATAGACGGTATGGTCTATCCGCTGTCGCTGATGATAGTGCCGGATAATTCTATAGACAGTATGCAGGTGTTCGTTCCGTTTATATATATGCTGTGCTATGCGGGAATCCCTGCAGCAACGCACCTCGGATACTATTTCGGCTATACCCAGAAGTTCAACAAAGATGATATTATGTACGAATAACAAAGTCGGTTAATGGCTTATGCGAGGAATAATCCTTTAATAAAGACATACAAATACGGACACGGATAATAATATTTTCTGTGTCCGTTTTGCTGTAAATTTTACTTGCAATAAACTGCCCGATGTAGTATAATTGATATGATAGGGCAGTTATGCCCGGGGAATACACCATTATGCAGAAAGAGGATAAATATGGCTCAGGAATTTACCGTATCGCTTCAGGCGATAATAAATGAGTGCAAGCTCGAAGTAATTCAGACGCCTAAAGACCCGTCGGAGATATTTATATCAAATATCGATGTAAACCGTCCCGGTCTTCAGCTTGCAGGCTTCTATGAATATTTCGACAAGCAAAGAATACAGATAATAGGCAAGGCGGAGACTGCATATCTTGAACAGTGCGGAGCTGAGATAAGAGCGCAGAGAATAAGAAAATTCTTCAGCGAACAGCCTGCGGCGGTTGTCGTTTCAAGAGGCATGGATATTATGCCCGAAATGAAGGAACTGTCTAAGGAACTCGGTGTCCCTCTGCTGAGAAGCGAGGAAAGCACATCGACCTTCACTTCAAAGCTGGTTGCATATTTGAGCCTTCAGCTTGCTCCGAGAATCACTCGTCACGGAGTGCTTATCGAGGTATACGGCGAAGGTATGCTGATACTCGGCGAAAGCGGTGTAGGTAAGAGCGAAACGGCTATAGAGCTTGTAAAGCGAGGACACCGTCTTGTAGCTGACGACGCAGTAGAAATAAGAAAAGCCTCCAACATTACGCTTGTAGGAAGCTCTCCCGATAACATCAGACACTTTATGGAGCTGAGAGGTATCGGCATTATCAACGCAAGACAGCTTTTCGGTATGGGTGCTGTCAAGGTCAGCGAAAAGATAGATATGGTAGTTGAGCTTGAGCTGTGGAATCCCGAAAAGGTATACGACAGAATGGGCGTGGACAATCACTATGTTTCTATTCTCGGCGTAAAGGTACCTTCGCTTACTATCCCGGTAAAGCCCGGACGAAACTTAGCGGTTATACTTGAGGTTGCGGCTATGAACAACAGACAGAAAAAGATGGGCTATAATGCCGCACAGGAACTGCTTGACAATTTAGGACTTAATATGGAGAGCAGTGACACAGTTACCAGCTGGACCTGATAAAGATAAAAATGTGTAAAACGAAATAAGAAAGGATATGACTTAAATTGAAATTCGTTGCTGATATGCATACTCACACTATCGCATCGACTCATGCGTACTCGACCGTTACGGAAAATGCCGCCGCCGCAAAAAAGGCGGGACTTTCATACATTGCCATGACCGATCACGGCATAAAGATGGAAGACGCTCCTCACGAGTGGCACTTCTGCAATCTTAAGGTCATACCGGATCATTTATGCGGTATTCGTGTGATCAAGGGTATCGAAGCTAATATATGCGACTATGACGGCACGCTTGACCTTACCGAATATATGACCGATGTGGAGTGGGTAAATATCTCAATGCACGATCCTTGTATAGTACCGGCGACTGCCGACCTTCATACAAGAGCTTATCTCAAGGCTATTGAGCATCCTAAGGCGTGCGTGCTGTGCCATACCGATTCGCCTCAGTATCCGTATGATGTTGATACGGTAACAAAGGCGTGCGCAGAGAAAAATGTGCTTATTGAGTTTAATGTAAGCCGTTTCCGCAATGCACAGTCAATAGAAAACCTGAGAAAACTTATACTGCCGACCTGCGCCAAGAATAAATGCAGTATAATAGTAAACTCAGACGCTCATTTCCATGATAAGATAGGCGCTTTTGACAAGGCGGAAAAGCTGCTTTGCGAAATAGATTTTCCGAATGAGCTTGTTATTAATGCCGATATTGAGCGTTTTGAAGCGTTCTTAAAGCTCAAGGGAATAAAGCCCGACAGCGAGCTTTGTGCGGAATAAGAGAGCTGTCAGCAGAATATATTATCAAAGAAAACCGGAAGGAACATAACATAATGTACAACATAGGTATAGATCTCGGCGGAACAAATATAAAGGTCGGAGTAGTAGACGACAATTTTAAAATTGTAGGAAAGTCAAATATAAAGACCGACCTGCCAAGACCTGCAGAGGAAATAGCAGACAGCATTGCAAAGGGCGTTGAGCTTGCCTGCAAGGAAGCCGGTATAACCGTTGCCGATATAAACAGCATAGGAATAGGCACACCGGGCGTTGCCGACAGAAATACGGGCGTGGTTCTTTATTCCTGTAACTTAGGCTTTAATAATACCGATCTCGGCGGTCTGCTCAAAGCAAGACTTGGTACGGATATTTTTGTTGAGAATGACGCAAATGTTGCGGCATACGGAGAAGTGCTCGGCGGTGCGGCAAAGGGCTGTAAGGATGTAGTAGTAATTACGCTCGGAACGGGCGTCGGCGGCGGTATCATCATCGGCGGCAGAATATATACCGGCTTTAATTTCTGCGGTGCAGAGCTCGGACACGTTGTAATTGAGTACAACGGCAGACAGTGCAACTGCGGCAGGAAAGGCTGTTTTGAGGCGTACAGCTCTGCTACAGCGCTTATTACAGCTACCAAGAAAGCAATGGAAGAGGATAAGGACAGCGCAATGTGGTCAATCGCAGGAAGCATTGATAACGTTGACGGTAAGACAGCGTTTGACGCAATGCGTGCAGGCGATAACAGCGGTAAGAAGGTAGTGGATGAGTATCTAAACTATCTGGGCTGCGGACTTACAAATGTTGTCAATACATTCCAGCCGGAAATGCTGCTTATTGGCGGCGGCATCTGCAAGGAGGGCGACTATCTAACAAAGCCTCTTGAGGAGTATATAAAGCGTGAGAGCTATTGTATAAATCCCGACCGTTCTACAGTTCTCGGTATCTGCAAGCTCGGCAACGACGCAGGTATTGTCGGTGCGGCAAACCTGTACAGACTGAAGGACTAACGGCATACACCGGGGAAGTTTATTTGCGGAATATCCGAAAAAAATAAATTTACAAGGAGTTTGCTTTGAACGATTACGGCATATTGATTAACACCGCAGAAAAGTACGGTGCGGCTGTACTGATGAATGAGCCTATGAAGAGCCACACTTCTTTTTGCATAGGCGGACCGTGCGATATAATGATAAAGATAAACTGCGAGGCTCTGCTGTGCGAGCTGATAAAGCTGTGCAGTGAGAACTCGGTCAAATATTATATTGTCGGCAGAGGGAGCAATATACTTGTCAGCGATGAAGGACTCAGAGGTGCGGTACTGCTTATCGGCAAGGACTTCGGCTCGGTACGGGTAAAGGGCGATATAATAGAGTGCGAGGCAGGAGCGTCGCTTGCGGCGGTATGTAATGTTGCGCTTGAAAACAGCCTTACCGGTCTTGAATTTGCTTATGGTATTCCCGGCTCTGTCGGAGGTGCGGTATTTATGAATGCGGGCGCTTACGGCGGCGAGATGAAGGATGTGCTGGTATCCTGCAGATATATCGACGAAAACGGCAAGATAAAAGAACTGCCGCTTGAAAAGATGGAGCTGTCATACAGGCACAGCTTTTTCTCAGAGCGTGAGCTTTGTATAACATCGGTAAAGATGAGGCTTCAAAAAGGCGAACGGGATAAAATAAAAGACCGTATGGATACGCTTATGGAGCGCAGAAGAGACAAACAGCCGCTTGAGTATCCGAGCGCAGGAAGTACCTTCAAGCGCCCCGAGGGAGATTTTGCCGCACGGCTTATCGAGGTGTGCGGACTGAAAGGCACCTCCTGCGGAGGAGCAGAGGTCAGCACCAAGCACAGTGGCTTTGTAATAAACAAGGGCAATGCGACCTTTAAAGATGTTATGGGCGTAGTAGATACGGTAAAACAGAAAGTTAAGGAGCAGACAGGCGTAACGCTTGAATGCGAAGTTCTTATAATGGAGTAGAGAGAATAAGAAAGATAAGCGGTGCAGGGAAAGGAAACGATAATGAAGACCGAATTTGTTATTGTTACGGGAATTTCGGGAGCAGGTAAATCCTGTGCGGTAAATGTTATGGAGGATATAGGCTATTTCTGTATTGACAATATGCCTCCTCAGCTGATACCGAAATTCGCCGAAATATGCGAAGAAAATGAGGATATCTCAAAGGTCGCTATCGTAACGGATATACGAGGCGGCACGCTGTTTCTGCATCTGAGCGAGACTATAGACGAGCTTAAAGCAAGAGGTCTTGACACTAAGCTTATGTTTGTCGATGCAAACCATCATGTGATTAAACAGCGCTATAAGGAGACCCGCCGCCGCCATCCGCTTTTTGATGCGGCAAACGGAGATATAGACAAGGCGATAGACGCCGAAAAGGAGATACTTGAGCCGCTTCGTGAAAATGCGGATTATTACATTGACACCAGCCTTATGTCTACCTCAACGCTTAAGGAAAATGTGCTGAATATTTTCCTTGACACCCCGTCTGACAGTATGACTATAAGCTGTATCTCATTCGGCTTTAAGTACGGCGTTCCCAACGAAGCCGACCTTGTCTTTGATGTGCGCTGTCTTCCGAATCCTTTCTACATACCCGAGCTAAAGACAAAAACGGGGCTCGACAAGGAAGTAAGAGATTATGTTATGAGCTTTGACAGCTCTAAAGCATTGCAGACAAAGCTGTTTGACCTGATAGATTTTCTTATTCCGCAGTATCTGCACGAGGGCAAGAGCCAGCTTGTTATTGCTTTCGGCTGTACGGGCGGAAAACACCGCAGTGTAACTTTCGCCGAAACCACCTGCGAGCATCTCAGCAAAAATCATCTGAAAGCAAGAGTATTGCACAGAGATATAAAAAAGGATAAATAAAGGCAAACAGAGGGTACTAAGGAGAGATTTATGTCTTTTGCCGCCGATGTAAAAAATGAGCTGTGCAAGGCGGAGCACAGCAAAAAACAGCTTGAGCTTCTTGCCAAAGGTGCGGCATTTGCTATGACGGAAGACGGCGACGGCTGTTTTTTTAATACCGAAAACAAAAAAGCCGCCCGGTGCATAGCCGACGCTTTTGACTGTGTCGGCAAAGAAAATGCGGTAAGTGAAAGCTGCTTCAGAGGCAGAACGCTTTATACGGTAAGCCTTGCGGATAAAAGCTATGCACATCCCGTTCCCGACTGCTCGGATGACGAGGCATTCGGCGTATATTTAAGAGGTGTGTTTCTTGTTTGCGGACTTGTTGCGAATCCCGAAAAAGGCTATCAGCTTGAGCTTTTTCTTCATGACGAAGAGAAATGCAGGCTTCTGCTTTCTATGATAGAGGAGCATGGTATGGGCGCAAAGCTGTCTTCACGCAGAGGGAGCAGTTTCCTTTACATAAAAGAGAGCGAAAAGATATCAGATATGCTGACCTTTATGGGCGCTATGATGCAGGCAATGGAGATAATGAATGTCAAGATATATAAAGAAGTACGCAACAATGTCAACCGCAGTGTAAACTGCGAGGCGGCAAATCTTGACAAGACCATTGCTGCGGCGCAGAAGCAGGCGGAGGATATAAGATATATATTTGAGCATAAAGGGGAGAGCTATCTTCCCGACGAGCTTTTGCAGGTAGCAAAGATAAGGCTGACAGCACTTGAGCTGTCGCTGAGCGACATAGGAAAGCTGCTTGAGCCGCCTATAAGCAGAAGCGGTGTAAATCACAGGCTGAAGAAGATCTCGCTTATAGCCGATACGTTAAGAGGAAAAGAGAAAACAGGAGACTAAAAAGTGAGCGGATTTGTCCATTTGCACGTTCATACCGAATACAGCCTTCTTGACGGCGCCTGCCGTATAAGAGGGCTTGTTCGTCGTGTAAAGGAAATGGGGCAGACCACTGTTGCGATAACCGATCACGGCGTTATGTACGGCTGTATTGACTTCTATAACGAGTGCATTGAGAACGGCATAAAGCCGATTATCGGATGCGAAGTTTATGTTGCGCCGAGAGGACACGCCGACAAAGCGACTAAAGAAGATATGCGGCCGCATCATCTCATACTGCTGTGCAAGGATAATGAGGGCTATAAAAATCTGTCGGAGCTTGTAACCCTCGGTTACACCGAAGGCTTTTACAATAAGCCGAGAGTGGATAAGCAGCAGCTGAGAGAACATTCAAAAGGGCTTATCTGCCTTTCTGCCTGCCTTGCGGGCGAACTGCCAAGACTTCTGCTTGACGGCAGATACTCCGAAGCTCTTAGCGTTATCCGTGAGTATAAGAGCATTTTCGGCGATGAGAATTATTATATAGAGCTTCAGGATCACGGCATAAAGGAGCAGAAAAGGATACTTCCTTACCTTATCCGTGCGGCAAAAGAAACGGATACGCAAATAGTTGCGACCAACGACGCCCATTACTGCGAGAAGAGCGACAGCTATGTTCAGCGTGTGCTGACCTGTATCGCAACAAACACAACGCTGTCCGATAACAGCGGTATGCAGTTTCCGACTGATGAGTTCTATCTTAAAAGCGAAGACGAGATGAAACTGCTTGGCTTTCCTGAGCAGGCATACGACAATACCGCCGAAATTGCCTCAAGGTGCAATGTTTCTTTCACCTTCGGTCATACCATACTGCCTTATTTTAAGGCTGAGGGGTATGAGAACAATTATATCTACTTTGAAAAGCAGATAAGGGAAGGTCTTGTAAAGCGTTACGGCAATCCCGTCCCCGAAAAAATCGTTCAGCGTGCCGAATACGAAATGTCGGTAATAAGCAAGATGGGATTTGTCGATTATTTTCTGATAGTTGCCGATTTTATCGGCTATGCAAAGCGAAATGATATCGCTGTAGGTCCCGGCAGAGGCTCGGGAGCGGGAAGCGTCTGTGCGTACTGTCTCGGAATAACGGATATTGATCCGATAAGATTTGATTTGCTGTTTGAAAGGTTCCTCAATCCCGAAAGGGTAAGTATGCCCGATTTTGATATAGACTTCTGCTATATAAGGCGGCAGGAGGTAATTGATTATGTCGTAAGAAAATACGGCAGGGATCATGTGGCGCAAATCATCACCTTCGGTACTATGGCGGCAAGGGGAGCTATCCGTGACGCAGGCAGAGCTATGGGATTGCCGTATTCAAAGGTGGACAGCGTTGCAAAGCTGATACCGATGAGTCTTCACTCAACCATAGAAGGCGCACTGAAAAGCGAAAAGGAGCTTGTGAAGCTCGCTTCATCGGACAATGAGGTCAGCCGTCTTATAGAAACGGCAATGAAGATTGAAGGTATGGTGAGAAATACTTCCATACACGCCGCAGGAATAGTAATAACAAGAGATCCGGTATCGGATTATGTTCCGCTGTACAAAAACGGCGAGGGCGAAGTTATGACGCAGTACACGATGACCACTATAGAGCGTCTGGGGCTTTTGAAGATGGATTTTCTCGGACTGCGCTATTTAACGGTTATTCAGGACTGCTGTAAGCTGATACAAAGAAATAATGCTGATTTTGATATAGAAAAGATACCCGAAGACGACAAAGCGGTATACGATATGATGTCAAACGGCGGAACGCTTGGAATATTCCAGTTTGAAAGTGCAGGAATGACTTCTTTGCTTTCACGGATGAAGCCTCGCTCAATAGAAGACCTTACCGCCGCACTGTCGCTGTACCGTCCGGGCCCGATGGATTCAATACCGCAATATCTCGAAAATCGCCGTCATCCCGAAAAGATACGCTACAAGCACCCGCTTTTAAAGGATATACTTGATGTCACTTACGGCTGTATAGTGTATCAGGAGCAGGTAATGACGATATGCAGAGTGCTTGCAGGCTACTCTTACGGCAGGGCTGATATTGTCCGCAGGGCGATGGCAAAGAAAAAGCAGAGCGTGATGCTTGAAGAGCGGGAGATATTTGTGTTGGGTGCGGCTAAAAACGGCATTGACGCAGATACCGCAAACGAAATATTCGACGATATGGTAGGCTTTGCAAGCTATGCCTTCAATAAATCTCATGCGGCGGCATATTCGGTGCTGGCGTACCGTACCGCATATCTGAGATGCCATTATTATAAAGAATATATGGTGGCTTTGCTCACAAGCGTTATAGGCTCGGGAGGAAAAACCGCAGAATATATCGGCGATCTGGGGATTCACGGGCTTAAGCTGCTGCCTCCGAATGTAAACCGCAGTGAGATCGGCTTTTCCTGCGAGGACAGCGGAATCCGCTTTGGCTTGCTTGCAATAAGGAATATCGGTGCAAATATGATATCCGATATCATAGCCGAGCGTGAAAAGCGCCCGTTTACTTCTCTCTATGATTTTTGCAGTCGGATGTCGGATAAGAATATAAACAAAAGAGCTATTGAGGCTCTTATTAAAAGCGGCGCTCTTGACGGACTGGGCAACAACCGCAAAGAGATGATGATGTCGTATGAGCTTATGATGGACACTCTTTCACGGTCAAATGAGCTTGAAGGACAGCTCAGCCTTTTCTCCGAAGATGACGCTCCCGGCGAATACCCGATAAAGCCTGAGGAAGAATATTCAAAAGCACAGCTTCTCTCAATGGAAAGGGAGATGCTCGGCATATATATTTCGGGACACCCTGCCGACGCATATTATAAAGCGGCTCTTAACAGCGGAGGTATGACGGTAGGCAGATTGCTCAGTGAGTGCAAGGATAAGCAGAGCGTAAAAGTTACCGCTTTGCTTGCGTCAAAGCGTGTCCATGTCACTAAGCAGAACAAGACTATGTGTTTTGCAGTTATAGAGGATATGAGCGGCGAGATAGAGTGCCTTATATTTGCAACCACCTATGAGTTATTTGCCGAGCTACTTGAAACGGGAAAGATATTGTGCTTTGAGGGAAATATATCCTGCGAGGATGACAATGAGCCGAAACTGCTTGTAAACAGGATATCGGTTCCCGAAGCTGTTAAGGAAGGCAAAACGCTGTATATCAGATTTTCGGGAAGAAGCGACAGCAGGATACCTGCGGTAAAACAATTGTTAAAAAAGAACAAGGGCAGTACCGTCACTAAGATATGCTTTGACGATACAAGGGAAACCGTAGTGCTTCCGCCGTCGCTTTCGGTAGATCTGAACAGTGATTTTGTACAAAAAATCACCGGGATATGCGGTAAAAACAATATTATTATCAAATAAGTCGAAAAAATGAATTTTCCCCCTTGACTAAATTGCATTTTAGGAGTAAACTAAGATGTGTGTAAATAATCTATGAGGGCAACCTCAAAGGAAGGATGTACGATATTATGAAAAAGATTGGCGTTTTAACAAGCGGCGGCGATGCGCCGGGAATGAATGCGGTTATCCGTGCGGTAACAAGAGCGGCTATTGCTAAGGGCATGGAAGTCGTAGGTGTTCGCAGAGGATATAACGGTCTTATCAACGGAGACATTATTCCTCTTGACGCAAGAAGCGTATCCGATATAATTCAGAGAGGCGGCACGATGCTTTACACAGCAAGATGTGCTGAGTTCAGATATGAAGAAGGTCTTCAGAAGGCAAAGAAGACCTGCGAAGAAAACGGTATTGAGGGCCTTGTTGTAGTAGGCGGCGACGGTTCGTTCAGAGGTGCCGCAGACCTTTCAGCAAGAGGAATACTCAGTATAGGCGTTCCCGGCACTATCGACAACGATATCTCTATGACAGAATACACTATCGGTTATGACACCGCTATGAATACTGTTGTAGATATGGTTGACAAACTGCGTGATACAGCTCAGTCACACGACAGATGCTCTGTTGTTGAAGTTATGGGCAGAAATGCAGGATATATCGCACTCAACGCAGGTATCGCCTGCGGCGCAACATACATTATCACTAAGGAAGAACCCTTCACAATAAACGATGTTATCAGCAAGATAATCGAAGGACAGAAGAGCGGCAAGCACCACTTCATCGTTATCGTTGCAGAGGGCATCGGCGGTTCTGAGCAGATTGCAAAGGAAATCGAGCAGGCTACTGGCGTTGAGAGCCGTGCTACTATCCTCGGTCATGTTCAGAGAGGCGGCAGTCCTACGGTTCAGGACAGAGTAGCGGCAAGCCAGCTCGGCTATTATGCTGTTGATCTGCTGTCAAAGGGCATAGGCAACCGTGTTGTAGGTCTTCAGAAAAATGAAGTTGTAGACTATGATATTCAGGAAGCTCTCAGAATGAAGAAGGAATTCCCTCATCATCTCTATGAGATCGCTAATGAGATAAGCTTCTGATTTAAGCAAATAACGGATATTTCCGTTATATAAAAATTGCCTTATAAGGCATAACTGACAGAGTAGGTTAATGCGCGTAAAGTGCCCGGGGGACGGGGAGTTGTCCTCGGGACGAACACCATTAAGGTGGCGGTGCGTTATCCGCATCTCGCTGTTGCATATAAGAGATAATCGCCGTATTTATCCCGTTTATGCGATTGCGTTTTAGCTGCGTCATTGAGGAGGTAAATATGGCGTTTTTTTCAATTTTTAAACGCTCTGCACTTGAGCTGAAAAGTGTAAAGTGCATAGTGACGGTAGGAGTATTTTTAGCGGTAGCGGTAGTTCTTGACGGATTCGGCTCAATAAGGATCGGAGAATTTTTGAAGATCAACTTTACATTTTTACCGCTTGCGCTTATCGGTATGTTGTTCGGCCCTGTAGTCGGCTGTTTATCCGGACTTCTTGTTGATGTTATCGGATATCTTGTAAACCCTGTGGGAGCATTTCTTCCGTGGCTGGTGCTGATTTCGGGACTTGAAGGCTTTATATACGGTCTTATTCTGTATAATATGAAGCCGGAGAAAACCTACAAGCAGATTATAAGGATAGTGTTAGCAAGAGGCCTTGTCTGCGGTGTATGCAATCTCACGCTGAATACCTTGGCGCTGTACAGCTACGGCATTATTACGGGCGAAAGTTTTGCGGCACTGTTTGCGGCAAGAATAGCTACCAATGTTATTACCTTCTGCATAGGCTCTTATCTTTGTATGGCTGTTCTGGTGCCGGCAAAGCTTGCTTATGAAAGAATGGTAGACAAATCACGGCTGAAAAAGACCGCCGCTTAAAAGGCAGGCGGAATATCCGCTGTGATAAGAAAGGATATTCACAAATGATAAAACTCGGATTTTTAGGTGCAGGAAATATGGGCAGCGCTATTATGCGCGGTATTTTTTCGTCGGGGATGGAGATAAGCGTTTCGGCTTATGATAAAGATACGGCAAAGCTGGACGCACTCTCGGCATTCGGAGTATCGCCTTGTGCAAGCGAAAAGGAGCTTGTCAGCGAGAACGATTATATACTGCTTGCTGTAAAACCTCAGGTGCTCGGCGGTGTTCTTGATGAAATATCCGATGAGGTCACTCACGATAAGGTAATCATTTCTATCTGCGCAGGTATATCCGAGGACTTTATCCGCAGTCATACGATACCTGAGGCAAAGGTTATACTTGTTATGCCCAATACGCCTATGATGCTGGGACTTGGAGCAAGCGCAATCTCAAGAGCAGACGGCGTTTCCGATGAAGAATTTGCCTTTGCAAAATCGGTTATAGAAAGCTGCGGCATTGCCGAAGAAGTACCTATCAACAAGATGAAGGAGATAATCGCAGTAAACGGCAGTTCTCCTGCGTTTATCTATCTGTTTGCTAAGGGCTTTGTTGATTACGCAAATTCTGTCGGAATAGACAGCGAGGCGGCTCTTAAGCTGTTTGCACAGTCGCTTGTCGGTTCGGCAAAAATGCTGACCGATTCCGGTATGACCGTAGACGCACTTATAAAGCAGGTATCCTCTCCGGGCGGCACTACAATAGCCGGTCTTGACAAGCTGTATGAGGGTAAGCTCACAAAAGCGGTCGAGGAGTGCTGTAAGGCTTGTACAGCAAGGGCATATGAGCTTGCGGAAAGCAAGTAATATAAAAAGGCTCCGGTAAAGGGTGCCCCTTCCGGCAATTCCGCCTCGCCGTAACTTAATCTTTTCAACAGATGATTTGCTCGGCGGAGCAAACCTGCTTTATGGGAAACACACTAAAGGTGTCCCTTTTGGCAACTCCGCCTCGCCGTAACTTAATCTTTTCAACAGATGATTTGCTTGGCGGGGCGAAAATTGCTTTATCGGAAACACATAAATGTCGGAGCTTTTTCTTGTGTATAAATTTAGGAGCAATATGGCAAATGCCATATTGCTCCGTTTGCTATTATTGTAAATTTACAAGATAAGAAAGCGTATCGCCTATTTCGCCGAGCGCACTCTCGGTAGTCATACCTATCAGAACATCGGTAGCGCCGTGTTCCTTGCAAAAATCAATAACATTGAAGTCGCAGTAGCGCACATCGATAACATATATCTCCTCAAAAGAAGATGTAAGGCACGGTACCATTGCGCTGGGATAATCGTCCTTCAGCACAACAAGCACTCTGCCGTTGCCTGCATCGGTCGTGATATGCTTTATGTAGCTGTCAGCAACCATAAACAAGCTGTAGAACGAGTTGCTGTTATAGTCGGAGGTCGGCATAAGAGGATACTCAAACTGATATTCATACTTTGAGTTGTAATACTCGGTAGTATACTTGTTTTTCGGAACATAGAAGTTGAACATTTCGTACGCTTCGCTAAGTCCGTCGTACTGTGTTGCCGCATATACCGAGCCTCTGCAATATTCGCCGTATTCGTCATATTCCTTCAAATCGGCAAATTTTACTCCTGCGGCTTTTGCAAAGCTCTCAGCCGCATAATATGCACCGAGCTGCTGCCAGTGACAATCTCTGAGGAAGAAAATATCCTCGTCCTTGTGCGGTAAAAGCGCCTCAAGCGTATCTATAACTTTTATATCCTTGCTAAGCATATTCGATATAAATACCGAGTCGCTGAGCTCTGTATAATCCGTGATAGACAGCTCTGACGGAGTGATGAATGTGCTTTGCGTCAGGGCAAGCATACTGTACACATTGGCATCGGGAAGTTTTTCTTTTATTGTGTTGACGCTGTAAGCATAATCCTCTGCATTACTGCGGTTTCCGTTGTACAGTACCGCTGCGTAAACATTACCGTCGCTGCCGACATACGCTATCTGCGTTCCGCTTTGCGCTACTATAACAGCATCCGGATCGGATGGTGCTATATAAACGCTGTCATCGGGCTTTGGCTTACTGTCGGCTGAGGTTTCGTCAGAACCGCCCGTCTGCGAGCTGTTTTCATCGGTCTGAGCGGGCGTACTGTCTGAACTTTCCGTTGTCTGAGGGATAACTATCTGTATAGGCTTTGTGGACTGGGTAGTTACCTCTGTCTGAGAATTACCGCTGTTCACCTGTGAAATCGTGCCGTTCAATTCTGCACCGTCAATTGAGAAGCCGAAGAGTGAACGGAATGTAGCGCCGATAGACTTGAAAGTATCTCTGAAAGGAACGGTATCGTTGAAGTAGTAACTGATATCTTCGGCATAGTCACCGCTCCAGTATGCTTTCCATGTGAAGTCGGGGAAGGTGGCAAGATTTCTCTTCTCGGTCTCGGATACGGTAGGACGGGGGAGTACGATAAGACAAATTGCCGTAATTGCGAAAAATGCCGTGCATACTCCGATATTTATTCTTATTGCCAGCTTCTTTTTGCGGTCGTCTACATTAACGCTGTCGCTTTTGCTGTTTTTCTTATCGGATGATTTTTCGGATGACTCTGCCTTAACAACAGTCTTTACCTTTTTGTTTTTATGTTCATGCTCGTGCTTTGGCGAGTTTTTGAGTGCTTCCATCTTCTGACGGTATATCTCGTTAAGCTCTTCAAGCTCTTTATCATTTATGTTATCTGCCATTTGTTACTCCTCCTTTCTCAGAACTGCCAGTAAATAAACGGGTTGTTGGTGGCGTTTACAAGCAATATACTGCTAAGTGCAAACGACGCAACATTAAGTATTGTCTGACCGGTGGTCGACAGGAGGTACAAATCCATACTCTCGAGCTTTTTCTTGAGAGCCGGAACAACAGGCATACAAAGTATGATACATACGATTACAAGCCAAGCGTTTGCCATCATATTCTTTGCGGAAATCATATCAAACATCGCATTTCCGTTTAAGCCGATGAGGTTTCCGAGGAATGTACCCAGCTTTCCGAGATCGGTAAAGTAGAATATTCCGAAGCCTATTACCACAACGATAGTGTTATAGATATGTGCAAGCGCCGTCGGCATCTTTCTCATTCTCTTGTTGCCGATAGTGCGTTCAATTAAGATAAACATTCCGAAGTATAATCCCCAGATTATATAGTTCCAGTTTGCTCCGTGCCAGAAGCCCGTACAGAACCATACAAGAAAGAGGTTGAGGTATTTTCTTCTTTTGCCGAAAATCGGAACATACAACAGATAGTCACGGAAGAAGGTGCCGAGCGAAATGTGCCATCTTTGCCAGAATTCTGTGATATTCTTGCTGATAAACGGATATCTGAAGTTCTCGTCAAAGTGGAAGCCGAATATTCGTCCAAGACCTATTGCTATATCAGAATAACCCGAGAAGTCAAAGTATACCTGCATAGCGTAGACAATGACCGTATACCAAGTTCCCATTACCGACAGCGAAGCAAGATCGCCGTCTTTAAAGAAAGTGTCAACTATAATACTGAGGTTGTTTGCAAGTATGACTTTCTTACCGAGTCCCATGCAAATGCGTGTGATACCCTCGCTTATATCGGCAGAAGTGATAACTCTGTTGTCTATTTCGCTTTCTATAACGCTGTAGCGGACGATAGGTCCTGCTACAAGCTGAGGGAACATAGAAATGTACATGAGTAGCTTGTACCAGCTTTTCTGTACCTTTATCTTTCCCCAATAGCAATCAAGGATATAGGAGATTATCTGGAATGTGAAGAAGCTTATACCTATCGGCATTTCGACATTCGGCACAGGCAGGTCAACGGGGCTTATTGCATTGAAGTTTTCGACTAAGAAGCCGGAATACTTGAATACGACAAGCACGCCTATATCTATTATCAGCGCCGCCGCTGTGAACATTGTGGATTTTTTGGTGTCACGGTATTTATCTATCAGTATACCTGCAAAGTAATTCAGCGTTACACTGCCTACAAGCAGAAACACCCATACAGGCTCACCCCATGCATAGAATATCATTGAGAATACGATAAGCACCCAGTTGCGATATACTGTTTTACGGCAGATGAAATATGCAATGAAGCATAACGCCATAAATACATAAAGGAAAAATAAATCGGCGAATATCAACAGTATCGTCCTTTCTTTGTTCTTTGATCAGATTTTTGTTAATAAGGCTGTCCTTAAAACAGGCAAAACCCTATCAGTATATAATTATACTATATATAAAAGCGTATGTCAATTTCAATCGGGCACTTACGGGGCAGAAAAAAGTCTAATAATCTGCGCAGAAAATTGTATTTATTCACAAAAAAACTGCATGGCCGTCTGACCATGCAGTTAATATTATTTGTTCTTTTCGGAAGTGTTGTGAGTAAACGGCTTGTGAAACTCAAGTCCTGTTTTTGACAGGTCGTCGGAACGCTTGAAATTTCCGTTGTTCTTTACAAGTGAGTCCTTTGTATCAACCGTACTCTTCTTTCCGTGAGAAAGTGAAGTATTTTTCATTTAAAGCCCTCCTTTAAGGAGCAGTTTTAAAATGCTTATACACAACCCTGAGCCTTCATTGCTTCAGCTACCTTTAAGAAGCCTGCAATGTTAGCACCTGCCATATAGTTGCCTTCTAAGCCGTATTCCTTAGCAGCTGTATCGCACTGCTTGAAGATTTCCTTCATGATGTCGTGGAGCTTAGCGTCAACTTCTTCAAATGTCCAGCTGTAACGCATTGAGTTCTGGCTCATTTCAAGACCTGATGTAGCAACGCCGCCTGCATTTGCAGCCTTAGCGGGACCGTAAAGTATGCCGTTAGCGAGGTATACTTCGATAGCTTCGGGAGTAGAAGGCATATTAGCACCTTCTGCAACTGCGAAGCAGCCGTTGTTAACGAGAGCCTGTGCAGACTCGCCGTTGATTTCGTTCTGAGTAGCGCAGGGAAGAGCGATGTCGCAGGGGATAGTCCAGATGCCTGAGCAGCCTTCTGTATATGTTACATTCTTGTGTGATGTTCTGTTAAGATATTCCTTGATACGCTTTCTCTCAACTTCCTTGATCTGCTTTACAACATCAAGCTCGATACCGTCGGGATCGTGGATGTAACCGTTGGAGTCTGAGAGGGCAACTACCTTAGCACCGTACTGTGTAGCCTTCTGTGTTGCGTAAATAGCAACGTTACCGGAGCCGGAGATGACAACTGTCTTGCCTTCGAAGCTCTTGCCGTTAGCCTGGAGCATTTCGTTTGTGAAGTAGCAAAGACCGTAGCCTGTAGCCTCTGTTCTTGCAAGAGAGCCGCCGAAGGTAAGTCCCTTACCGGTAAGAACGCCTGTGAACTCGTTTCTCAGTCTCTTGTACTGACCGAACATATATCCTATCTCGCGTCCGCCTGTACCGATATCGCCTGCGGGAACATCACAGTCGGGACCGATATGTCTGTAAAGCTCTGTCATAAAGCTCTGGCAGAAGCGCATAATTTCTCCGTCGCTCTTGCCCTTGGGATCGAAGTCTGAACCGCCTTTGCCGCCGCCCATGGGAAGTGTTGTAAGGCTGTTCTTGAATATCTGCTCAAAACCGAGGAACTTGATGATACCGAGATATACGGAGGGGTGAAGTCTGATACCGCCCTTGTAAGGACCTATAGCAGAGTTGAACTGAATTCTGAAGCCTCTGTTTACCTGCGTCTTGCCGTTGTCGTCAACCCAGGGTACACGGAACATAATCTGTCTTTCGGGCTCTACTATTCTTTCAAATACGCCTGCGTCAACAAGATCCTGTCTTTTTTCTACTACGGGCTGGAGGCTCTCGAAAACCTCTGTAACTGCCTGAATGAATTCAGGTTCGCCTGCATTTCTCTTCTTTACCGTTTCGAGAAGGTCGATAAGGTACTGATTTTTTAACGCCATTGTTAAATCCTCCTGTTATTTCGGCTTAAGGCTCGCATACCGCATATCTGCGGATGAAAACCGCTGTTCTTGCTGTAAAGAAAAGCAGAAAGCGTTTTATCATCGGATAATGCGATGAATCGGTGCGGCTCTTGCCGTAAGTGTTTTTTTAATGCAAGAAAAGTATATCACATATACGCAAAATTTGCAATAGTTTTTTAAAAATTTTCATAAAAAAGTTTAAAAAACTCAAAAAAGCGCAAAACTTCACCTATCATCCGCATATTTACGCAAGTTTTAGATTCTGTTGTTGCAAAACACAGGAATTTTTTTCTTGCCTCTTGCAAAAAGGCGAGATATATAGTAAAATAATATACATACTATTTTCTAATGGCTGACAATTTATCGGGTAATTCTTACCTTATATATAATGGGCTCGCATACGAAAGAAGGTAATATCGTGGAAAAAACCGCTTTAAAAACTATTGCTGACAACCGCAAGGCAAGGCACGACTATTTTATACTTGAAAGCTTTGAGGCAGGAATCGAGCTTACCGGCACTGAAGTCAAGTCTATCCGTGACGGCGGACTTAACCTCAAGGACAGCTGGATATCTATAGACGGCGGCGAGGCATATATTAAGCAGATGCATATCTCCCCTTATGAAAAGGGAAATATTTTCAACAAAGACCCCTTAAGGACAAGAAAACTGCTGATGCATAAAAGGGAGATAATGAAGCTGCTCGGACAGATAAAGCAGGACGGTCTGACGCTCATTCCAATCTCCGTTTATTTCAAAGGCAGTCGGGTAAAGGTTCAGGTTGGACTTTGCAAAGGTAAAAAACTCCACGACAAGCGTGACGCAATAGCGCAGAGAGACGCAAAGCGCACTATCGACAGAGAACTCAAGATGAGAAACAGATAAGCCGTTATGTGCTTAATTAACCTTTAACCCCTTATTTTATGCGGTTTTACGGCGTTTTAAAAATAATTCTAAAAAAATTATAAAAAATGCTTGACAAACGGTGTTTGTTCTGCTATAATAGATTATGCTGATTCGCGGGGATGCTGGAATCGGCAGACAGGCAAGCTTGAGGTGCTTGTGTCAGTATTGGCGTGAGGGTTCAAGTCCCTTTCCCCGCACCACGAAAAAGACCGTATTTGTCTTATAGACAAATACGGTCTTTTTCAATGATATCCGTTCCATGCGGTCACGGATGATATACCTGTCGGTATGATATCTGCTTCGCAGATGATATACGCTTCGCGTATTGGGGAACGGATATTATATCATGCTTGCATAGCGAGCATATCATGCGGCATTAGCCGTATATCATATTGCGTCAGCAATATATCATTGCTATGGTTTCTTGTTGGTTTAAGTACACTTTTAATTTCATCCGAGCTATGCGAGGATTTTATTGCCTTTGGGCGATTTCATTTATAATATAATCGTGCAGTAGTGCTATTTGTGCAAAGAGGTGATTGATATAGCTGAAAATAAGCTTGCTGATTTAACTACGGACTTTGTTGTTAAAATACTGGAACTGACTGATAATATTAAAGGACATTACTCGTTGTCTAATCCGCTTGAAAGAAACGGTACGAGCATTGGCACAAATGTTCGTGAAGCAAAATATGCACATAGTCGATCTGATTTTATTGCAAAGCTGTAGATTGCATTAAAAGAATGTTACGAAACAGAATACTGGATTGAAATTGCTCAAAAAGCCGGTATTCTTTCTGAGGATATTGCAAAAAGTGTTCTGCACAATTGTGGATCGATACGCAGAATGCTGATTTCTTCCATCAACACTTCAAAGTCCGGCAGTAAATGATAGACCACAAAGCCTTTTTCACATCAATATCCCCGTGTATTTCTGTACACGGATTTTTTTATTATTATCGCCTTAATTTGCATTCTAGACATAAAATGGTATATTCATACAGTAATGGAAATTCTCCCGAATGTGAGTGCTGCTGTCGTATGCGGAAAGGGGCGGATTATTTATGAATACTGAGGCGGAAGAATTACGGCTTCAGTATGAGTAAATGAAAGGAAGCGGATTCCCTTTAAATATGGTGTTTGATTTCGGCAAAAGCTCGGTATACGCAGTTCGGCTATCGACGGCCGCAATAAAAAAGCCATTTAGAGAGTGATGCACAAGGCAATTTCATTGATTACCGCCGAAAGATTTGGCAAGCAGGCTTAAAAGCACGATTGTTAAGCTTTTTATTGATTTTGGTATTGACTAATTTTTTTCTTTATGTTATACTGAAATGAGAAAGATTATCAATTTTACCGCCGAGGTGTTAATATGACGATTTTCTACAAGTTTGAAGGTAAGCTTTACGCAAACATAACCAACAAATGTCCCTGCGCTTGTGTTTTCTGTTTAAGAAAGAACGGTGACAGCGTTGCGGACAACGACAGCCTCTGGCTTGAGCGTGAGCCTGATATTGACGAGATAATCAAGGCTTTTGACGAGTTTGACAAAACGGGACTTTCCGAGCTTGTTTTCTGCGGCTACGGTGAACCTATGGAGCGATGCGATGTTCTGCTCGAGGTCGCAAAGTATGTTAAGCAAACTACAGATATGACCATCCGCATCAATACTAACGGACTTGTAGACTTTATAAACCCCGCGTTTGACCCTTACAAGATGAGATATCTCATTGACAGCATATCTATAAGCCTTAACGCACCCGATCCCGAGAGCTACCTTGAAGTAACAAAGCCGAAGTTCGGTCTGCCCTCATTCAATTCTATGATAAACTTCGCACAGACGGTAAAATCTATCGTGCCAACGGTAATGTTTACGGTTGTCGATGTTATCTCACCCGAACAGATAGAGCTGTGCAAGGAGCTTGCCGAAGGACTTGACATTCCGCTGAGGATTCGTCACTTTGTTACCGATAACAAGAGCTACACCTAACAGGAGGAGAGAATGAATTATTCACAGCAGAGAAACTGTATACTGAATATTGTCGTGTCCAATCCTATCCATCCCACAGCGGAGCAGGTATATGATATTGCAAGAAGAAGCTATCCAAAGATAAGTCTGGGCACGGTCTACCGCAATTTAAACCAGCTTGCCGAACACGGTATTCTGAAAAAGATATGCAGTTCGTACGGAAGTGTTCGCTTTGACGGAAGGACAGATCCGCATTTTCATATGGTATGTACTCACTGCGAGAAGGTATTTGATGTCGAGCTCGGCGAGATGCTCTGTATTACCGATAAGATAGGCTCTCAGTACGGCTTCCGTGTTACCGACTACGAGATAAGCATTAAGGGCGTTTGTAGCGAATGCGACCAAAAACAGGGAAGCGGAGAAACGGCATAATCGACAAGTAGAAAGAATATGAAAAATGTGTCAAATGAGTGAGCAAAACCTCACTCATTTTTTATCTTTCGGCTTTGTTTAAGGCGTGAAGGCTATTGCTTTTTTCAGCGAATAAGGATATAATAAATAAGAAATAATTTTAAGGAATGTGATACAATGGTCATCAGAATAGCCGGAACTGTCGGAGAATCAATAGTCGACGGGCCCGGAATAAGATACACAATATTTACTCAGGGCTGTCCGCATCATTGTGAGGGCTGTCATAATCCCGAAACGCATGATTTTAACGGCGGAAAGCTTGCCAATACCGACAAGATATATGCACATATTATTGCCGATCCGCTGCTTAAGGGCGTGACTTTTTCGGGCGGAGAGCCGTTCTGCCAGCCTGCGCCGCTGTACGATCTCGGAAAAAAGATAAAAGAGAATACAAAACTTGACATAATGTCATATACCGGCTTCACCTTTGAACAGCTTTTGGAAAAGGCAAAGACCGACGAGGATATTAAAAATCTTCTGTCTGTTGTCGATATACTTGTTGACGGAAGATTTGTCCTTGCCGAGCGCAGTCTTGAGCTTCATTTCAAAGGCAGCCGCAATCAGAGAATAATCGATTGTCAGGAGTCGCTTAAAAGCGGCAAAGTCGTAATTAAGGAGCTTTGATGAAGAGAAGAGCGATGATGTGCTTTACTGCCTTATTGCTTTGTTTAAGCTGTTTTTTCCTTACTTCCTGCGATGAGGACGACGGAAAGGGATATGTCTTCGGATATGATATTTCGTCAAATCCGGGCAGTCTTGATCCGCAGTACGCTTCCGACCGTGAGTCGTACCTGATAATAGGCTCTGTGTTTGAAGGCTTGTTCAGGATAGGAAGTGACGGAAATGCCGTAGCGGCAATGGCAGAAAGCTACACCGTATCGGATGACGGACTTACATATAAATTCCGGCTGAAACAGGACAGATACTGGATAGATGTGAACGGCTACGAGAAGCAGGTCACAGCCGATGACTTTGTATTCGGCTTAAGACGCCTTTTCATGCCCGAAACGAGAGCGCCTAAGGTATCGGAGTATTTCTGCATCAAAAACGGAAAAAAGATAAACTCGGGGGAAATTGCCGATGCTTCACAGCTCGGAGTTACCGCCGACGGAAAGTATGGGCTTACAATAGAGCTTGAATATACACAGCCGCATTTTGAGCTTTTGCTTGCTATGCCTGCCGCTATGCCGTGCAACGAGGAATATTTCATTGCGGCACAGGGTAAGTACGGGCTTGACGCAGAGCGTACTCCGTCGAATGGTCCGTTCTATGTAAAATCGTGGTACTACGACCCGTGGAGCAATAACAATAACAATCTGGTACTGCGCTACAGTGACAAATACAGCGAGCATGACGAGGTTACGCCGCTCGGGCTTAACTTCTTTATTGAAGATGATCCCATGCCCGATTTTGAAGACGGTACATCGCAGAGTATTATTCTGTCTGGCAGTAAGGCAAAGGACTATCTCGGCAGCGACTATGTATATGATGAGTTTTATACCAGCGTATACGGAGTAATAATGAATGTAAAAAGCTCGGTTTTCAAAAGCGAACAGCTTAGATATGCGCTGTATTTTGCAACCGACAGGTCTGCTGTAACGATGCCTTTCGGATATACTGCAGCAGAAGGTGTCGTACCTTTGTCGGTCGGAGGCTACAGAGAATATGCAGGCGACAAAGCGCCGATGAAACCCGATGAGATAAAAGCCCGTTCTTCTTATCTCAAGGCGTGCGAGTCTATAGATAAGTCGGATCTGCACAGTATAAGCATACTTGCCGTGCAGGGGCGTGACGAAGAGATAGCCGAGGCGCTTAAAGGAGTAATGCAGCAATGGCAGGCTAAGCTCGGATTCTACTGCAGTATAGCTTTTGTAAGCGAGGATGAGTACGAAGAAAAACTGGCACAGGGCGACTATACGCTGGCACTTACAAAGCTAAACGGCGAGTATAACCGTCCCGAAGCATATCTCGGTATGTTTACGGGAAACACGCTGAAATACAGTGCAATGGGTGACAGCTACGCCGAACTGATAGCGCAGGCTTCGTCCGCGAAGGATGAAAACGAAGAATATGAGCTTTGTAAGCAGGCAGAAACAATGCTTGTCAGCGACGGCCGCTTTTTACCGCTTGCTTATGTTACCGAGTATTTTATAAGCACAAAAAACTGCAAAAATATAGATTACGACGCATTCACAGGACAGATAGATTACAGAAATGCGTTATACTTCGGTGATTGATAAGAATAAAGAGCATTAAAATTGATTGACTAATTTTCGTTTATATGGTAAAATTAATGTAATCGTTTAATTTTTGTTGCACGAAAGGGAGGTGCTGTATGGATAACAATATAAATCTCATGCCGTACAGCGTCCTTATGTCAGTGTACGCCGGAGAAAACCCTGCTTTTTTTGCAGAGAGTCTTGAAAGCCTTTATGTTCAGACCTATCCTGCGGATGAAATAGTGCTTGTATGTGACGGAAAGCTCAACGCAGAGCTTGATAAGCTGATTGCCTTATACGAGGAGAAGTTTTCGGGCAAGCTGAAGGTTCATCGTCTGAAAGAACACGGCGGTACGGCAAAGTGTGCAAATACGGGACTTGCATTATGTAAAAATGATTATATAATGAAGATGGACTCGGATGATATTTGCCTGCCTGAGCGTGCGGCTATACAGATGGAATATCTTGCACATCATCCCGATATATCAATACTTGGCTGCTTTATCCGTGAGTTCGACAGCGACAGCGGAGAAGAGATAGCCGTTAGAAAGACCCCCGTTGCTAACGATGAGATAAGGACTTTTGCAAAAAGAAGAGCGCCCTTCAATAATCAGACGCTTGTGTATAAAAAATCGGCGGCACAGAAAATCGGCGGCTACAGCGAGGAGCTTGAACGCTGCGAGGATTACGATTTTATGGTGCGTATGCTGGCAGACGGCGCAATTGCCGCAAATATTCCGCAGGTTCTTGTGCTGTACAGAGTAACACACGAAAATCTGAAACGCCGCAGAAATTTAAAAAACACCAAGAGCTTTATTGCAGTAAGAAAAAAGATTTATAAATCCGGCTATTCAAGCTTTTTCGATTTCCTGATACCTTGCATAGGGCAGGTATTGCTCTTTATTGTACCGAGTTTTGTGACCGGCTTAATTTATAAGAAACTTTTAAGAAAATGACCTTTGCACAATAAGTGCAAAGGTCATTTTTATCGTATGTTTTGCTATTCACTATGCTTATGTTGTAACATAAGCAAATGCACTTGACTCAAAGGACGAGCCGTACATTTTGTAGGCTTTTATACGGAACTTGCAGCCTGTTGTAGAACTGAGTCCCGATATCTTTAAATATACAGCGGTATTATCGGTGAACTTCTTTATTGTTACCCATTTTGTACCGTCGTAACGGTCAAGAACATAGCCCGATGCCGAAGTATTCTTGTTCCATTTAAGCGAGACGGAGTTGCTTGTTTTTGCCGATACTCCGAAACCGGTTACGGTTGATGGGCGTGTATTCACATTGAGATATGTAAATGCGCTTGACTCAAAGGAAGATCCATACATTTTGAATGCTTTTATACGGAATTTGTAGCTTGCAGAAGAACTGAGTC
>CAMEKR010000001.1 GCA_945921515.1 uncultured Clostridia bacterium | reverse complement strand
GATAATGACCGATGTAACATAATATATGCAATAAATAAATCAGGGGCAGTAAACTTTCAGCTTACTGCCCTCTGCTTGTCGAAAAAGTCTATATTTTAAATAGTAGAGCAAATTCTCTATCCCTAACCCCAAACCCCTTCCCCTCGGTGAAGGGTTGTGTATGCTTGGTGGGCTCTGCATCGTGCAGAGCCTTTTGGCATACACGCCCAGCATCCGTGCTGGGCTTATTATCGGGGGCTCAAAAGCAGAGCTTTTGAAAATCAGCCGTTAGGCTGATAGAAGCGCACCCCTCGACCCTATTGGGGGCTTCGCCCCAAACCCCATTTTATCTTTACAAAGAGGTTTATCGACAGTCTGCAGGGGCAGTAAACTATCAGCTTACTGCCCCTTTAATTTTCACTATACTATCCGAAGTTATTCAAGCGTCAGCTGCTCGCTTTGATCAACGCCGAGAAGCGGTGCCAGATATCTGCCCGTATAACTTATCGGGTTTGCCGCTACCTGCTCCGGAGTGCCGGTCGCAATGACGGTACCTCCGCCGTTTCCTCCCTCCGGCCCCATATCAATGATATAGTCTGCGGTTTTTATTACATCAAGGTTATGCTCGATAACAAGCACGGTGTTTCCGCCGTCGGTCAGCTTCTGAAGTACATCTATCAGCTTGTGTACATCGGCGGTATGAAGACCTGTTGTAGGCTCGTCAAGAATATATACGGTCTTTCCCGTTGCACGCTTTGACAGCTCGGTGGCAAGCTTTACTCTCTGCGCCTCACCACCCGAAAGCGTGGTTGCAGGCTGACCTATCTTGATATATCCCAGTCCTACATCATAGAGCGTCTGTAGCTTGCGCTTTATCTTCTCGTGGTTTTCAAAGAAGGTAATTCCCTCCTCGACCGTCATTTCAAGCACATCATAAATGTTCTTGCCTCTGTAGTGTACTTCGAGAGTTTCACGGTTGTAGCGTTTACCCTTGCAGACATCGCACGGTACGTATATGTCGGGAAGGAAGTGCATTTCAATCTTGTTTATGCCGTCGCCCTCGCACGCCTCGCACCGTCCTCCCTTGACATTGAAGGAGAATCTGCCGCTTGTATAGCCTCTCATCTTTGCGTCATTTGTTGAAGCGAACAAATCACGGATATCGTTGAATACGCCCGTATAGGTTGCAGGGTTGCTCCTCGGAGTCCTACCTATAGGCGACTGGTCAATTGCTATCACCTTATCGAGATGTTCTATACCCTCAAAGGTATCGAAAGCACCGGGCTTTATCCTTGCACGGTTCAGCTTTCCTACAAGGTGCTTGTACACTATCTCATTCACGAGAGAGCTCTTGCCGCTTCCCGATACGCCTGTAACGCAGGTGAATATTCCGAGCGGAATCTTTGCTGTTATGTTTTTCAGATTGTTTTCACGGCAGCCTGTTACGGTAAGCCATTTTTTACCCGGCTTTCTGCGCTGCTTTGGAACTTCTATCTTAAGCTTACCCGTGAGATACTGTCCTGTCACGGAGCGCTCACACTTCATAATATCGTCAAGCGTTCCTGCGCAGATTACTTCGCCGCCGTGTACTCCCGCACCGGGACCGATATCAACGATAAAATCCGCCGCACGCATAGTGTCCTCGTCGTGCTCGACTACAATCAGCGTGTTTCCGAGATCTCTCAGTTTTTTCAGCGTGGCTATCAGCTTATCGTTGTCTCTCTGATGAAGTCCTATGCTCGGCTCGTCAAGGATATACAGCACGCCCATAAGGCTGCTGCCTATCTGGGTAGCAAGACGGATACGCTGGCTCTCGCCGCCCGACAGCGTTCCTGCCGTCCGTGAAAGCGTGAGATATTCAAGTCCTACGCTGCTCAAAAAGCCCAGACGCTCTTTTATCTCTTTGAGAATACGCTCTGCTATCATCATTTCACGCTCGGATAGTTTTATGCCCTTGACAAAATCAAGTGCCTCTACTATGCTCATATCGCAAAATTCGTTGATATTCTTGCCGCATACCGTAACGCACAGAGCTTCTTTTTTAAGCCTTTGTCCGTGACAATCGGGGCAGACAGCCTCGCCCATATACTGCGCTATATCTTCTCTCGAATATACGCTGGTAGTCTCTTTGTAGCGTCGCTCAAGGTTATTCACAATACCCTCAAATGCGGTCATATACATTCCGCCGCCTTGCTCACGACTGCGGACTACCTTTATCTTTTTGTCGCCCGTACCGAAAAGCACCGCATCTAACTGTTCCTTTGTCAGTTCCTTTACAGGCTGATCCACGCTGAAGCCGTATTCGTTTGCAATAGCGTCAAAATACATCTGAGCTATCGTTCCGTCGGCATATTTCCAGCCGCTTGCCTTTATTGCGTTTTCTTTTATGCTAAGGTCACGATTTGGCAGAATAAGGTCGATATCTATCCTTCTGAACACGCCGAGACCTGTACAGGTCGGACACGCACCGAAGGGATTGTTGAACGAGAACATTCTCGGCACAAGCTCTTCCATGCTTACTCCATGCTCGGGGCAGGCATAGTTCTGTGAAAAGCTTAGCTCTTCGCCGTCTATTACATCAATTATGATAAGTCCGCCCGAAAGATTGCCCGCTATCTCGATGCTGTCGGTTAAGCGTGATCTGATATCTTCCTTCATAACAAGACGGTCAACAATTACCTCTATGTTATGCTTTTTGTTCTTATCCATTTTTATCTGCTCGGATAAGTCGTAGATTATGCCATCGACACGCACCCTTGCGTATCCCTGTTTTATCAGGTCTTCAAGCTCCTTGCGGTATTCACCCTTTCTTCCCCTTACTATCGGTGCAAGTATCTGGAACTTTGTACGCTCGGGAAGCTCCATTATCTTATCAACAATCTGATCTACCGTCTGCTGTTTTATCTCCTTGCTGCACACGGGGCAATGAGGTATACCCACTCTTGCATAAAGCAGTCTAAGATAGTCGTATATCTCTGTGACGGTACCGACTGTGGAACGGGGGTTCTTAGATGTGGTCTTCTGGTCTATCGATATTGCGGGAGAAAGTCCCTCTATACTGTCTACATCCGGCTTTTCCATCTGACCGAGAAACATCCTCGCATAAGAGGACAGGCTCTCTATATATCTTCTCTGTCCGTCTGCATAAATAGTATCGAAAGCTAAAGACGATTTTCCCGAGCCTGAGAGTCCCGTCATAACTATCAGCTTATCACGGGGCAGTTCTATATCAATATTCTTGAGGTTATGCTCTCTTGCACCCTTGATTACTATTTTATCTATTCCCATTTATCCTTTGTCATCTCCGTTAACAGCTTATTTTTGTTCCTGCAGCTCTTTTATCTTGTCACGCAGATATGCGGCGTGTTCAAAGTCAAGCAGTTTTGCGGCATTCTTCATCTCTGCCGTATACTGCTTTATAAGCGACTCACGCTCTGCCTTTGTATATTTTCTCTTTTTGTCTTTATCCTTGCCTGTACTTATCTCAAGCACCGCCCTTACATCCTTGACTATAGTCTTGGGTGTTATGCCGTGCTCCTCGTTATACTTCATCTGTATCTCACGGCGGCGGTTAGTCTCGCTCACCGCTCTTTCCATACTGTCGGTGACGGTATCGGCGTACATAATTACCTTGCCGCCTGCATTTCTTGCCGCTCTGCCTATCGTCTGGATAAGCGATGTTTCGCTTCGCAAAAAGCCCTCTTTATCGGCGTCAAGTATTGCAACGAGCGATACCTCGGGAAGATCGAGTCCCTCTCGCAAGAGGTTGATACCTACCAGCACATCAAACACGTGCATACGCAGGTCTCTTATTATCTCCATACGCTCTATTGAATCGATGTCATGGTGCATATAGCGTATCTTTACGCCGAGCTTTTCGTAATAAGCGGTAAGATCCTCCGCCATCTTCTTTGTAAGGGTTGTTATCAGCACGCACTCGCCCTTTTGAGTACGCTCGTTTATCTCGGAATAAAGGTCTTCTATCTGTCCTGCAACCGGCTTTATCTCGACAAGCGGATCAAGTAAGCCTGTCGGTCTTATAACCTGCTCTGCGGTATTTACCGCATGGCTCTTTTCGTATTCGCCGGGAGTAGCCGAAACATAGATCACCTGATTTATCATTGATGAAAACTCGTCAAAGTTCATCGGTCTGTTGTCATAAGCAGACGGAAGGCGGAAGCCGTAATCTATAAGGTTTTTCTTGCGGGCAAAATCTCCGCCGTACATTCCTCTTACCTGCGGCAAAGTCACATGGCTCTCGTCTATGAACATAAGAAAGTCTTTCGGAAAGTGGTGCATAAGAGTAATGGGAGAACTTCCCGGCGCTCTTCCCGCAAGCACTCTTGAGTAGTTCTCAACGCCCTTGCAGGTGCCTATCTCACGGAGCATCTCCATATCATAGCGTGTACGCTGTTCTATCCTCTGCGCTTCAATCAGCTTATGATTGTCGGTAAAGAACTTTACCCTGTCCTCCATCTCGGCTTCAATCTCATTCAGCGAGTTTTCAAGCCTTGCCTTACTTACGATATAGTGCGACGCAGGGAAGATAGCCACATGAGAAAAGCGACGCTTAACTTCACCCGTCACTACATCTATCTCGGATATTCTGTCAATCTCATCTCCGAAAAATTCTATCCTTATAGCCTTGTCCGATGTGCTTCCTGCCGGGAATATCTCAAGCACATCTCCTCTTACCCTAAACTTGTTGCGGACAAAGTTCATATCATTGCGCTCATACTGTATCTCAACAAGCCGCTTAATGATGTCGTCACGGCTTCGCTCCTGTCCCTCACGGACAGACAGCATATTCTCACGGTAGTCCTCGGGACTGCCCAAGCTGTAGATACAGCTTACACTTGCAACGATTATCACATCACGGCGCTCTGCCAAAGCGGCTGTTGCCGAGTGGCGCAGACGGTCTATCTCATCGTTTATTGCGCTATCCTTTTCGATATATGCGTCTGTCGAAGGGATATATGCCTCGGGCTGATAATAGTCGTAATAGCTGACAAAATACTCAACCGCATTATCGGGGAAAAACTCCTTGAACTCACTGCACAGCTGTGCCGCAAGCGTTTTATTGTGAGCGAGTATAAGCGTCGGTCTGTTGACTTTTTCAATGATATTAGCCATAGTAAAGGTCTTGCCTGAGCCTGTAACGCCGAGCAGTACCTGCTCTTTATTACCGTTTATAACACCGTTTGCAAGGCTTTCTATAGCCTGCGGCTGATCGCCTGTCGGCTTATAATCGGATTTTAACACAAACCTGTCCATTATTACTCCTTAAACATCGTTCCAGATATCCGGAAGTATTCCGTTCTCACGCATTGAAAGACTGCCGTGCATACCTACTATTATATGGTCGGCAAGGTATATTCCTGCCTTTTCAAGCAGATTATATAGGTTTCTCGTCATAAGCTTGTCTTCGTTTGACGGCATCTCACTGCCCTTGGGATGATTATGCGCTAAAACTACGATAGGGCATCTTTTCTGCACAGCCTTTTCAAGAAGGCGCATCATATCGGGATGTACCTGTTCAAGCGCACCCGTGCTTATTATCTCCTGTGACACAAAGCAATACTCACCGTCAAGGAACAGCATTCTAAGCTGTTCGGTATCGGCAAAGCGGAAAAGCCCCGTACAATAATCCCTGACAGCGCCCGACGCACCGAGCATCTCGCCCTTTTGGACGCTCTCGCTTAGCAAACGCTCAATATTGGCACGTAGCACCATTATCATCTGCGCTGTTGCCGCACCTACGCCCTCAACCTCAGACAGTTCCTTTTCGCTAGCCGAAAATACACCGCTGAGCGAGCCGAACTTATCAATAAGTCTGTGTGCTATAGGATTGGTGTCGCATTGCTTATATGAGCTGTACAGCATCATTTCAAACAGTTCGTGGGACTCAAATCCCTCGCCGCCTTGTTCACGAAGGCGGTTTAGCATACGCTCTCTGTGTCCCGAATGTATATTGTCTTTTGCAGCGATACTAACGCCTCCCTTCTGTTTAACGCCTAAGGCTGTGTAGTAGATACACAGCCTTAACGGAAATAAACTAATTCATAGCAAAAATCGGTACTTCTCTGCCGAAAAATCAGTCAGAGAATACTGCGCCTGTATTTGAGCTTGTAACGAGCTTTGCATAACGCTTAAGGTAACCGTCAAGAGGTCTTTCGGGGGGATTAACGCCCTTTGCCTTACGCTGTGCTATAGTCTCCTCGTCAACAAGCAGTTCTATGCTTCTTGCAGGGATATTGATGTGTATCTTATCTCCGCTTTCTACATAAGCAATAAGTCCGCCCTCTGCCGCTTCGGGAGAAACATGGCCTACTGCCGCACCTCTGCTGGCGCCGCTGAAACGACCGTCTGTAATAAGAGCAACGCTTCCGTCAAGTCCTTTGCCGACAATTGCCGCTGTAGGTGCGAGCATTTCGGGCATACCGGGACCGCCCTTGGGACCTTCATAACGGATAACCACCACATCTCCGGGGATTATTACATTGTTCATAATAGCGTCTACCGCAGCCTGCTCGCCGTCAAATACCTTTGCCGTACCCGTGAAGTCCATCATCTCGGGCTTAACCGCACCCTGCTTTACTACCGAGCCGTTCTCAGCGAGATTGCCGCTTAAGATAGCGATACCGCCGTCTTTTCTGATAGGATTCTCGCAAGTGTGGATAATCACACCGTCAGCGTTCTTTGCCTTTGCGATTCTGTCTGCCTGTGTACCTGTTACTGTCAGTACATCGGTATTGATATGTCCGCCCTTTGACAGCTCTTTGATAACAGCCTGAATACCGCCCACATCGTTAAGATCGGTTATAAACACATCACTTGCAGGATTCAGCTTAGAAAGCTGGGGAGTAACCTTGCTCATTGCGTCAATATCAGCAAGAGTAATATCTACGCCTGCTTCATGTGCGATAGCAAGCAGATGTAAAACCGTATTTGAAGAAGCACCGATTGCCATATCTGTAGCAAGTGCATTCAGCATATTCTTCTTTGTGATAATATCCTTGGGGCAGATGTTTTCTTTTACAAGCTCAACAATTCTTTCGCCTGTTTCCTTTGCGATACGGCGTCTTGCAGCGTTAACTGCAGGCTCTGTGCCTGAGAAAGGCATAGCAAGTCCGATAGCTTCGGTAAGGCAGTTCATTGAGTTTGCGGTATACATACCCGAGCATGAACCGCAGGTAGGACAAGCGTTATTCTCATAATCCTTTATTACATCATCGCCTATCTCGCCGTTTGAATACTGACCGATAGCTTCATAAATCTCGCTGTAGCCAACTCTCTTGCCCTGTACCTTACCGGGATTCATCGGGCCTCCACCTACAAAGATAGAAGGCAGATTAAGTCTTGCCGCCGCCATTATCATACCGGGTACTATCTTGTCGCAGTTGGGGATAAATACGATACCGTCAAGAGGATGTGCGGTAAGCATAACCTCTATGCTGTCTGTAATAAGCTCACGTGAGGCAAGAGAATATCTCATACCCTTGTGGTTCATAGCAAGTCCGTCACATACGCCGATAGTGAAAAACTCAAAAGGAACGCCGCCTGCGTTTCTGATGCCGTCTTTAACCTGTCTTGATATCTCGTGCAGATGCGAATGACCCGGTACATAGTCGCTTGCGGCGCAAACAACCGCAATAAAGGGCTTGTGCATCTCGCTGTCGGTTACGCCCAGTGCCTTTAACAATGCCTTGTGCGGTGTTCTGTCAACGCCGCTTTTGATAAGATCGCTTCTCATTTTTTACTTTTCCTTTCCTTTGAAACAATGTTTATTTTCTGCCGAGCATGGCGCTTCCTATCATGCCTGCTTCATTTGCAAGCGTGCAGATAACTATCTCGGTATTTTTAGCGTTATTCTTTGAATATATCTGCTGTGCGACCAGCTTTTTAAGCGGTATCAGCAGATTGTCTCCCTCGTTGCAGACTCCGCCGCCTATGCAGAGGATATCCGGCTGAAATACGTTTATCACATTGGTTATTCCGCAGGCGAGGTACTTGATATACTTATCGACAACTTCTTTTCCCTCGGGATCTCCGAGCTTTGCCGCATTAAAGGCTGTCCTTGCAGATATCTTGCCATCATGGTCTACCATCTCATGCAGTCTGCCTGTGGGGTATTTCTCAATCATCTCTCTTGTCATACGGATAAGACCGGTAGCCGATGAATAAGCCTCAAAACAGCCGTTTCTGCCGCAGGTGCAGGGAGCGCCGTCAACCTCTACCACCGTGTGACCGATCTCTCCGCCTGCGTTATTTGAGCCGCTGTATATCTCGCCGTTTATGATGATACCTGCGCCGACTCCCGTTCCGAGAGTAAGCACAACGGCATTCTTTGCACCTTTTGCCGCTCCTGCGAGATACTCGCCGTATGCCGCAACATTTGCGTCATTTTCAAGTATTATCTTCTTTCCGACAAAGTGTTCTTCAAGATCCTTTGCAAGAGGAACATTCTCCCAGTGAAGATTATTTGAATACAGAACCACACCGTTTTCGTTGTCCATAGTGCCCGGACAGCCGACACCGATAGTCTTTATCTTGTCGATGTCCTCACCCGAAAGCTGCACTGCCTGTTCAACAGCGTCGATTATTACCGAAACAACGCTCTTGTATCCGTCTGCCGCTTTTGTCTTAAGCGAAACTTTGGAAACAAGCTTTGCCGTTTCATCAACAACGCCTGCCTTAATATTCGTGCCGCCGATATCAATGCCGATATAATACTTCATAATATCTCCCTTCCGATTAAAAACCGTCAGACAATATCCGAAAGAATCACCTCAAGACTGCCCGATACGGTATACTCGCCGAATCCTGCCGGAACAAAGAAGCTGTCGCCCTTCTTAGCGGCTATGCCGCCTATCTTTCCTTCTCCGTCAAGAACCAGCAATGAGTGGAACGACTTTTCGTCTGCATTAAGTGTTACCGTGTCATTAACTCTGATTTTATGCACATCGAAATACTCGCAGGTACGCAGAAGAGTCTTCTCTCCGCCTTCTATCTTCTCGGGACTTCCCTGCGGTTTTGTATCATATTTCGGAGGGCAGAGCTCTGTTACATCAATTGCCTTTTCAATATGGAGCTCTCTGGGTTTGCCGTCCTTTCCTACTCTGCCGTAGTCGTATACCCTGTAGGTAGTATTGCTGTTTTGCTGTATCTCGGCAATAAGAATGCCCTTTCCGATAGCGTGGAGCGTACCCGACTCGATAAAGAACACATCGCCCTTATGCACGGGAACATTATTTGTAACTTCAAGCAAAGTGTTGTTCTTTATTCTGTCGGCAAATTCTTCTCTTGAAATCTCTTTATCGAAGCCGTATATCAGCTGTGCGCCTTCTTCACAGTCAACGATATACCACATCTCCGTTTTTCCGTACTCACCCTCTACACGCATTGCATAATCATTGTCGGGATGAACCTGCACCGAGAGGTTATCCTTAGCGTCTATAAGCTTGATAAGTATCGGGAAATACTCAAAGCGGTCACAGGCTGTGCCAAGTGCCGATTTATTATCTGCAAGGTACTGTGACAGAGTCTTGCCCTTGTAACTTCCGTTTGCTATAACGCTCTGACCGTCCTTGTGGCAGGACAGCTCCCAGCTTTCAGCAATCTTATCGGCGGATGAAACCTTGCCGTATTCTTCTCTCAGTCTGTTTCCTCCCCAGATATAATCCTTGCAGGGAGCGTCAAGTTTTAATATTTCCATATCGTTTTCCTTTCTATAATTCGGGATAATACCGTTCTTATCGTATCTTCATAAAACACTTCTCACAAAACTGTACACAGTAAATTATAGCACATTACGGTTTAAATGTCTATGACTATTCTTGACTTTTTTGCGAAATGTGATATATTTATCATATAGGAAAAGTCTTACTTCGGAAAGGAACAAAAAATGAACGAAAATGTAAAACTTGCAATGAAAAAAAGGGCGGAAAAAGTAATCTCCGCTCTTGAAAGAAACAATATAAAAGGTTATCTCGTCGATACTCCCGATGAAGCAAAAGAGCTTATAAAGGAGCTTATAAAAGACGATAAGCTGATAGTATCGGGAGGTTCAATGACGCTTAAAGAAACGGGCATACAGGATTTTCTCAATGAGAATTATCCCGATATCTACATCGACCGTGAAAAGCTGTCACCCGAAGAAGTAAACGAGCTGTACAGAAAGGCATTCAGCGCAGATACATACTTTGCAAGCACAAATGCAGTCACCGAATACGGCGAGCTGTACAACGTAGACGGAACAGGCAACCGTGTAGCCGCTATGATTTTCGGACCGAAACAGGTTATTATTGTAGCAGGACTTAACAAGATAGTTACCGACCTTCACGCCGCCGTTGACCGTCTTGAAACCGTTGCAAGCCCTGCAAACTGCGTAAGGCTCGGCAGAAATACGCCTTGTGCTAAGACAGGCAGATGCGGTCATTGTCTTTCTCCCGACAGGATATGCAACGATTATGTCATTATGGCGCATCAGCGTGATAAAGACAGAATAAAGGTAATCTTCATCGCAGATGAGTTTGGATATTAAACCGAGTAACTCAGACGCAGTTCCGGCCTTGCGGCGTGCCGCCGTCGGCAATTCCGACCTTGCGGCGTGCCGCCGTCGGCAATTCCGACCTTGCTATATGTTTGCGGTATGCGTGGGATAGTGAACGGTTAGGGATTGAACATAGTCCGAAATAAAAACTGTATATTTAACGAGAAAACGGCAGACACTATTTTTGTCTGCCGTTTTGATTGTAAAAAAATCTCTTTGAAAGAAATAAATGGGGTTTGGGGCGAAGCCCCAAGCAAGGTCGCAGGGGCGGCAGCCCCCGATAATAAGCCCCTTCCCGAGGGGAAGGGGTTTGGGGATGGGGATTGAGAGTTTGTTCTTTTTTTATAAAATAGACTTTTTCGACAGTCTGAACGGCAGACGCAAGGTCGCCGTTTTGATTATGTTATTCACTTCTGCCTACCGCATCGGTAAAAAGCTATTGCCGTAATAAGCTTACCGTAACAAAATTCCCTTTATCACTTATATCTGTACAGAGAAATCTTTTCAAAGCCGTCAAGCAGTTCATCGGTATAATCAAATGCCTTTGCAACGCCCTTTGCAACACATTCTATCGGATCGTCGGCAACATAGCAAGGTGCGCCGACTGCCTCGGTGACAAGCTCCGCAAAGCCTTTAAGCATAGCTCCGCCACCGGTAAGAATGATACCGTTTGTGAGGATATCGCCGGCAAGCTCGGGAGGAGTTTGTTCAAATACCTCTTTTATCTTGGCTATTATCTCCATTACGCTGTCGTGCAAAAAGTCGTACATATCCTTATCGGTTATCTCAACGCTTTCGGGAAGGCCTTTTATTAGATGTCTGCCTTTTACGGTTATCTTGTTTTCGCCTGTGGGATTATAAACGTTTGCAATGCTCTTCTTTGCCATTTCCGCAGTTTTTTCGCCTATCAGTATCTTGTACTTCATGGTAACGCCTCTGATAATAGCGGCGTCAAACTTGTTGCCTGCCATTTTAAGAGAACAGCTCTTTACAATGCCGTTGAAGGATACAACCGCAATATCGGCGGTACCACCGCCTACATCCACTACCATAGTACCGTTAGGCTTTGATATATCAATACCTGCTCCGAGCAATGCCGCAATCGGCTCTTCTATGATGAATACCTTTCTTGCGCCTGCCGACAGAGCCGCCTCTACCACTGCCCTGTTTTCAACATCCGTAACCGATGACGGAACGCAAAGAATAATCCTCGGCTTTACTATTCTTCCGATGACCTTTCTGATAAATTCGATTATCATCGCCTCCGTCATCTCGTTATCGGATATAACGCCGTCCTTAAGCGGCTTTACCGCAACAATATATTCGGGAGTTCTGCCTATCATCTTGTATGCCTCGTTGCCGACAGCAAGCACACATTGCTTTTTCTTGTCGTACGCTACAACGGAAGGCTCGTTTACAACGATACCTTTGTTGCCAAGCGTAATAATTACATTTGCCGTTCCTAAATCAATACCTATATCAGTAGCCGACATATCATTCACCTTTCATCTGTTCTTTTCTGTTAATATGGAAATAAGTTCATCTTTTTCATTTTTACATACGCCGTCAATAACCGCAGAAAGTGCAAAGCGAAGCGCCTCGCCTATGGCTTTGCCCTTAAAGCCAAGAGCGGCAACATCCGAGCCGTTTATTTTAAGCTTGCTAAGGCTCATTGGCGGCTCATTCTCAAGAAATTCAAGAGTATGCTTTCTTATACTGTCAAACAATTCCTTCTCACAGAAATACTCCGGAGCTTTTCCGCAGGTATCATAATAATGCACCTTGATAAGATCGAGAAAACCTTGTTCTCCGTATCGTGCAAGACCTCTTCTTATACTCCTCGTATCGTCATTAATAACTATACCATGATTCTCTATTAAAAACAATACCTCATCGGTAATTTTATTGCCAAAACGCAGTCTGCCAAGCACTTTTGCGGCAATATCACGGCTGACATCTGCGTGTCCGTAGAAATGCCCTGCGCCGTCTTTCATAAAAAAACAGCTCGGCTTTCCTATATCATGAAGCAGCATCGCAAGCCTGAATTTTACAGAAGGCTCAGCCGCCGCCACAGTAGCGATAATATGACCGTATACCGTCTTATCGTGATATTTCGACCGCTGTTCAAAGCCTATACAAGCATACATTTCGGGAATTATTTCGCAAATTATATCAGGATAATCCTGCAAAATCCGATAGCACTCACCGGTAAGTATACCGCAAAGCTCATGGTTTATCCGCTCGGCAGAAATATAAGATAAAAGATAGCGCTGTCTGTGTATTGCGTCGGATGTAGCCTTGTCAATTTCAAAGCCAAATCTTGAAGCAAATCTCAGCGCCCTCAGTATCCTCAGTCCGTCTTCGTCAAAACGCTTCATCGGGTTTCCTACACATCGGATTATGCCGGAATTTAAGTCTTCTCTGCCGCCGAATGGATCGATTATACCTCTGGAAGGATTGTACGCCATTGCGTTGATAGTGAGATCCCGCCTTGACAAATCATCTTCAAGCCGTGATGTAAAGCTGACCTTGTCGGGATGCCTGTGGTCGATATAATCGCCATCGCATCTGAAGGTAGTAACTTCTACAGGTTGTCCGTCTATGATAATTGTAACGGTACCGTGCTTAAGCCCGACTGTAAGCAGTTTATATCCGCGAAACACGCTGATTATCTGTTCGGGCAATGCCGATGTCGTAACATCATAATCATCAGGACATTGCCCGAGCAGATGATCCCTCACGCATCCACCGACGCAGTACGCCTCATATCCGCAGGAAGTCAGCTTATCAAGCACTTCGCATACAAAAACAGGGAGATCCATATTCTCTCCTTTCAAAACTATATATAAAAACAATATCCGCTTGTTAAAGCGGATATTGCATTATATAAGATCTGTCGTAAATTAATCGTTGATAGCTGTAACGACGCCTGAACCTACTGTTCTGCCGCCTTCACGGATAGCGAAACGAAGACCTTCTTCGATAGCGATAGGAGTGATAAGCTCAACATCCATTGTTACGTTATCGCCGGGCATGCACATTTCCTTGTCAGCAGGAAGTGTGATAACACCTGTAACGTCAGTTGTTCTGAAGAAGAACTGAGGTCTGTAGTTTGAGAAGAAAGGAGTATGACGGCCGCCTTCTTCTTTCTTTAATACGTAAACCTGACCCTTGAACTTCTTGTGGGGGTGGATTGAACCGGGCTTGCAAAGAACCTGACCACGCTCGATCTCGCTTCTCTGAATACCACGGAGAAGTGTACCGATGTTGTCACCAGCCTCAGCGAAGTCGAGGAGCTTACGGAACATTTCGATACCTGTTACAACTGTCTGCTTAGGCTCGTCTGTAAGACCTGTGATCTCTACTGTATCGTTGAGCTTAAGAATACCACGCTCTACTCTACCTGTAGCAACTGTACCACGACCGGAAATTGTCATAGTATCCTCAACAGGCATAAGGAAGGGCAGGTCAGCCTTACGGTCGGGAGTAGGAATGTAAGAGTCTACTGCATCCATAAGTTCCTTGATGCAAGCGTACTCGGGAGCATTGACATCCTTGCTTGCGCTGTCAAGTGCAACCTTAGCAGAACCACGGATAACGGGGATATCGTCACCGGGGAAGTCATGCTCTGACAGAGTCTCACGGATATCCATCTCAACGAGGTCGAGAAGTTCGGGATCGTCAACGTCATCGCACTTATTGATGAATACTACCATAGCAGGAACGCCTACCTGGTGAGCGAGCAGGATGTGCTCCTTGGTCTGAGCCATAGGACCGTCTGTACCTGCAACAACAAGGATAGCGCCATCCATCTGAGCAGCACCTGTGATCATGTTCTTGATATAGTCAGCGTGGCCGGGGCAGTCAACGTGTGCATAGTGACGAGCATCTGTCTCGTACTCAACGTGAGCTGTGTTGATTGTAATACCACGCTCTCTCTCCTCGGGAGCCTTATCAATCATATCGTATGCTTCGAACTGAGCATAACCCTTGAGAGAAAGGTACTTTGTGATAGCTGCTGTTAATGTTGTCTTGCCGTGGTCAACGTGACCGATTGTACCAATGTTTACATGGGGCTTGGTACGTTCAAATTTCTGCTTTGCCATTGGAATTTTCCTCCTTTAAATGTGTGTAATTCATACACTTTGTATTTTAACAGATTATTTCTCAAAAAACAAGTCTTTTTTGCTCTTTCAGAAAAATTTTATCAGTCCTTGGCTCTCTTGCTGATGATACCATCTGCAATTGACTTAGGAACCTGAATGTAGTGGCTGGGTTCCATTACATACTGGCCGCGTCCCTGTGACTTAGAACGCAGGTCGTTTGAGTAACCGAACATCTCAGACAGAGGAACGAAAGCATTAATCTGCTTAACGCCGTTTCTGTCTTCCATACCCTGTATCTCACCACGACGAGAGCTTAAGTCGCCGATTACATCGCCCATATATTCTTCGGGAACTGTAACAACTACCTTCATGATAGGCTCAAGGATAACGGGGTTTGCCTTGCGGCAAGCTTCCTTAATAGCCATTGAACCTGCGATCTTGAATGCCATTTCGGATGAGTCGACTTCGTGGTAAGAACCATCATAAAGCTCTACCTTAACGTCAACTGTCTGATAGCCTGCAAGAACACCGGACTCTAAAGCGCCCTGGATACCTGCATCAACAGCGGGGATATATTCCTTAGGAATAGAACCGCCGACGATAGCGTTGACGAACTCATAGCCCTTACCGGACTCGTTGGGGTATACATGGAGCTTAACATGACCGTACTGACCTTTACCACCTGACTGACGAGCATACTTGGTATCAACATCAGCATTGGTAGTGATCGTTTCTTTATATGCAACCTGAGGAGCGCCGACATTAGCCTCAACCTTGAACTCACGCATAAGTCTGTCTACGATGATCTCAAGGTGGAGCTCGCCCATTCCGGCGATGATTGTCTGACCTGTTTCCTCATTTGTATAGGTCTTGAATGTGGGGTCTTCCTCTGCAAGCTTTGCAAGAGCAATAGCCATCTTTTCCTGACCTGCCTTGGTCTTGGGTTCGATAGCGAGCGAGATAACAGGCTCGGGGAATTCCATAGACTCAAGTATTACGGGGTTGTTCTCGTCGCACAGTGTATCACCGGTTGTTGTGTTCTTAACACCAACAGCAGCTGCGATATCGCCGCAGTAGCAAACTTCGAGGTCTGCTCTGTGGTTAGCGTGCATCTGAAGAATACGTCCCATACGCTCCTTCTTGTCCTTTGTAGCGTTGAGGACTGTCGTACCGGCAGCAACAACACCTGAATAAACTCTGAAGAAGCAGAGCTTACCAACGAACGGGTCGGTAGCGATCTTGAAAGCGAGCGCAGAGAACGGCTGATCGTCGCCTGCGTGTCTTTCAACCTCTTCGCCTGTCTCGGGGTTAACACCCTTGATAGCAGGAACATCGAGAGGAGAGGGCATATAGTCAACGATTGCATCGAGGAGCTTCTGTACGCCCTTGTTCTTATAAGAAGTACCGCAGGTAACGGGAACTATCTCGTTATCGATAGTAGCCTTTCTGAGTACAGCCTTTATTTCTTCAACGGTGATCTCTTCACCTTCGAGGAACTTGTTCATAAGCTCCTCATCCTGCTCAGCTACTGCCTCGATGAGTGCATCGTGGTATTCCTGAGCCTTTTCCTTCATATCATCCGGAATTTCCTCTACACGCATATCCTTACCGAGATCGTCGTAGTAGATATCGGCGTTCATTTCGATAAGGTCAACGATTCCTCTGAATGTATCTTCGGAACCGATAGGAAGCTGTATCGGAACAGCATTACATTTAAGTCTGTCTCTCATCATGCCGACAACGTTGTAGAAGTCTGCACCCATGATATCCATCTTATTGATGTAAGCCATTCTGGGGACATGATACTTGTCTGCCTGACGCCATACGGTTTCTGACTGAGGCTCAACACCGCCCTTAGCACATAAAACCGTAACAGATCCGTCAAGAACTCGCAGCGAACGCTCAACTTCAACAGTAAAGTCAACGTGTCCGGGAGTATCTATAATATTGATTCTGTGCTTCTTCCAGTATGCAGTAGTAGCAGCAGAGGTGATTGTGATACCTCTTTCCTGCTCCTGCTCCATCCAGTCCATCGTAGCAGAACCGTCGTGGGTCTCACCGATCTTGTGGTTGATACCGGTGTAGAACAGGATACGCTCGGTTGTAGTTGTCTTACCTGCGTCGATGTGAGCCATGATACCAATATTACGGGTCATTTCAAGAGATACGTCTCTAGCCATAATTCCTCCGTTTTATTGATTACCACTTGTAATGTGCGAAAGCTCTGTTAGCTTCTGCCATTCTGTGTGTATCATCGCGCTTCTTGCAAGCTCCGCCCTGACCGTTCATAGCGTCGAGGATCTCGTTTGCAAGTCTTTCCTTCATTGTCTTTTCGTTTCTCTGTCTTGCGTACAGAGTGATCCATCTCAGACCTAAAGTTCTTCTTCTTTCGGGACGAACTTCCATAGGAACCTGATATGTGGCACCGCCGACACGGCGAGCCTTTACCTCTAACTGAGGCATGATATTTTCCATAGCTTCTTCAAAAGCTTCAAGTGCGCTCTTGCCGGACTTTTCGGCAACGATGTCAAATGCACCGTATACAATCTTCTGAGCAACACCCTTCTTGCCATCGAGCATGATATTGTTTACGAGTCTTGTTACGAGCTCTGAGCCGTACATAGGATCAGGTAATACATCACGCTTAGGAACATTACCTCTTCTTGGCACTTTACTTCCCTCCTTCATAAAAAATGAAAATCATCGGTACTCGAAAGCGATCAACTCCCGCCGTCCAATTGCAGAGGTAATAATATATATTACTCCACAATAGTGGCTAAAGTAATCAGTTACGCTTTTTTCGCACCAGCCTTCGGACGCTTAGCTCCGTACTTTGATCTGCCCTGCATTCTTCCGTCAACACCCTGAGCATCGAGTGTACCTCTGATGATGTGGTAACGCACACCGGGGAGATCCTTAACACGGCCGCCACGAATCAGTACAACGCTGTGTTCCTGCAGTTTGTGTCCGATACCCGGAATATAAGCAGTAACTTCATAACCGTTGGAAAGTCTTACTCTGGCAATCTTTCTCATAGCCGAGTTAGGCTTCTTGGGGGTAGCAGTACGAACAGCTGTGCATACGCCTCTCTTCTGGGGAGAAGACATATCAACCGTTTCCTTCTTAAGAGTGTTCATGCTCTTCTGCAGTGCAGGAGCCTTGGACTTCTTTTCAGCAACTGCTCTTCCCTTACGAACGAGCTGGTTAAAGGTTGGCAAATGTTACACCTCCTTGCAAAAAATATTATAAATTATGCCACAGAATAGCGCAATTACGCAATTATTCTGCACACATTTAATTATTATATACGAAAAGGCGGCGATTGTCAAGCTTTTTCGTTTACACCGAAAAATTTTGTTACAATCGTCGCCTTTGAGCATTAATTGACTTTAGTTTTGTGCAGTTTCGCTAACAGTCTCTTCATATAAGCCCTGCTCTGCATTTTCTTCGGAAGATTCTTCGTCTGCAGACTTTTCTCTTTCTTCCTTTTCCTTCTCCATAGCCTCAAGGCCTGTACCTGCAGGTATAAGCTTACCTATGATAACATTTTCCTTAAGACCGAGCAGAGGATCAACCTTGCCGTGAATTGCCGCATCTGTGAGAACTCTTGTAGTTTCCTGGAATGAAGCGGCTGACATAAAGCTGTCGGTTGCAAGAGAAGCCTTTGTGATACCGAGAAGAACGGGTTCGCTCTCAACATCCTCAATGTGCTCGCCTGCCGCCTTACGCTCTTCAAGTTCCTTGCGGATCTTTACAAGCTCTGTCTTGTCAATGACAGAACCGGGTAACAGATAGCTGCTGCCGGGGTTGGTTACTCGTACCTTTCTCATCATCTGACGAACGATGACCTCGATATGCTTATCGTTGATATCAACACCCTGTAAGCGATATACCTTCTGTACTTCTGCGATGATGTAGTTCTGAACTGTTTCTTCGCCCTTTACTTCAAGTACATCGTGCGGATTTACGCTGCCCTCGGTGAGAGAGTCGCCGGCATTGATATAATCGCCGTCCTGAATCTTCAGCTTGTATCCGAACGGAACGGGATAAGGATGCTCCTCGCCGTCCTCGCCGGTGATTATTACGTGTCTTGTCTTCTTTATCTCGTCTATCTTAGCCTTACCGCTGTGCTTAGCCATAATAGCCGCATTCTTGGGACGGCGTGACTCAAAGAGTTCTTCAACTCTGGGAAGACCCTGTGTGATATCTTCCGCAGATGCAATACCGCCCGTGTGGAAGGTTCTCATCGTAAGCTGTGTACCGGGCTCACCGATGGACTGTGCGGCGATGATACCTACAGCCTCGCCTATTGTTATCTTCTTGCCGTTTGCAAGAGATGAACCGTAGCACTTTGCGCAGACGCCGTGTTCAGCATGGCAGGTCAGTACGGAACGAATCTTTACTGTCTTTGCGCCGGTTGCAACAATCTGCTTAGCGTCAGCTTCGGTAAGAAGCTTATCCTTTGAGATGATAACCTCGCCGTTTTCGTTGACAAAGTCTTCTGCAAGATATCTGCCGGTAAGACGCTCTTCAAGAGATTCGATAAGCTCCTTGCCTTCTCTTATCTCGTAAATATCAATACCATCGGTTGTGCCGCAGTCGTCGGTTCTGATGATAACCTCCTGCGATACATCAACGAGTCGTCTTGTCAGATAACCCGAGTCGGCAGTTCTCAGAGCCGTATCGGCAAGTCCCTTTCTTGCACCTCTTGATGAGATGAAGTATTCCAGAATGTTAAGACCTTCACGGTAGTTAGCTCTAATGGGAATTTCAATAGTCTCACCGGATGTGTTGGCGATAAGACCTCTCATACCTGCGAGCTGTCTTATCTGGTTGGTACTACCACGGGCGCCGGAGTCAGCCATCATGTAGATGGGGTTGTAATCGTCAAGTCCCTTTGTCAGCGCTGTTGTAACATCGGCTGTTGCCTGGTTCCATACATCGAGTACGGCTGACTTTCTCTCGGAATTGGAGATGAAACCGTTGTTGAAGAAATCGTTTATTTCAAGTACCTTTTCATCTGCCTGTTCGAGTATTTCCTTCTTCTCGGGAGGAATCGTAGCGTCGCAAACCGCAACCGTTATAGCCGCCTTTGTCGAGTACTTATAACCCATAGCCTTAATCTTGTCAAGAACCTGAGCTGTCATGGGAGTACCGTGTACCTTAAGGCATCTGTCGATGATCTGACCGAGCTCCTTCTTTCTTACCTTGAAGCCTATCTCAAGGTCGAACTTCTTCTCGGGATCGTTTCTGTCAACAAATCCGAGATCCTGAGGAATATGCTCGTTAAAGAGTATACGACCAACCGTAGCGTCGATTATTCTTGTTTCGGGACGGTCGCCGCCGACATCCTTTGTCACTCTTACCTTGATAGCGGAGTGAATTGTGATGTCGCCCTCGTTATATGCCATTATTGCTTCGTTGAAGTCACGGAATACCTTGCCCTCGCCCTTTTCACCGGGCTTGTCAATTGTAAGGTAATAAGAACCGAGTACCATATCCTGAGTAGGAACGGTAACGGGGCGTCCGTCTGAGGGCTTCAGAAGGTTCTTAGCAGCAAGCATCAGAGTGCGTGCCTCGTTCTGAGCTTCTTCCGACAGGGGCAGATGAACCGCCATCTGGTCGCCGTCGAAGTCGGCGTTGAACGCTGTACATACCAGGGGATGAAGCTTTATCGCACGGCCTTCAACAAGTACCGGCATAAATGCCTGGATACCGAGTCTGTGCAGTGTAGGCGCACGGTTGAGCAGAACGGGGTGATCCTTGATAACTTCTTCAAGCACATCCCATACAACGGGATCCTTAGCCTGCTCTACCATCTTTCTTGCGCTCTTTATATTGTTGGCAATGCCACGCTTTGAAAGCTCCTTCATTACAAAGGGCTTGAACAGCTCAATAGCCATTTCCTTGGGCAGACCGCACTGATCCATCTTAAGGTCGGGGCCTACTACGATAACGGAACGACCGGAATAGTCAACACGCTTACCGAGAAGGTTCTGACGGAAACGTCCCTGCTTACCTTTGAGCATATCGGAAAGAGACTTTAACGGACGGTTTGAAGGGCCGGTAACCGCTCTGCCGTGTCTGCCGTTGTCAATAAGTGCGTCAACAGCCTCCTGAAGCATTCTCTTTTCGTTTCTTATAATGATGTCGGGAGCGTGGAGCTCTTTCATCTTGGTAAGACGGTTGTTTCTGTTTATTACTCTTCTGTAAAGATCGTTAAGATCGGATGTTGCAAATCTGCCGCCGTCAAGCATTACCATAGGACGAAGATCCGGAGGAATAACAGGTATGCAGTCGAGTATCATCCACTCGGGGCGGTTGCCGCTGAGTCTGAATGCCTCGATAACATCAAGTCTCTTGAGCAGCTTTACCCTCTTCTGTCCCTGCTGAGTACTCTCAAGTTCTTTCTTGAGCTCCTCGGACAGCTTGTCAAGGTCTATCTCACAGAGCAGTTCCTTGATTGCCTCAGCGCCCATCTCGGCTCTGAAGTCATCCTCATAACGCTCTCTCATATCAGCGTACTCTTTTTCGGTGAGCAGCTGTCCCTTTGTGAGAACCGTATCGCCGGGATCTACTACGATATACTTTGTGAAGTAAAGAACTTCTTCAAGTCTCTTGGGTGATATATCAAGCACCTGACCGATACGGCTGGGTGTGCCCTTAAAATACCAGATGTGAGAAACGGGAGCCGCAAGCTCGATGTGTCCCATACGCTCGCGTCTTACCTTGTTGCGTGTAACTTCAACGCCGCAGCGTTCACATATCTTGCCCTTGAAGCGTATTCTCTTGTACTTACCGCAGGAACACTCCCAGTCCTTAGTGGGACCAAATATTCTTTCGCAGTATAAGCCACCTCTTTCGGGCTTCTGTGTTCTGTAGTTTATAGTTTCGGGACGCTCAACCACGCCGTAGCTCCATGAACGGATCTGATCCGGAGAAGCAAGACCTATCTTCATTGAATCAAAAGTTTTATATGCCAATTTACAGACCTCAATTCTTTCTATAGAAGTTTATATGCGCCTGATGTGCGCACGCTTTCTGTCAATGCCGTCTACGCTCAGTCTTCGTCGCCGAAGTCGTCAGCGTCAACATCCTCGGGGAAGTCGATATCAAAATCATCTTCGTCCTTGTCGGCATAGAATTCGCTGTCGTCATCTATATCTCTTGTGATAAATCCGTCGTCAAGCGAGCCTTCTTCTGCAACATAGTCAAATGTTTCATCGCCTGCCGCTGCACCGTATTCATCATCTTCTTCATAAGTCTGCTTAAGATCTATCTCGTTCTTGTCTGCATCCAGCACCTTTATATCAAGACCGAGCGACTGAAGCTCCTTGAACAGTACTTTGAAGCTCTCAGGAACGCCTGCCTTAGGCACGGGCTCGCCCTTAACTATAGCTTCATAAGTCTTAACACGTCCTACGATATCGTCGGACTTAACAGTCAGTATTTCCTGAAGCGTGTAAGCAGCGCCGTACGCTTCGAGCGCCCAAACTTCCATCTCACCGAAACGCTGACCGCCGAACTGAGCCTTACCGCCCAGAGGCTGCTGCGTTACCAGTGAGTAGGGACCTGTTGAACGCGCGTGAATCTTATCGTCAACGAGGTGGTGGAGCTTGAGATAATACATATAACCGACTGTTACGGGGCTGTCGAACTTTTCACCTGTACGACCGTCGGTAAGCTGAGTCTTGGCGTCGGGATTCATCGGAATCTTGGAGAAGTCGATGTTTGCGGTATCCTTGTCCTTGTAGTTAGCTCTCTCAGCTTCAGCCTTTTCAAAGCAAGCTCTGATATCTGCCTCGTGAGCACCGTCGAATACAGGAGTCATTATCTGCCAGTCAAGCGCCTTACAAGCATAACCGAGGTGTACTTCGAGTACCTGACCGATGTTCATACGTGAAGGAACGCCGAGGGGGTTCAGCACGATATCAAGCGGAGTACCGTCGGGCAGGAAAGGCATATCCTCCTGCTTTAAGATGCGGGATACGACACCCTTGTTTCCGTGACGGCCTGCCATCTTATCGCCGACAGAAATCTTACGCTTCTGAGCAATATAGCATCTTACTACCATATTAACTCCGGGAGAAAGCTCATCGCAGTTCTGTCTTGTGAATACCTTGACATCAACGATGATACCGCTCTCGCCGTGAGGAACACGAAGCGAATTGTCTCTTACTTCTCTTGCCTTATCACCGAAGATAGCACGGAGAAGTCTTTCTTCTGCTGTAAGCTCGGTCTCGCCCTTGGGAGTAACCTTACCTACCATGATATCGCCGGAGTGAACCTCTGCGCCTATGCGGATGATACCTCTTTCGTCAAGGTCCTTGAGAGCGTCCTCGGATACGTTGGGTATCTCTCTTGTTATCTCTTCGGGACCGAGCTTTGTATCACGGCATTCAAGTTCATACTCTTCAATATGGATCGATGTGTATACATCGTTGTAAACTAACTTTTCGTTGATAAGAACGGCGTCCTCGTAGTTATAACCTTCCCAGGTCATAAAGCCGATAAGCGCATTCTTACCGAGTGAGATCTCGCCCTGGCTCGTTGCGGGACCGTCGGCAAGTACATCGCCCTTCTTTATCTCCATGCCCTTTGAAACAGCGGGGCGCTGGTTAACGCAGGTACCCTGGTTTGAACGCTTGAACTTTATCAGCTTGTAGCTGTGCTCAACGCCCATATCATCGGTAACTACTATTTCATCGGCACAGCACTTTGTGACAACGCCGTCTTCCTTGGCTACTACAACTGCGCCCGAATCTACTGCCGCCTTATATTCCATACCGGTGCCGACGATAGGATTCTGTGTTACCATCAGCGGAACTGCCTGACGCTGCATGTTCGCACCCATCAGAGCACGGTTTGCGTCATCGTTCTCAAGGAACGGTATCATAGCGGTTGCTACCGATACGACCATCTTAGGCGATACATCCATGTAGTCAACGCGTGCGCGGTCAACTTCGAGTATCTCTTCACGGTAACGGGCATTAACACGCTTTCTTGCGAATCTTCCCTGCTCGTCAAGAGGCTCGTTGGCCTGTGCAACTACATAGTTGTCTTCTACATCGGCAGTCATATAGGTTACTTCATCAAGTACAACGCCTGTCTCCTTGTCAACCTTGCGGTAAGGAGCTTCGATAAAGCCGTACTTGTTTATCTTTGCAAAAGAAGCAAGGTAGGAGATAAGTCCGATGTTAGGACCTTCGGGAGTCTCGATAGGACACATTCTGCCGTAGTGAGAATAGTGTACATCACGAACCTCGAAGCTTGCACGGTCACGGGACAGACCGCCGGGGCCGAGTGCCGAGAGTCTTCTCTTATGAGTAAGCTCGGCAAGGGGGTTGTTCTGATCCATGAACTGTGAAAGCGGAGAAGAACCGAAAAATTCCTTGATAGCCGCAACAACAGGTCTGATATTTATCAGGGCGTTAGGAGTTATCTTGTCGCCTTCCTGAGACTGAAGTCCCATACGCTCACGGATAACTCTTTCCATTCTTGCAAAGCCGATGCGGAACTGGTTCTGGAGCAGTTCGCCGACACTGCGTATTCTTCTGTTGCCGAGGTGGTCTATATCGTCTATCTCGCCGACACCTTCGCAAAGGTCGATGAAATAGCTTACTGTTGCAAATATATCGTCAAGAGTGATGTGCTTGGGGATAAGGTCGTCAACTCTGTTTGCAAGCTCCTCTGTCAGAGCTTCAACATCGTCGCCGCACTTATCAAGTATCTCACGCAGTACCTTGAAGCAAACCTTCTCGTTTATTCCGAGAGCTTCAGCGTCGATAGACTCGGGGATATAGCCCTGTATATCAACCATGCCGTTGCCGAGTACCTTGACTGCCTTTTCTTCTGAGAAGATAACGCATTCCATTACGCCTGCCTGCTCAACAGCGTGAGCCTTTTCAGCGTTGATAAATTCGTTCTCGTCAACAAGGATTTCGCCTGTTGTGGGATCGATTATCGGCTGTGCAGCCTTGTGGCCTGCTATTCTTGAAGCTACGCCGAGCTTCTTGTTGTACTTGTAGCGGCCGAATCTTGCAAGATCGTATCTCTTTGCGTCAAAGAACAGGTTATTGAGGTGAGTCTTGGCGGAATCAACCGTGGGGGGCTCGCCCGGTCTCAGCTTTCTGTAAACTTCAAGCAGAGCTTCTTCGGTATTCTTTGTAGCGTCCTTTTCCTGAATAGTCTGAACAATTCTGGGATCCTCGCCGAACAGATCGATAAGATCGTCGTCGCTGCTTATACCGAGCGCACGGATAAATGTCGTTGCCGGTATCTTTCTGTTCTTATCTATACGGACGTAGAAGATATCGTTTGAATCCATCTCATATTCAAGCCATGCGCCTCTGTTGGGGATAACGGTTGACTTGAACAGCTTCTTGCCCGTCTTATCGTAGTCAAAGCCATAATAAACGCCGGGGGAACGAACGAGCTGTGATACGATGACACGCTCTGCACCGTTGATAACGAAAGTACCGCTGTCTGTCATCAGAGGGAAGTCGCCCATGAATATCTCATTTTCAACGACCTCGCCCGTTTCGGTGTTCCTGAGCTGAGCTTTTACTCTTAAAGGTGCGGCGTAAGTCGTGTCACGCTCCTTGCACTCCTCAATTGTATACTTCGGGGTTTCGTCGATACGATAATCAACGAAGCTCAGTACCAGCTTGCCGTTAGCGTCGGTAATTGAAGAAATATCCTTGAATACTTCCTTGATACCCTCGTCCAAGAACCACTGATACGAGTCCTTCTGTATTTCAATGAGGTTAGGCATTTCCTGAACTTCATTGATCTTGGAAAAACTCATACGGGTATTTCTACCCAGCTTTACCTGCTTGACATTCACCATGGGCTTTACCACTCCTTATTTATTCGTCGGAAATAATGCATTCGGTTTTTTCCGCATAAATACGGGCTTTGCGACATTTTACGCCACACTCCGTTTTATACCGAAACGCATATAAATCCATTATGATACATTTTAGTATTGTACCACATATAAATGGTAAAGTCAATAGAAAAAACGCTTAACTTTTGTCTTTTTTCGCATTTTCCTATCGTTGTTTTGACCGAAAATATGTCAAAATGCCGATTTTGCCATATAAAATTTATATATGCACATTCCTCTTTTATATGACGATACCGCAAACCCGTCCTGTAAGCAAAACGGATTTGCGGTATTTAATATAATGTTCGGAAATGTTCGATTTCAAACCAATCAAAATATATTTATGAAACGTTGGTCGGTATCTCCTGATGCTATCTTCCCTTCATAGCTCAATACAAATCGGGCAGCTTGTCTTTTGTAACAGCGTACTTGCTGTTATATACGGCTATAAGCTCTGCATCGAAATTGTATTCTTCGGTAAGGCAGAACGGCTTTGACCAGGTCATATACGATGACCAGCCGACCTTTTCGGATACAACGGCATCGGGGGAAGGAAGTGTGCCTGTTTCGCCTATTATCGTAATCTTAGGCGTTTTTGTTATCTCCATAAGATTATAGTACATTTCGCTCTGCGAGGTATGCTCGTGTGCAGGCGGATACATATCTCTTGATATAATGTCCACAACATCATCACCCGGATAGCACTCGGGGACCTGTGAGTTCCACACCCATATAAGATTGTTCAGCTTATGGATTTTCGTGTAGCGGTCATACATCATTCTGAACAGCTTTTTCACGGTATCTGCGCCCTTTACGCCCCACCAGAACCAGTCACCGTCGCCCTCATGGAACGGCCGCCAAAGAATCGGTACTCCCTTTTCGCAAAACGGCCGGAGTATCCCTGCCATAGTATCCATATCCGAAATAAGCGCTTTGTTCTCGGCAGTTCCCTCAATAACAGCCTTCGATGCGTCAAACTCGGTATTTTCGGAAAAGAAGGATTTCGACCTGCCGTAAAGGGGCGAAAACCAATGCCAGCACATAGTTATAAGCCCTTTCTGCTCTGCCCACTCCCACGCTCTTTTAAGCGTGCCGTAGTTCTCTTCTACCTCTTTCATACACGCTTCATCGGTATCCGAGTAATTGATATTCGGTGAATATGAGAGAAGCTCAAAGCCTAAGAGCGCCGGCTGTCTGCCTGTTATGCTCTTAATATGATGAAGCTCCTCCATTGCCATAGTCTGAGTATGCTGACCTGTCACAATGCCGTTATAGGTGATATCGCTCAGGTATTTCATAACATTTTTTACTCCCTGCTGTGCTTTTGGATTGCAGGGGATATAGTTTTTATCGCTCATAATCGCACCTTCCTTTTAGTTTATTGATATGATAGCATAATCAAACGGGATAATCAATAGGAAAAAGAATTTCCCTCCGCAAAAGCAGAGGAAAAAACATCAGAGCTTATCATAATATTTCTGCGCAGGACTGTACTGCACGATATAATCAATATAATCGGCGCAGGACGAATAGAAATCCGCTTCATAACGGGCGATTCCTGCACCGCCTGCGGAAAAGTTCTCATCCGAGATATAATTTTTGGAATTGTTCAGTATGTAGCAGTCGGTTTTCATCGCAAAGCGCTCCTCGCACAGCTCAAGAATAGCTTTAGCGTTTGCAAAGGTTTTCTTATCGGTAGGAAGCGACTTTATTTTTCCGTCAAGGTCACGCATCTTGCTGTTGAGCGAGGTTTTGCAAAGAATTATATTCTTGCCGTAGCGGTTAATTGCAAAGTCTGCCAGCTTATCACAGGCGTCCGTTATCATCTGCTTGTCGTTTTCGTAGTCAAGTACAAACAGAGCGCCGCTTTTGCCGAGAACGGAAAACAGCTGTGATTCGGTATATTTCTTATCTACCGAAAAGCCGTTGCCGCAGTACCTGGCGTTATCTGCAATGACATTTGCAAAATCGAGTATAAACCAGCGTGCCGGACTTGCAGCAAGGCGCTGTAAAGCAGTACGCATAAGCTGAGCTTTTGCCATAGGTCCCGATTCATCCGTTGTATCAAAAACAGCCTCATCTATAATATCGGGCTTATCAAACGCCCATACAAATGACTCGCCTCCGACAGCCGCCGAAATCTGCGTTGACGAAGTAAGCGAAAGCGAACGCTTTGAAATACCCGTTCCCCACATATCCACAAGAGTAAAGTTGTGTATGCGTTCATATTCTTCTATCTTTTCGGGTACTGCGTCTGCGTCACAGCCATTCCACAGGTCATAAGCAAGGCGTATCATAAAGCGCAGATTCTGCTCGTTTACATCCACCTGCCTGTCAAGTGCGCTTTCAAGAGTAGCACGGATGAAATTTGCTATAGGGCGCTTTATTCTGTACTGCCTGTCAAGCATACGGATAAGCTCGCCGTGGGATATCTTCTGAAGTGTGTTGCTTTCAAGTGCGGCGATCACCTTGACAACATTTTTCATCTCGATGTTGTCACCGAAGTCATAATATCTGTAAATATCCGAAACAGAGGTATACTCCTGAAGAATAATATCCTTCAGCTCCGCCTTATTCTCTGCGATAAATTCTCTTGAAGTATAGAACATAAGCGAGTCCGCAGGATTCTTTCTGTCAAGAAGCACGGAAATCATACCCCTGCTGCTTGCGCTGTCATAATAGCAAAGTATCTGCGACAGCCTTGAGTCAACATCCCTTTCGCAGTACAGCTTTCCCGGCTCGCCGCTTGTTATCTCACTGAGAGCCTTTGCGCTGTCAGCTAAGAAAAAGCGGTCAAATACAGCTTCTTTTCCGTCGCTCTTTGCACAAAGATCGCCGAAATACATACCGCAAAGGTCAATTACTATCGGATCGGCAAGCTTTATAAAGTACGATTCGAGCCTGTCAAGATAAGCGTTCAGCTTTTTCTTTGGCGTGCTTCTTCTCATCTGCCTTCCCATAGCATAAAACTCGGGCGAAACGGTACGGACAAGTATTATTCTGTCGGAAGGATAGAGCTTTAGAAGCTGAGCCGCAAACACTTCAACGAGCGGCTCATAAACCTCGGGAGGAAGTATCTTTGGAAGCTTCTCTCCAAGCTTGTCGTTATCGTCAATTCCCGCAGTAAGGAAAGAATTATCGGTCTTTATGATTCCCTGTACCGCTGTCTTGTAAAAATCAAATATAAAATAGTCGCTGTGGTGCTGTTCGATATATCCGAACGCCTTCTTACCGCTGTCAATATGCTCACCATCAGCTATACCCGGAAAAAATGCCGTCAGCGGTGATATCTCCCTCAGAGTGTTATCCGCCGAAAACTTAGGACTGCGTTCAACTATCTTCTGAATATTGTACGAACCCATAGTGATAAAGCTTGTTTTCTTCATCAGAACAGATGTATCTGCTGTGCCGATATTTACCGTTCTGCCGTTTTCGGTATGACCGGTTATCCTGAAAAAGCACAATCCGTCAACACAGTTTACCCTTATCGCTGTCTTGTCGGTAGTAATAAGAGGTTTGAATCTGCCGCCCTCGCACCTGAAATACAAGGTATAGCTTACACAGCCTTCACGCTTGTCAAAACGCAGAACTACCGAGCCGTTTTCATCTTTTACGATACGAATAGGTTCATTCATAAAGGCACCTCCGAAGATTACGGTTATACATTGATTTTAACATATTTTGAAAGATATTTCAATGTTTTTCTTAAAACGCTTGACAAATTGCGGACACGATAGTATAATAGCTAAGGATTTGAAAATGAATTTCAGTTTCATATTGTTGAGAGGTGCTTATGTCATACAATACCCGTCAGCGTGAGCTGATACTTGAATATATTAAATCCAACGCCGAAAATCATCTTACGGCGGACGCTATTGCCCTTGCGCTGAAATCCGAGCAAGTCGGCAAGACAACGGTATACAGATATCTCGAAAAGCTGTGCGAACAGCATATCGTAAGAAAATATATCCTAAGCGAAGGAAAGAGCGCTTGCTATCAGTATGCAGGCGGAGCGGACTGCCACGACCATTTTCATCTGAAATGTTTGAAGTGCGGAAAACTGATACACCTTGAATGCGGTCATCTTAAAGATATCGAATCTCATATAAAGTCCGACCACGGATTTATCATCGACAGTTCAAGGACCGTTTTTTACGGCGTATGCAGTGATTGTGCGGACAAAGAAACAGTAACAGACAAGTGAAAGTGAGACACAATGAAAAGTATTACAAGAATTACGGCATTACTTACTGCGGCGGCAACCGCATTATGTTTATGCTCCTGCGCATCGCAGAATGAAGCCGATAACAAAGACAGCCAAAAGCTGAAGATAATATCCACCGTTTTCCCTCCTTATGACCTTGCAAGGCAGATCGCAGGAGATAATGCGGATATATCCATACTGCTCCCACCCGGAAGCGAGAGTCATACATACGAGCCTACGGCAAAAGAAATAATTGAGATACAAAACTGCGATATATTTCTTTATATCGGCGGCGAAAACGAGCAATGGGCAGAGAAAATCATATCCTCGAACAAATCCGACAGCGTAAAAACGGTAAAGCTTATCGACTGCGTGAAAACGCTTGAAGAAGCTGAACTTCACGAAGAAGAACACGAAGAAGAACACAGCCACGAAACAGACGAGCATATCTGGACATCTCCAAAGAACGAACAGCTTATGCTTACTGCGGTGTATGACGCAATATGCGAGGCAGATCCCGAAAACAAGGCGGTTTACACAAAGAACAAGGACAGCTATAACGGGCAGCTCTCCGAGCTTGATAAAGCGTATAAAGAAGCTGTCGGCAACGCTAAAAACAATACAATAATAATGGCGGATAAATTCCCGTTCAGATATCTTGCGGAAGAATACGGTCTTGACTTCTATGCGGCTTTCAGCTCCTGCTCGGATGAATCGGAGCCGAGTGCGGCGGCTATGACTTCGCTTATATCAAAGATAAAAGAGCTCAAGATACCGGTTGTATACTATCTCGAATTCAGCAGTACAAAGGTTGCCGATACGCTTTGCTCAGAAACCGGCGCAAGTTCGCTTATGCTTCATTCCTGCCACAATGTATCAAAAGAAGATCTCGAAAAAGGTATCAGCTATGTTGACCTTATGAAGCAGAATCTTGAAAACTTAAAAACAGCCCTTGACGGCTGACGGAGATGATTTTATGTCATATCTTATAGAATGTAAAGAACTCACAGCAGGATACGAAGGCACTCCCGTTGTAAAAGACCTCAGCTTTACCGTATCCGCAGGAGATTATCTGTGTATAGTCGGAGAAAACGGAAGCGGAAAATCTACGCTGATGAAAACTCTGCTTGGGCTTCGCTCTGCGCTTTCGGGAGAAATAATATTTGCCGACGGCTTAAAGCAAAAAGAGATAGGCTATCTTCCTCAGCAGACAGCGGCGCAGAAGGACTTTCCCGCTACAGTCCGTGAGGTCGTGCTGTCAGGGTGTCTTGGTAGAAAAGGGCTTTCGCCGTTTTACTCAAAAGCCGACAAGAAGCTGTGCGATGACAATATTGAGCTTCTCGGCATATCGAGCATAGCTCACAGAAGCTACCGCAACCTTTCGGGCGGTCAACAGCAAAGGGTACTGCTTGCCCGTGCCCTTTGCGCCACAAAGAAGCTGTTACTGCTTGACGAACCCGTTTCGGGACTTGATCCTATGGTTACGGCAGAAATGTATGAGATAATCAGCAGACTCAACCGTGAGAACGGAGTTACAATAATAATGATATCCCACGATTTGCAGGGGGCGCTCAGATACGGCACAAAGATACTTCATATGGAAAGCGGAGCGTATTTCTTCGGAACAACCACAGAGTACCGCAGTACCGATATATTCCACGCAATGAGCACCTGCGACTGCCGCTGTAACTGCGATCACCATACGGGTTCTAAGGAGGCGCAGGACAATGTTTGAGATTTTTCAGAGCGATTTTCTTATAAGAGCGCTCGTAGTAGGACTTTTGGTATCGCTTTGCGCCGCACTGCTCGGTGTAAGCCTTGTGCTAAAGCGTTTTTCTATGATAGGCGACGGTCTTTCTCATGTCGGTTTCGGCGCTCTCGCTATAGCGTCTGCTCTTAATTTAGCGCCTTTGCAGGTGTCTATCCCCATAGTAATAGTCGCCGCCTTCATATTGCTTAGAATAAGCTCAAACGGCAAGATAAAAGGCGACGCCGCAATAGCGCTTTTATCAAGCAGTGCGCTTGCTATCGGTGCAATAGTAGTCTCGCAGTCATCGGGTACGACCGATATGAACAGCTATATGTTCGGCAGTATACTTGCTATCAGCAATGAAGACCTTGTGCTGAGCATAGTATGCTCGGTAATTGTAATTGTGATGTTCGTGCTGTTCTACAACAAGATTTTTGCGGTAACTTTTGACGAGAGCTTTTCAAAAGCAACAGGCGTTAAATCAGGCGTATATAACACCATAATCGCGTTGCTCACAGCACTTACGGTAGTTGTGGGAATGAGAATAATGGGCGCATTGCTGATTTCAAGCCTTATCATATTCCCTGCTCTGACCTCTATGAGAGTGTTCAAAAGCTTCAGAGGCGTTACCATCTGCTCTGCGCTCGTTGCCTGCGTAAGCTTTATTATCGGAATGGAAATCACATATCACGCAGATTTTCCTGCTGGCGCAAGCGTAGTTGTCGCAAACCTCGGTATGCTTATCATATTCTCGCTGATAGGGCTGATAGTAAGGAAAAGGAATCAGTAAACAGAATACAACATAAAAAGCCTGAGAAGTTTTGTTCTTCTCAGGCTTTGCTTTACTTTTCAAGTAAAAATAATACTTTTTTCAGCTGTGCTACAAGTGCCGAATAATACAGCGGAAACATTGCCTCAACGCACCCTAAAAAATACAGATTGCGGTTATTGATTTCGCCGAACTTTGGCATATAGGTATAGACATATCTTCTGAACCAATCTGACGAATACGCAGGGACAGGAGCTTTGCTCTTTGAGCGCTTCATATTGTCTTTAAAACTTTCATAGATAATATCGCCGAAATTATCTGCGCCGCTGTTTTTAAGCTGTTCAAAAGTGAGCTTCAGCTGTTTGTTTGTAAGCGGACAGTTCTCTATCTGCTTTGCAATATACGGAAGCCGCACAGCAAGACTGTACATGATAAGATGCTCTACCCTGCCAAACTCAGCGGTATCAAACAACGCCGAATTATCCGGAGTAGCCGTCTTGATGCCGAGATTTTCAAGCTTAGATGTGTCAGTTACATCCATAAGCGCTATACGGAATACATCCTTGATATTGATATTGTAAAAATCTTCATCGGAAACGGTGTATATGTATTTCATAACTACCGTCATAGATCTCGCCGTGTTTGAAACAATGCCGGTTATTATCGGCAGAGATTCGTTGGAAATACTCATGTATCCTCCCGTAATGCCTCTTTGGGAATATTTATAGTCTTGCTGTTTCCTTTGAGTATCTCCTCAAAAGAGTCGCTCGGCATAGGCTTTGCAAAATAGAAGCCCTGCGCCATTTCACATCCGAGACCGCCGAGCAGTTTAGCCTGCTCATCGGTTTCGATACCCTCGCATATCGTATGCATACCAAGCGATGAAGCCATCCTGATAACGTGACCGAGGATATCGTTTGCACGCTTGTTGCTGTCGGTTTCGGCAAGGAAGGCTCTATCGATCTTAAGCACATCTGCCGGAAGGTCTTTAAGCATATTGAGTGAAGAATATCCCGAGCCGAAGTCGTCAATCGAAATATTAAAGCCGTATTCCTTAAGCTCCCTGAACACATTAACAAGAGTTTCGAGCGATTCATAAGCGGCACTTTCGGTTATCTCTATCTCTATATTAGACGGAGAAACATTGTGAGAAGCGCATATGCTGTAAAGCTTTTCTGCAAACTGCGGGTCTTTCAGATGCACTCTCGACATATTGACCGATATCAGCAGATCTTTATAATACTTCTGCCATTGCTTTATCTTGATGCAAACCTGATCCATTATGTAGAAGTCAAGCTTCACTATGAATCTGTTTCTTTCAAACAAAGGAATAAACTTGCCGGGTGAAATGACATTTCCGTCTTTTATCCATCTTACAAGCGCCTCTGCACCTGTAAGGTTTACATTACCGTCAAGCGACACCTTAGGCTGATAGAATACGCAGAACTCGTGCATATCGAGAGCGTTCTGCATTTCGTTCTCAATCCGTTTTTCCTCACGCATAGATTCAAGCATACTCTCGGTATAGAAAGCGTATGCGCTGTCATCACCGTATTTTACCGTGCGCTTGGCTATATCCGCAAGATCGCCCATACGCCTTATTGACTCATTAGAATCAAGTATGCGGTAAACACCGAATGAAAGTACGGGAACGAACTCGGTTATCTCATATTCGATAGCCTGTATAAGATTTCTTATTCTTTCGGATATCTGACTGTCGTCATGATAAAGCATAAGAATATAATAGTTATCGGAATTGATTCTTGAGAAAGTTTCAGTGTTTTCGATATTACGGTTTACGGTATCAGCTATGAGCTTAAGCACTCTGTTACCTTCATCATGTCCGTACATATCATTTATTGCCTTGAATTTATCGATATCAAAGCTAACAAGAGCGTACCTGCGGTATTCGTGCTGAAGCAGCTTTTTAGCATCAAGGACAAATTTATCCCAGGTACTGTAGCCTGTAAGGCTGTCAACATACGCTATACGGCTTATATGCTCGTTTGCGTTCTTTAACCGCTTGAATGTGAATCTGACGATAAGTATGTAGGCGATGATAACAAGCAACAGTATAACGATAAAGAATATGTACATCGATATATTCTTAGTAATAAAGCTGTTTGTCTGTGCCGAAACAACATCTTCCTTAGCAATTACCAAATAATGCAGATTGTCTATCTCGGAAAAGCCGTCATATAATATCACATACCGTTCATTATTATATGTAGTTTTGATAATTCCGCTTGAGCCGACTTTCATAAAGTTATCTCTTACTGTCGCAATGTCCGTTTCGGAAACATCGCTGAGCAGTTCAGATGAGAAGAAAGAATCAAACTGAGGTACATCATCACCGAGCACATAATTGCCGTGCATAATAACCTCACCGTTATTATTCAGAATATATCCATTGCTGTCATTTTCTATACCCGAAAATGACATATCAAGCATATCGCTGAAAATATGCTCGTTATATACTCCTACTACAATACCGATAATGCGCTTATAATCTCCATAAATCGGGACAGTTATGAAGTTTACCATCTTTCCGTCAGGCTCGCTGTACATCGGCTTAGAAACGCATATTTTTCCTTTGATGCTATTACGGAAATACTCACGGTGAGAAACATTCATAGTTACATTCTTGCTTGCGATAACATCACCGTCAGCGTCGGCAATAAAAACAGCCTCTGCGGTAGTCATGCTGTTTTCAAGTGCAGTGATATCCTTAACGATAACATTTTCTGGGATCGTTTTATAATTTGAAAGACAAGCACTGAAGTTTATCAGCGTTTTTACTTCATATGAAATCGTGTTTTTGATCAAATCGCTCTTCTGAGATGCAAGCCTGTCCGAATATTGATTGACTCCTTTGTTTATTGAAGAAGTCGTATTATATATGAGGATCGTTGCCAAAGTTATAAACAGCGCAATAGCCACAACAACAACCAAATGCAACACTTCAGGTTTATACTTTATCTTCGGCATTTCGATCCTCTCCTTTCGTCTGTATTTTCATCGGTTTATACCGTAATAAAAGCGCCGTATGATATGACAAAATCTGGGGATTTTGTCAAAAGAGAACATATTTTTACATATACGCACACCTATTGTGACGATTATAGCACACAAGGAGAAAAAAAGCAACAGCCAAATAAAAAATATATCAACATTGTATGTAAACACAGGGCTCGATTTGTACAAGTTGCATTATAAAAATGTAATAAATTACACTAAAAAAGATATGATTTATTTTTCCAGAACAGAAACAAAACGCATAAAAGCCTCTTTGCCCTTTTCGTCACGCTTATATACGCCTGCGTCAAGCAGTACCTGCTCAAAAACCGCACCTATTTCACGCTTGATTATTTCTTCTGCCTGTGGCGGTTTTACATCCTCATATTTTGAATAAAGTCCGTTCATCCACTCGGCGTGACAGCTGAGTTTCTCATCAGCCGAAAGGTCGGTTTTATTAACAAGTGCATCGCAAAGCTCGCTCATCTCGTCCGCAAGTCTTGCAGGAAGTACCGCAAGTCCCATTACTTCGATAAGGCCGATGTTTTCTTTCTTTATGTGATGTAGAGAGGGGTTAGGGTGGAATATACCGAGCGGTCTTGCTTCATCGGTAAGATTATTTCTAAGCACAAGGTCACATTCAAATTCATCGCCGTGCCGTCTTGCTATAGGTGTTATCGTATTATGCGGCACGCCATCGGTAAAGGCATATATGCCTACGCTCTCATCGCTGTAGCTTCTCCACAAAGACAGTATTTTGTCACAAGCCTTTTCAAGCTCGCTTCTGTCTTTTCCGCTGAGTCTTATTACCGACATCGGCCACTTTACAATTCCTGCCTTCACGCCATCAAAGCCTGCAGGTACGAAGCTGTATTCTATCGGCGCATTTTCCATTGCAAAGGTATAGCGTCCGCCCTGAAAATGCTCGTGTGACAGAATAGAGCCTCCGACAATGGGCAGGTCTGCATTTGAGCCTACAAAATAGTGAGGGAGCGTTTCTATTATATCAAACAGCTTTCCGAATACATCGGCGTCTATTTTCATAGGGATATGTACGCTGTTGAACACAATACAATGCTCGTTGTAATATCCGTACGGAGAATACTGGAATCCCCATTTACTGCCGTGAACCGTAATAGGCACAGGGCGCAGATTCTGCCTTGCGGGGTGAGTCAGAGTTCCGGCAAATCCCGTATTTTCCATACAAAGCTGGCAGGCAGGATAAGATACCTTAACCGCATTTCTTGCGGCGGCAATATCTCTCGGATCTTTCTCGGGCTTTGAACGGTTTATTGTAATATCAAGCTGTCCGTATTCGCTGTCGTACTTCCATCTGATATCCTTTGCTATTCTGCCCTTGCGGACATAGTTTGTGTCCTCGCTGTAAGCATAATACCAGTCGGTAGCCGCTTTAGGACTATCGCTGTATTTCTCACGGAATTTTGATATAACTTCGTGAGGCATAGTCGTAAATATGCCCATTATCCTTGTGTCAAAAAGGTCACGCCACGCATTTGACGCAGGTATAAGCTCCTTTTGCACGGCGTAGTCAACAATATCATCAAGTATATCGTCAACCGTGCCGTATGACTTCTTCTCGGGGGAGTTCCAGTTATCGAGCTTTAATACATCGATAAGTGAATTTCTTACGCATATCTCGTCGTCTTCGGATATAAGCTTCTTTTCGAGCGCATAGTCTATAAGCGCCTGTACTGCTGTTTCTATCATTTTTTCTTCTCCGTACTCCGTTTTCCTTAAAGGAAAAATTTCGTAAATATTATATCATAAAACAGCGGCGGATTCAAGACGAGTATGCCATTCATATAACAAAAAACGCATATCCATAATGCCGAGCCGTCGTACATAATACACGGCAGTTCATTTTTCAACTAATTTACAAAAGACTATTGACAAGCTGTAACTCGAATGATATAATTGTATACATAGAGATTATACAATTTATACTTGCAAGCTGTCCGGAAGGCTTGCAAGTATTATGCTATACCGCATAATAAGCGGCAGTAGCTAAATCCCAAGGAGTGTACACTAAATGAATATCAACATCAGCAATGCAAACGGTGAGGCAATCTATCTGCAGATTGTGAACCAAATCAAGACGCTGATACTCGAAGGCAAGCTGAAAGAGGGAGAAACGCTCCCGTCCATGCGAAATCTTGCCGTAGAGCTCCATATCAGCTTTATGACTACCAAGCGTGCTTACGAGGAGCTTGAGCGTGACGGCTTTATCGAATCGTTTACCGGCAAAGGCTCGTTTGTAAAGGCGCAGAATTTAGAGCTGCTGCGTGAAGAGCAGATCAAGCAGATCGAAGCCTTGCTTATGGAGGCAAGCGACAAAGCACAAAAGGCAGGGATTTCTCTGCAGGAGCTTCACGAATTGCTCGACCTTGTAAACGAAGGAGAATGAACATGGCTATATATGAAAATGCAATTGAAATTTCAGACCTTACGAAAAAATACAGCGGTTTTACGCTGGATAACATCAGCTTCAATGTGCCTAAAGGCTCGATTATGGGATTTATCGGTCAGAACGGTGCAGGCAAAACCACAACTATCCGCAGTCTGCTGAATATCATAGGCATAGACAAGGGAGAAATAAAGCTGCTTGGGCTTGATTATCTTAAAAACGAACAGGAAATCAAGGAACGCATTTCCGTTGTTTTTGATGAATTGCCCTTCCACGATATCTTCACGCCAAAGGATATGGCTCGTATATTTGAGGGAATTTATCCGCAGTGGGATAACGCTGTTTATACGCAGTATTTAGACCGTTTCGGACTGCCCAGAAATAAGAAGATAGGCGAGTTTTCTAAGGGTATGAAGATGAAGCTTCAGATAGCCTGTGCCCTTTCCCACAACGCCGAGCTTCTTGTAATGGACGAGGCTACCACAGGTCTTGACCCTGTTGTGCGTGATGAAATACTGCATATCTTTATGGAGTACCTCCAGGACGGCGAACGCTCTATTCTTATGTCCTCGCACATTACCTCCGACCTTGAAAAGATTGCAGACAGCGTTACCTTCATCGATAAAGGCAAACTGCTGATTTCGGGATATAAAGATGATATTCTTGAATCCCACGGTATTCTTAAATGCGACAAGTCGGAACTTTCTAACATCGATCCGAAAGATATTGTAAGCATTCGTATGAATAACTACGGCGCAGAGGCTATGCTCTCAGACAGGCAGTCTGCGTCTTACAGATACAGCGGCGCAATCATAGACCCTGCAAGCCTTGACGACATTATGCTTTACTATGTTCACAAGGACGAAAGGGAGTGGAACTCATGACAAAACTCCGCTCTCTGATTTTTCGGGAACTGAAAGTATCAAAAAAGCTCTACATAATAAGATTTCTGTTCTTATTTGCATTTATCGCTTTTGCCATCGCAGGAGTATTTTTATTTAATGGTATTTTTGCCGAAACGCCCGGCAAAGAGAAAATAATTAATACATTTACCAAAATGCTTTCTATGCTTATCATGCTGTGTTCAACGGTGTTTTTTGCGGATGATACCGCTTTCAAAAGCGACCTTGTCAGCGGCTGGAACAATTATTCCTATGTTCTGCCGTTGACCGCCGCAGAGCGTGCGATAGTTAAACTGATATGCTTTATCGGCGCACTCGGCATATCTGTACTGTTTGGCATGGCTTGCGTCATACTTATCAATCTGATTGCAGGAACGCAATTTGAAATCGGTTATGTGGTTTTGCTGTTTATCCTTATTGACTTTATATTGCTTTCAAAAATTATCATCGATAGTTTTGTACTTCGTGCAAGAAATACCGATGAGTATAAAAAAATGAAGAATACCGGCAGCTTTATCTGCTTGGCTTCATTGATATGTATTACTTTGGTAATACTGAAATGCGCAGGTTTTGATTTTGTGGCGCTTTTTAATTCGGACAGCAGCGAACCTTTGTCTTTCGATATTATTTCAACGCTGACAGGTGAAATGCTGTGGTGGATTATTCCGCTTACTATTGCACTTTTTGCTGTTCTTTTTGCTGTAATTTATAATCATTTACAATATGCATATTCGGGCGGAGTAAAGGCAATAAAAGAAAAAGTTAAAGCAGAAAAAACATTAGATATTGCCGCACCGCACAGCGAGCCTGTAGGATTTCTTTACAAAGAACTAAGGCAGAACAGGAAAAGCATCTGTACCGTAATAGTACTTCCCTTCCTTATACAAGCATTTCTTACGCTGGTTATTGCTATTTTATCGTTCAGCGATAAAAGCGGCGGTGATGACTGGATAGTCAGAACGCTGACATCCGATCTAATACGCATCGTGGCTATAGCTCTTGGTTTTTTAAGTGTAAGCGGCTTGCTACTGAGCGTTTTTCACGGCGATGATAGAAAGCTTTGGGCGTATTTTACGGCTTCTGCGCCGCAGGGTGTAAAAAAGTACCTGTACACAAAGTATGTTCTTTCGTTTGCAATGTGCGGAATATATTTCGTTTCAAGCTATGTTGCAGAAACTCTTATTGCCACTATCCGCTGGTTTGCCATAGGAGAAGAAATGGGCAGCTTAATGAGCATATCTGTTATAGTTTTCTTTGCGCTTATTTTTATGAATTCGTTTGTAATTCCGCTGATGCTTCGTTTCGGTGAAAAGAGAGGCAGTTTAATAAATGGTATCATAATACTTTCTCTTGCCATAGTGGCAATATTGGTGCTGTCGATTCTTCCCAGAGATATTCAGGATAAGGTATTTGAATGGCTGACAGGCTTCATGACAGGCGAACACAGCGACCTTACAATGCTCCTTCTCGGAATATTCCCTGCTTTATCTGTGGGAGCATATATTCTATCCTACAAGTTATCCTGCAAAATCTTCATGAAGGGAGTGAACGAGTATGATAAATAAGAAACTTGAAGCAAAAAGGCTCGTTATATTTATCCTGCTGGCGTTCGGCATTTCTTGGATCCCTGCGATTATAATGAACAGCGTTTTCGGCTATCACGAATGGTTTGAAACCTACAAAATGCCTTTCTTTGCTCTTATTGTAGGCTTCGGACCTGCTCTTGCAAACGTCATCACCCGTAAACTCACGCACGAGGGCTGGAATAACAGTTTGCTTCACCTGAAATTAAAAGGTAATTTAAAATACTACCTGATTGCAATAATATCCGTAGTTGCTATGGGCATTGCAGAGGGCGTTCTCGCAACGATCATATACGGCAAATACGACTTTTCCGATATAGGCGGCGGCATGAACGGTATGCAGATTGCCGGAAATGTGATGCTTACGCTCTCTGTTGTTCCGCTTATGGCTTTCAACACCTTTGGTGAAGAATTCGGCTGGCGAGGATATATGAATCAGAAGATGGAGTCGCTTATCGGTACTACAGGCACGGTAATAGTCGGAGGTATCATCTGGGGGCTGTGGCACGCAGAGCTGACGGTTGCAGGTCATAACTTCGGCACGGAGTATGACGGCTATCCCTATCTCGGAATAATATCTATGTGTATCACCTGCACATTCTTAGGTATGGGGCTCATGTGGCTTACAAAAAAGACAGGCTCGATCTATCCTGCCACAATTATGCACGCCGCTGTAAATTTCGGTGGAAAAAGCATCGGAAAGCTCTTTATTAGCGGTATACCCGATAATTATTCCCCGACCATTTTAGACAATCTGATTGTCTCGATACCGACCTTTATGCTTTGTCTTATATTCTTTGCGCTTATGATCAGCGATAAGAAGAAAGAAAAGGAAGCGTAAGTTTTTACTATATACTTAACGCTGAATCATATACAAAAAGGTGCTGTTACAGCTTTCGCTGTAACAGCACCTCGTATTTTATAATCTATTGATTTTTACCTTGCAGAACGCTTTTTCTTTGTGCCTGCAATCGTTGTTCCGATCATTGCACTACCGCTGACAAGAGCAAGTGCTATCCACAATACCATGTGGCTGTTATCACCTGTATCGGGGTTATCTACCGTCTTCGCATTAACGGTAAATGTAGTAGTCGCTGTACCGCTTTCCGATACAATGCCGATCGTATGCTTGCCTGCTGAAAGAGTAGCTACATAATCAGCTGTTAAGGAGATAATTGTACTGCCCTCAGTTGCGGTATAATTCTCTGCATCGAGGGTTTCACCGTCAATTTCTACACGGACAAAATCGCTGTAAGCCGCATTGGATGTGAAGGACAATACCTTCTTTTCACCCTCTGTTACGCTCTGTCCTGCGCCTTTTATTATTTCGGGCGGGAGCTTTGCGATTATCGTATCGCTAAGTTCGATTTCTTTTTCGCCGTTTTCGTTGGCAAAGTATTTGCCGCAATCCTTACAATGCCAATACTCTGTGTTTCCGTTCTCGGTAACGGTGGCAGCCTTTGCAGGAATGTGCTCAAGGTTATGGTTTGTGCTGTCAACCTCGCCATACTCTTCACCGCAGGTATCGCAGACAGGTTTATTTGAACAGTCAGCCTTTCCGCCTGCGTGCTTATCCTGAATCTGAACGGTCTTGCTAACTTCAAGCGGGAAGCCGTCAGCCGTTGTTGCATATATAACTATATTGAAACTGTTTTCATCATCGGAATAGTATGAAGCTTCAACAATGTAGCTCAGCATACCGTTTTCAACAGTCAGATAAACCGCACCGCCAAAATAAGCAAACTCAACAGATAATACCGCGTCGGTAATATCGGTCGGGAGTGTTGCGCTTATCTCGCAGTTCTGAGTTCTGCATACAGTATCGGGAGCGTTGATTATTATTTCGGGGATATCCTTCTTTTCGGTTTCATTACCGCAGTAACCGCACTTCTGCCAGTACTGTCCGTTTCCGCTCTGCCACTCATAAGCGTGTTCGGAAAGTGTTTCTCCGCAGATATCACACTTATGGTCTTTCGGGTTTTCGTCTGTGTGTCCGTCATTGACGGTTACAATCATTTCGGCAGATACATTTCCTGCCTTATCGGTGACAACGATTGTATGTGTACCCTCATTCAGTGTAAACTGATTATTTGCGTCGAGTGTAACCTCTGTGCCGTTTACTTTCACGCTTTCAACATATTCTTCCGTAACGGTGACCGTCTGTGCTTCGCAGTAAGTCTTACCGTTTTCAACGCCTGAAATTACAGGAACAACACTATCCAGCACAATTCCGTCGGAATTTATATAGCTGTAGTTGCCTGATTTATCGGTAAGCCTTGCATAAATCACATACTCGTTATCTGGGTTGATACCGAATATATCATTGTATGCAGTAAAGGTGGCATTTTCAAGCTCATCAGCAGTAAGCTCTTTATCGCTTAACAGATATTCTATTGTAACATCTTCGCCGCTGTTGTCGCTTGCAGTGATTGTCACCTCCTGCGTATCCTTAAAGAACAAGCCAAAGGTAATATTGTTGAGGAATTTAGTCCAGCTGTTTGTGTCAATGCTGATTTCGCCTGTCGGAGCAGTAATATCATTCCACTGTGCGGTAAGCTCAATCTCCATAACGGTGTCAATACCGGCAAGGTAGGAATAGGTGGTGTCGGCAGTTACGGTCACATCTCCGAATTTCCAGCCGGTGAATTTCCAGCCGTCTTTTGTGGGAGCAGTAATGCCGTCAAGCACCTTATCATCCCACTTAACGCTTGTTTTATCGTTTATGATATTTCCGCCGTCGGTGTTAAACTTTACCGTATAGTTGTTTGCTTTCCACTGTGCAACAAGAGTAATACTTGTAATTGTTTCATCTGCAACTAAGTAGCAGTATTCGATGTTATCATTTACGGTCACATCTCCGTATTTCCAGCCGGTGAATTTCCAGCCGTCTTTTGTGGGAGCGGTAATGCCGTCAAGCACCTTATCCGTCCATAATACATTTTTATCCGGTATGGTATTTCCGCCGTCGGTGTCAAAGGTGACGGTATAGGTGTTTACTTCCCACTTCGCCCAAAATTCCTTATCCAGCGTATCGGTATCGCTTATTGCAGTAACAGGGCTTCCCGTTAATTCTTCGTTGTCGTACCAGCCCTTGAAGGTATAGCCTGCTTTGGTAACGTCTGTGGGGAGCGTTGCGCCCTGTCCGTAGGTGTAGCCTGTGATATTGCCGCTGTTTATTGTGCCGCCGTTTAACACGAAAGCGACATTATATGTAAGCAGGTCGAACAGTGCGTTAATTTTGACAGCCGCACTCGGCATTGTGAATTTGTTTTCGCTTATTGTTACAGCCGGTACAGAGTTCCATTGTTTAAACTCATAACCTGTCGGAGTATCGGGAGTTAAAGCAATCTCGCTTCCTGCCGTGGCGTAGGTTTTATTGTTGTAGTTGTAGGGGTTCATGAATGACGCTGTGCAGCCGCTGACGGTCAGAGCGCAGTAAACGCTGCCCGTGCCGGTGAGGGTGCCCGTGAAAGTACCGTCAACAAAGATTTTTCCGTTATTTGTAATGGTTCCTTCATTTGTCAGGGTTTTGCCTTCCGGGATTGTTAGGGTCTGATTTTCCCCGATAGTCAGTGTTTTTCCGGTTGGAATGGTGAAGTCATCGGTAGGAGTAACGCTTGTTCCGTAGATAATACCGTCATTATCGCCCTCGAAGATGATGCCGCTCCAACTGCTTTTATTGCTTTGATCGTCAATGGAGGTTGCGAATAGCACTGCGTTGCCGTTATTAGTCCGGAAGATACAGGGGCTGAAGGTTCCGCCGATGCCCTCCATATTGGTGCTAGTGGCTGTAACAACGCCACCGGTAATGGTGACGTCACCGCCGCTGCCGGCTTGGAGTCCGGCGCCGAAGCCGGCACCGCTGCCGATGCCCGCGCCGTAGTTGCTGCTGGCTGTAACAGTGCCGCCGTTGATGGTGACGATGCCGCCGTTTCCGGCGAAGTTACCGCCGGCGCCGCCTCCGATGCCCGCGCCGCAGGTGCTGTTGGCTTTGACTTTGCCGCCGTTGATGGTAATGGTGCCGCCGGAGCCGCCATCGCTACCGCCGATGCCCGCGCCGTAGGTGGCGGTAGCAGTGACGATGCCGCCGTTGATGGTGATGGTGCCGCAGTCTTTGATTTCGATGCCGTCGGCACTGCTACCGCCGATGCCTGCGTTATAGGTTGCCACATTCTGGGTGGTCAGCTTGCCCGCCTTGTTATTTGTTTCATTCACAGTTCCGTCCGCATTCAGCACGGGGTCGGACTGGGCATAGATGGTCAGGGCGTTGGGGGAGGTTGTGTCAGGGTCGTTGTCATCGTCCTCCACCCGAATTCCACCGTTGACTAAAAGATAACAGCCGTCCGTCAGAATCAGGTGAACCTCACCGCTGACGGTGACTCTGCTTCCGATGGTTACATTGCCGGTTGCAACATACCAGCCGCCATTTCCGTCATCTCCCCATGTGTAGTCTTCGCTTGATACCACGGTGTACTCGGTTTTTGTGCCGGTCTGCCAGTTTTTACCGTTTTCGTCGCAGTAGCGATATTCCACACCGCCCTCAGCAAACACCATAGTCGGCACTAACGAAAGCACCATACATACAGCCAGCAACAAGCTTATAATTCGCTTTTTCATTTATTTTTCCTCCTTTGTTACTGATTTTGAGTTATATTTTGCAATGAAAAGCTCAAGAGCTTCTTTCAGCACCGCTATCTGAGATTTCAAATAGAACTCATCCTCAAACAGTGCGTAATGTACGCAGGCTCTGATAAGGATGAATATCAGCGGCGTCAGCTTTTCATAAGGGATACCAAGCTTTGGCTCCAAGCTCTTTGCATATTCGGTATAACGCTTATCTACTCCTGCAAAAAACTTCTGCCCGTACTCCCTGTACTTCGGGTGGGTGTAGACCTGATACATCAGGCGGTATTTCTTGCCGTGCTTTTTTGCTGTCCATTTTGGTATCTCGTCAATGAACCGCCACAGGTCCTGTGCATCGGTGGGTGCTTTCTCCATAAAATCAGCTTCCACCTTGCTCATACAATATTCGGTAGATTTTACTATAAGGTCGTCGAGGTTATCAAAATACTGATACAGGCTCGCAACATTACAGCCGCAGGCTTTGGCAACAGCCTTTACCCCCACAGCAGAAAGTCCTCCCTCGGCATAGCAGTCAAAGCATTTTTCCATTATCTCAATCTGCTTTGCCTTTCGGGCTTCTTCATTTACGGTACGCAATAAAATCCCCTCGCTTTTATTAAGCAAATGTTTATTTATATTATATCGGTTTTTGTGTGATATGTCAAGTTGAGATGGCGTTTCTTTCTGATTGTATTAAGAATACCAAAAAAGCATTGTTTTGCACTTATTCTCCCTTCGTTATTCGTAATAAAATATGGGATTTGCAAAGCGAACCGTGACGAAAAGTGAACAGCAGGTGTATTACTGTTTTTTTGAAAACAGGGACATTTTTCACAAAATCAGACGGTTTTATATACTGAAAAAGACGCTTGCAGATTTTAAGCAATGGGAAAAGGCATATTCTATGTTTTTTCGGAATACAGCGATAAATCATCAATATAATTCACGGAGGTATTTTATGGAAAAGAAATTAATTGGCAGAGAGCTGAACGTAGGTGACAATCAGATAACCCAAAAAGAAATTGCAGCAATTGGTAAGGGGGTTGCCGATAGTGTAAAGATTGAAAGTGTTGCTATCTCCGACAGTGTTAAGGAAAACGGAGAATCAGCCTTTGAAAACTGCTCAAGTCTTAACATAAATGAAAATGCATTTGATGATATTTCAATTTCAGAAAATTCACAAAAAGAATTGCATATTGTAGACAACGAGCTTTTGGAATATAAAGGGGATAAGCCCCATGTAAAAATACCGGAAAATGTGACAAGAATCGGTATCTGTGCGTTCTATAACAATAAAAGCCTTGAAAGCGTTATTATTCCGGATAGTGTTTATAAAATAGATAGCGACGCTTTTCGTGGCTGTACAAAGCTTGAAAAAGTAAAAATAAGTAAAAATGTTGTTTCGGTAGGTACCAATGCATTCGAAAATACGCCTTGGCTTACAAAGCAGACGGGCGATTTTGTAATAATCGGAAAGGCTCTTTACAAATACAAAGGGAAATCTGTCAATATAAAAATCCCAGACGGCGTGACAAGTATCGGAGCATTTGCTTTTAAAAACTGCTGTCAAATCAAAAGCGTTATCATCCCCGATAGCGTGAAAAGTATAGATTTGGAAGCATTCAGCGGTTGTACAAGCCTTGAAAGACTCGATATCCCTAACAGCGTTGCATACATAGATTATTGGGCATTTAGAGGATGTACAAGCCTAAAAAGCATTGTTATCCCGCATGGCGTAACAGATATAAAAGCTAGCACATTTGCAAACTGCTCACAGCTTGAAAGCGTTGTTATCCCGGACAGCGTGGCGGAAATTTGTCAATACGCTTTCGGAAATTGCAAAAAGCTTACCGAAATCTCGATACCAAGCAGCGTTAAGGTTATCAAAAGCGACGCATTTATAGGCTGTGAAAGCCTTGAAAAAATAGCTTTTCCTGAGAGTCTTGACTGTATTTCAAGCAGCGCTTTTGATAATACCTTGTGGCTAAAAAAACAGGCAGATGATTTTATTATCATCGGAAAGATTCTATACAGATATATAGGAGATAAAACCGAAGTTGATATTCCGCAAGGCGTTACAAGTATCGGATATAGTGCATTTGCCGATTGCAAAGATATTATAAAAGTGACCATACCCGACAGCGTGACAAAAATAAAAGACTGTGCATTTGAAGGCTGTACGAGTCTTAAATATATATCAATACCTGACAGTCTAACCGAGTTAGGTTCGTACGTATTTGATGAAACGCCTTGGTTTTCAGAATCGACGGAGGAATTTGTTATTGTCGGCAAAGTGCTTTGCCGATACGGCGGTAAAAATAAAGATGTCATAATACCCGACAGTGTGACCGTTATAGGCGAATGTGCTTTTGAAGGATGCGCACATATTGAAAGAGTGACTATCCCTTGCGGTGTTACCAGGATAGAAATGCGAGCCTTCGCGGGTTGTTTTAACATCAAAAGCATAGACATACCCGATAGCGTCGAATATATCGGAGAAGAAGCGTTCTTCCAATGTATCAGGCTATCAGGCATATCTTTACCGGATGGCATTACAAGTATCGAAAGCGGAACATTCAAGTATTGCGCTTATATTTCAAGTCTTATTATCCCCGACAGCGTTTCATACATAGGCTTTGAGGCGTTTTCCGGATGTGTAAGCTTATCAAGTATAACTATTCCCAAAAACGTGAAATATATCTCTTCGGATTTATTCAGGTATTGTAGGAATCTTAAAGAAGTAACGATACAGGAAGGCATTGAAACAATCGAGGCATATTCATTCGAAAACTGTAAAAATCTCAGCAGAATATCAATACCCGACAGTGTAGAATGGATAGGTGCAAATACATTCAAAAACTGTGAAAGCCTTGAAGGAATAACCATACCCGAAGGTGTTAATCTTATCTCAAGAGACACATTCAGTGGTTGTGATAAGCTATCCAAAATAAAACTGCCAGACAGCGTGACTGTAATTGAAAAAGACGCATTCAAAGGTTGCAAAGATCTAAGAAGCATTAATCTTCCTTCTCGCCTTACCATCATCGGAAGCTGTGCATTCAGCGGCTGTGAGAATCTTGAAGAGCTTAGCATCCCGGACAGCGTGACAAAGATAGAGGCAAATGCGTTCTGTGGCTGTAAACGCCTCAGAAATATAACTGTACCGAAGTGCGTTGAACATATAGGAAATAGTGCGTTCGGCAACTGTATTAATCTTGAAAGTGCGGTTATCTCCTACGGAGTAACAAGTATAGGAGCAAGTATGTTTGAAGGTTGTGAGCGTCTTGCAAATATAACTATACCTGGCAGTGTGACGGACATATGCTTTGGTGCTTTCATGGACTGCAAAAGTCTAAAAACCGTTACTCTCCCCGACAGTATCAAGCGCATCGGAAGTAGAGCGTTTGAAGGTTGTTCTAATCTTGAAAGCGTTGTTATTCCCGACAAAGTGACCGCCATAGGAAGCGGCGCTTTCATGGGTTGTACCGACCTAAAAAGTATCAGCATACCCAAAGGCGTGACCGAAATAGAAAACAACACCTTTGAAAACTGTACTGCTCTTGAGCATATCAGCATTCCGGACAGCGTGACAAAGATAGGCTTCCGGGCGTTCAAGGGTTGCAAAAGTCTCAGAAGCGTTACTCTTCCCTCTTGCCTTGTCGTCATCGGAAGCTGTGCGTTCATCGATTGCGAGAATCTTGAAGAGCTTAGCATCCCCGACAGCGTGACAAGGATAGGAGCGAGTGCGTTCAGCGGCTGCGACCGTCTCGGAGATATAAATATACCGAAAGGCGTTGAATATATCGGAGAGAATGCGTTTGATAAAAGCGACATTTACAAACAGTAAGCAGAAAATAAAACCTTACGCAACCTCAAAAACGAGGACAAGAAACCGCTGCTCACCGAGGAAACCGTGGAACTTCTCACCTCTCCCGGCAAACTTGCGGAGTACAAGGACGCAATCACCGAAGCTATGCTGAAAGGCACAAAGCGGAATGTGGAAAGTGAAGATACCTCAAAAAACGCAGTAACAGCCGAGTGAATGACGCAGAATTGTTCACTCGGCTGTTCTATTACGGCACGGCGCAGCTGCACCTCGGTTCGGAAGAGGTGTGGCTTATGCCGTTCGGGTTTCTGCTGGATTTGTGGGAGTGCCATAAGCAGTTTATGGGGATTGCAAAGCCGAAAAGGGAGATGTGCATTGATGAGGTTGTGCCGATGGGAATTTAATTGGAAAAGGGGTTGAAAAATGTAGAAATGTGTGGTATAATTAAACTATGGAAGAATCATATTTTTTCAACGAAAGGAAAAAGCTATGAAAGTATGGAGAATACATATCAAGAATGATATCGCTTTAGGGTATACCAGGCAAGATTTGTTGGATTTTTGCAAAAAGGAAAAATTGATAGGTGTTGGTTGGGGAAAAATCGATACCAGAATCAATTCAGATGCTGAAATACGGAAACAGGCACAGTTTTATTCCGATAAAACAGCTGCTATAAAAGCTTTGAATGCCATGCGTAGAATGATAATAGATGACCTAATCTGGACTAGGCTTGACAACAAATACTATTTGTGCCGTGTTATAGGTTTGTGGGAGAATAGCAAGCCAACCGATATGCATTACCAATTGGATATTTCCAATTATGTTAATGTTGAATGGCTTGAAATAGGCATGGAACAGGACGTGCCTGGAAAAGTAGTTAGTAGTTTTAGACCTGCTGCGTCAGCACAATCAATTAGTGGTGTAGAAGAAATTTCCATGTATCTCTGGAATAAATATTCAAATACAAACCATTATAGTGTCGGCAATGGTAATATGGATTTCTGGTCAGTACTTTCCGCTGAGGCAATTGAAGAACTTGTATTGTTATATCTTCAGATTGAAAAGGGGTATCACATTTTTTCATCAACTGTAAAATACACTTTTCCAAAGTATGAGTGCCAAATGGTTAGCGATAAGGGCTGCCATGTTTATCCGCAAGTAAAGAGTGGTTCTGTCTCTTTGAATGCTAATGATTATATGGACACGATAAAAGATGACCCAAGTTCTGAAGTGTTCCTTTTTTCAACTTCAGAATCATATACAAAGAATACCAGCAAGAACATTCATTTTATTTATAAGAAAGAAATGGAGAGTTTCATAAAAAAATATCGAAAGGCTCTTCCGACTCTAACTTGCAATTGGATTGAGTTTTGCGGTTTCTTTGATTAACCAATTCCTATAAGACTAAACAATTAAGGAGTAACTGTCTGGTTGCTCCTTTTACAATACTCCCCGAGCCGAAAGGCTCTTTTTTTATGCCCATTTTCCGAGGAGGTGACACAGAATGTCCGAGAATTTTGGCTTGAAAATAGGTCTTGAGGGCGAAAAGGAGTTCAAGAAATCCCTCGCTGAAATCAACAATTCCTTCAAGGTGCTTGGTTCTGAAATGAAACTTGTGGATTCGCAGTTCGACAAGAACGATAAATCCGCCGAGGCACTCACTGCAAGAAACCAAGTTCTGGGCAAAGAAATCGACCAACAGAAGCAGAAAATCGAAACACTTCGCTCTGCCCTTGCCAATGCCGCAGAGTCATCCGGCGAGAACGACCGCAGAACTCAAAGCCGCTTGTACTACAAGAGGAGATGAAAAAGGTGCAGCATACGCACAGGAGCGTATGGATAAGAGCTTTGCGGATATGGTTTCTAAAAAATGAGAATATGTGTGTTTATGAAAAAAGTCTGAAATATTCGAAAATATCTGTATAAAAAGCTACAGCCGGTGCCGTTCAGCATTCTATTACTGACCGACACCGGCTGAAAATATTTTACCGTCTTACAAATAACATCACACATATATTTCTTCCATCGTATCAAGGCATATACACCCCAGCGGATTACCAAAAACCGCACCACAATCAATAGCAATATGATTGTTTTCCTGCCATATCTTTCCCGTATATGCTTCATCAATAAAGCTAGTGGGAGTGTGCCCCGTCACAATAAAGGTATCGGCATAGTATTGCTTTTCGTACTCCGGCTCGCCGATAGTAAAATCATGTTCATCACAGTTTTCAAAATCAAGCATCTTATCCTTTTCCGGTACTGTGTGAGCAAGAAAATATTTTCTGTCCCCGACTTCAATTTTCTTGTAAACAGGAAGTGATTTCAGAAAGTGGAAAATTAATATTTTATCTCTTGCACTCAGTCTGCGAAAGCCTTCAAGAGTCGGCTGCCCGCCGTCCTTAAGCCACAGACCGAGACCCTCGATGAGCTTTTCTGAAAGATAACCGTCATTTCCGATTACAAATGCTTTCAGCATAGTTGCCGCCATATATTCGTGATTACCCTTGAGAGCGATTATATTCTTTCTGCCGATAATATCTTTAAAAATATCAATACCGCCGTCGCCACGATCGACAATATCGCCGAGAATATACAAGGTATCGTTATCCGACAGACAGAGCCTGTCAAGCAGCCTATTGTATTTATCGAAACAACCGTGAAGGTCGGATACGGCATATATCATCGTGAGAACTCCTTCTGTATGTTGAATTACGGGAGAATGATCCCTCGTGATTTGATAGCAAAGGCTTTTATCCGTTTTTGTACCATAATTATACCTTGACAGATGTGCGATTTTCGGGACATATGGCTTTAAATATGAAAAATCCCCTGCAGTACAAAGACTGCGGGGGATTTTGAGGAGGAGTATCGGGTGGTGATTATTACAGCGGATTATTTTCTTTGAAAAAAGTATCTCGTTTAGCTTGTTTTTCGTTTTTCTTGCGTATTTCGGATTGTTTAACCCAAGTTTCGGCTTCCCATTCGAGTGGTTTTTTATTGCCCAAAATTATTTTGAGTGAATCTTGAAAATCAGTATAGTCTGTTTTTTCCCATTTGCTCCACGTTTTTACTTTCTCGGAGTTATACTTTCCTCTGTCTTTATTTTTATTTTTTACAGGAATCTTAATTTGCGTATCTTTCCAAGTTGCTTCAATTATATAGCTGTCAACCGGAACATGAAAATGCTTCATATACTTTTCTATATTATCATGATAATCGTGGTTGTGATTAAGCAAATCCAAAATGCAAATATATTTTATAGTCATATTGACCCACTTCTGTGCATTGCCGTATGTAAACAAGGTATTTTCACTATTTACATTGGAATATTTATTTTTTATTTCTTCGCATAACGTAGAGTGCCATTTGTCAAATTCGCCACTATAGCTTGTGAATAATTCTTTTATATGTGTCTTTATCAGTTTGGCCGCTTCTTTTTTTGCACTATCTGATTTTTTGCGCAAATCGATATTTTTCTTTGGAATTAAAGTGTTGTATGCGCCCTCCATAGTTGCATCGTTATAAGCTTTCACGATTGCCGCTTTTACACACATCTTCCACTCGGACTCTGTGGTAACTCCGAAATAGCTGTACAGTAAAAAGTCGATTGCATTTTTTTCTTCCATAATAAACTTCTCCTTTGTTAATCATAAACGTCCGCCGCATACCGCAAGCGGTTTTTAACCTTTTCTCTCAGGCTCTCCGGCTCAAGCACCACCACATCCGGTGCAAAGTTATGTGCAAACTGCTCTATCGCCTTCAGATTTGCGACCGTTGACACGGTTACGCTGTCCTTGTCCTCATCGCTGAAGCGGACATCATCGCCGAACATATCGATCATATCGCTTATCATCGCACGGCAGATACGGAGCTTTACCCGCGCGGTTTCGCCCGAATACATATACGGGTGCTCCTTCATATATGTGCCGAGATCGAGCGGTCTGCCGTTTGCCTGGCTGAGTTTTTCAAACGGCTTTGCAGGCTCGTCCAGTATTTTAAGGTCGGAAATACGGTCAAGGCGGTAATTTGAAATATCGTCGTACTTGTCATAGTTGCAGATAAGATAATACTTCCCCTCTCGCGCCGCCATCTGATAGGGATTTATTATGTACTCACGCACGGTGCCGTCGGGGCGTTTTCTGGCGTGCAGCTGCTTATCGGTATCGTATTCAAGATAGCGGAACAATACCTTACGCCGCTTTGCTATAGCCTCGCCGAGCAGCTCGATATTGAGAAAAAGCTGTTTGTTGTCCGCTTTGTTATCGGTGAGAGAAGCAATATGACCTATGCGTGAGCAAAAATAGATATTTGACAGGCTCTCAAGCTTTTTTACAAGCGACTTGCACTGGCTGTAGGGCAAGTTTCCGGAAAACAGAAGTCCGTCGATAAGCAGTCTAAGCTCGCTGTCGGTAAATTCGCGCTCGAGGTAAAAATCCGACCAGATATAGCTTTCCTCAAGCATGCCGGTTTTCTTGTTCGGCACCATTCGGATCGCCTCGCTGTATTCGATATTATATCCGCAGTCTATGAGGTTAAGGATATTGCGGCGCACGGTCTTGCGGTCTGCCGTCATATTGTACTCGGTTTTCAGAATATCGACGATTTCTTTCTGACTCAAGCGGTGATTTTCGTCGCTGTAGCGCTTCAGAATGTCGAGAATGTTCATGATGAAAATTCTTTTCGGCTGCTTTGCGGGCATAAGTAAGCCTCCTTTTATATAACCGTTGTTTATATTATTGTATCAAGCTTAATTGTATTTTACAACAAACTATGGGTTAAAAAAAGGACATCAACCATTTTGATATGTAATTCTCTTCCACAGATAGATATAATATACCCTTTTGAGTTGCATGATTATTCGTTTTGTCAGCGTATGTTATGAGAACATTAGGATTCTGTAAAACGGTTCAGATATTTTTCTTCGAGCGGTGTACCCTTGAATGCGTTTAAGCCTATCCGCTTAATGCTGTCGGGGATGGTAATACTTTTAAGATTTGTGCAGTCTCTGAATGCGTCGCCTTGAATTCTAATCATGTTGTCGGGGATATTTATAATTTTCAGGTTTGTACAGCCTTCAAATGCACCCTTCCCGATTTCTGTTACACTATCCGGTATGGTTATGCTTTCTATACTCTTACAGTCTTTGAACGCATTCTTTTCTATTATGATCACTCCGTAAGGAATACTTATTTCTTTTAAGCTTGTACAGCCGCTGAATGTATTTTCCCCGATTCTTGTAATGCCGTCGGGTATCGTTATGCTTGTGAGGCTTGCGCAATACTTGAAAACATCTGAACCGATATATCTCATATTTTTAGGCATGGTTATACTTTCAAGACTTGTGCAGTCTCTGAACGCACCGTCTCGAATCCTCGTCACGCTGTCGGGGATGATTATGTTCACAAGACTTTTACAGTTTTTAAATGCATAATAATCAATATCTGTTACTATGTCAGGTATGGTTATGCTTTCAAGGCTTGTACAGCCGCTGAATAAACCATATCCAATGTATGTCACACTTTCAGGTATTCTTATATCTGTCAGGCCGGTGCAACCTCTGAATAAACTGTATCCGATATATGTTACACGATCCGGTATGGTTATGCTTTTCAGACTTTTACAGTCTTCGAATGCTTCCCCTGCAATACTTGTAACGCTGTTTGGTATGGTTATTTCGGTAAGATTTTTGCAGCCCATAAACGCTTTGCTTTCGATGACCTTTACGCTGTCGGGAATAATTACACTTTTGAGTTTTTCACAATCTTTGAATGCATAACTTCCAATGCTCGTCACGGTTTCCGGAATTTTAACATCCGATTGTTTTCCTATAAATTTGTAGAGAATTTTTCCGGCTAATACAAAGTCCTCGGATTGCTTTGCAAGCCATGGTGTTAAGTCAAAGGCACCGCTTCCAATGCTTATCACACTATCCGGTATGGTTATGCTTCCAAGGCTTGTACAGCCATAAAAAGCATCGTCTCCGATACTTGTCACGCTATCCGGTATCGTTATGCTTTCAAGACTTCTACAACCGGCAAACACATTATATCCGATATCAGTAACTCTGTTGGAGATAATCGCGCATTTAAGATACAGGCATTTTTCAAATGCACTTACTCCTATATTTGTCACGCTATCCGGTATCGTTATGCTTTCAAGGCTTGTACAACCTGCAAACGCATTATTTCCGATATCAGTAACTCTGTCGGGGATAATCACGCTTTTAAGCCACTGACAGTTTCGAAATGCACTTGCTCCGATGCTGATTACGGTATCGGGTATTTTTACATCTGTTTGATTTCCGTTATATTTGTATAGAACTTTTCCCGCTAAAATGAAGTCCTCGGATTGCTTTGCAAGCCATGGTGTTGAGTTAAATGCGCCGCTTCCAACATTTATTACACTGTCGGGTATGGTTATACTTTCAAGGTTCGTGCAGTTCATAAATGCTCCGATTCCTATATTTGTTACACTGTCAGGTATTGTTATGCTTTCAAGGCTTATGCAACGGCTGAATACTTCTCTTCCGATGCTTGTCACACTATCCGGTATGATTATACCTTTTAGGCTTGTACAACCTACAAACGCACTTTCTCCAATCTTCGTAACGCTTTCGGGGATGAATATATTTACAAGGCTTGTGCAGCCTTTGAACGCAAACGCACCGATATATATTACACCATAGGTTACGGTTACGCTTCTGATGTTTTTGCAGTCGCTGAATGCCCAGTCTACGATGCTGATTACGGTATCTGGTATTTTTACTTCTGTTTGATTTCCGTTATATTTGTATAGAACTTTTCCGGCTAAAACGAAGTCATCGGATTGCTTTGCAAGCCATGGTGTTGAGTCAAATGCGCCGCTTCCAATCTCCGTAACACTTTCGGGAATAGTAATATCGATGAGACTTTTACAATCCTTAAACGCATGAAAGCCTATTTCTGTCACGCTATCGGGGATATTCACACTTTTCAGATTTGTGCAGTTTACAAAAGCGAACTTTCCGATATATGTTACGCCGTCAGGAATAGTAACACTAACAAGATTTTGGCAATCGGAAAATGCTCCATCTTTGATTTTTGTAACACCTGCGGGTATAACAACTTCGGTTACTCCTGCCTGCGGCTCGTAATGCTCCAGAACTCCATCCTTGATTATAAATCCCATAGAAATTCCTCCTTGTGTTTTGAGAATCTCCGCTACTTATCGTACCGTTTTTCTGTAATGCAGTATGTAAATTGTAGATTCCGGTGGCAGATTATTTTAGCATGGTATTTTGGGTTACCTCATGTACCTAATACTAAGCAATGACACCGACGCTTAATTTGTATACCTATTATAACACAATTCGAAATGCCGAAAGGCATTGCGGCGAAAACGCCGCAGTTTTGCTTTAGCAAAACGAATTGATGTTTCAATGTTCTCAGACAAGCGGGCAACCGTGTGCCGTGCAAGGCACGGCAAAATCCGCTTTTGCGGATTTTATGTCTGAGGTTATTATTATGCAATTCCAAGCCGCGTCAGCGGCTCACAGCGTTAGCTGTGGTTTTGCGTTAAGCAAAACAAATTGAATAACAATGTTCTCAGACAAGCGGGCAACCGTGTGCCGTGCAAGGCACGGCAAAATCCG